>JAJYLV010000123.1 GCA_021787445.1 Chloroflexota bacterium | reverse complement strand
CATCGCCGACCGGGGGACGTCCCGCGTTCAGCCGATCACGAGGGGAGAGGCGGGGACTCTTCGTGGCCACGGGTGGGGACTTTCACATGGCCACGGGCAGTCGGCGGGCCGAATCCGTCCTCGAGATCGGCCCGGAACGGGCACCCTTCGTCCGCGAAGCCTTCGAGCTTTACGCCACCGGGAATTGGAGCATCAAGGCGCTCCACACCGAGATGACCAAACGGGGCCTGCGCACGCGCCGAGGCACCCCGCTCTCGCTCTCGAAGCTCCCCGAGATCTTGAAGCACAAGATCTACGCCGGGATCGTCAGCTGGGGCGAGATCGAGGTACCCGGAAAGCACCCGGCGCTCGTTTCGCAAGCGATCTACGAGCGCGTCCAGGAGGTCCTAAGGGCTCACGACAAGGCCGGACCCAGGACGCGAAAGCACGCCCACCACCTGCGGGGCGCGCTGGTCTGCGCGAGCTGTGGTTCGCGCCTCGGCGTTACGGTTTCCAAGGGACGGTCCGACCGCTACCCGTACTTCTTCTGTTTCGGAAGAGGGCAGCGGCGCACGGACTGTCGCGAGCCTTACGTGCCGGTCGAACGTATCGAGCAGCAGGTCGAAGCGCTCTACGCCGGTATTCAGTTGAGTCCAGACGCGCGCCAACGACTACGAGCGCGGCTGGAACAAGAGATCACCAAGAGAGCGATCGGTGGAGAGAGGGAAGCCGTGCGCCAGACGAAGCGGCTGGCTCGGATCCAGGCGCAGCGACAGATGGCCCTTCAAGCCCATTACCGGAAAGCGATTTCGGTCGAGCTTCTGAAGAGCGAACAGGACCGGCTGGACCAGGAAGAAGTAGAGGTCAGGAAGCGACTGACCGTGGATCGTTCGGAACTGGAAAAGGCACGCACGGCAGCGGACTTGGGCATGGAGCTGATCGAGAACTGTCGCGAGTCGTACTTGAAGGCCGCGAGCTACGCCAAAGAGACATGCGAGCGGATCCGCCGGCATTGGACGCAGGCCCTGTTCGAGGCTATCTACGTGGGAAATGGCGAGGTCAGGCGGTTCGTGTATCGGGATCCTCTGCCGCAGCTCCTCGCCTGGGCTGGTTCGAATAGTGTCCCCTCTGGTAGCCCGTACCGGATTCGAACCGGTGATCTCAGCCTTGAGAGGGCTGCGTCCTAGGCCGCTAGACGAACGGGCCGGAGAACCTCCATTCTAGTCCGTTAGTGGCCGTCGACGTCCTCGTTGCTCCCGGTATCCGTCGCATCGCGGTCCCCCTCCCTCTCGCTCTGAAGATCGTGAACGTGTACCTCGTCGAAGGGGCGAACGGGTGGGGGCTCGTCGACACCGGCCTGCACACGTCGGAGGGCGAGCGTGTACTGCGCGACGGCATCGCCGACGCGGGGATCGATATCGCGGACATCCAACGCGTCTTCGTCACGCACGTCCATCCCGACCACATGGGTATGGCGGGGACGCTACAGAGCGCGGGGGCGGAGCTCGTCATGCACTCGCCGGAGGCACAGAACGCGCGCGTCCTTTGGGGCGAGGACCGGTCGCTCCTCGTGGACCAGGCGTACGGCTTCTTCCTCGAACACGGGATGCCCTCGAAGGTCGACGACGACATGAAGGAGTCCTGGCTGGCGATGGCCCGCCGCGTCGACGCCTTCGGCGCCATCACCGAGGTCGAGAACGGGAGCCTTCTCGATCTCGGGGGACGCTCGCTACGCGTCGTCTGGACGCCCGGCCACACCGACTACCACGCGTGTCTCGTGGACGAGGATGCGGGCGTCCTGTTCGCCGGCGACCACGTGCTTCCGCGGATCACTTCGAACATCAGCCTCTACCCCTGGTCGCGGGAGGATCCGCTCGGCGACTTCCTCGACGCGCTCCGCGCGGTCCGCGCGCTCGATGTGACGCGCGTGCTCCCCGCGCACGGCGACCCTTTCGACGACCTCGGCGGACGCATCGACGAGCTCCTCGAGCATCACCGCGAGCGCCTCGCGAAGGTCGTGGACATCGTGGATGGGCGCGAGCGCGCCGCGTACGCGATCTGCCGCGACCTCTTCCCCGTTCTCCGCAGCGCGCACGAAGAGCGCTTCGCCCTCGCCGAGACCCTCGCGCATCTGCGCTACCTCGAGCGGCGTGGCACGGTGCGCGAGATCCCCGGCGAGCCGATCCTCTGGAGGATGCGCTAGGCTCGCCGGCGGTGCGCGAGAAGTTCCTCGAGCACGTCCGCGCGGAGCTCGCGGCCATCGAGGAGAGCGGCCTCTACAAGCGAGAGCGGGTCATCGACTCGCCCCAGGCCGCGCTCATCCGTCTCGCGTCGGGGCAAGAGGTCCTCAACTTCTGCGCCAACAACTACCTCGGCCTCTCGGACGATCCGCGCATCGTCGCGGCGGCGCACGCCGCGCTCGACCGCTGGGGTTACGGCATGTCGTCGGTGCGCTTCATCTGCGGGACGCAGACGATCCACGGCGAGCTCGAGGCGCGCCTCACGCGGTTCCTCGGGACGGAGGCGACGATCCTCTACGGCTCGTGCTTCGACGCGAACGGCGGCCTCTTCGAGAACCTCTTCACCGAGGACGACGTCATCATCAGCGACGCCCTCAATCACGCGAGCATCATCGACGGCGTCCGCCTCTCGAAGGCGCAGCGCCTTCGCTATGCGAACAACGACATGGCGGACCTCGAGGCGCAGCTGAAGGCGGCCTCCTCGTGCCGCTACCGGGTCGTCGCGACGGACGGCGTCTTCTCGATGGACGGCATCGTCGCGGACCTGCGCGGCATCTGCGACCTCGCCGACCGCTACGGAGCGCTCGTCATGGTCGACGACTCGCACGCGGTCGGGTTCATGGGCGCGCACGGGCGCGGCTCGCCCGAGCACGCCGGGGTGATGGGCCGGGTCGACCTGCTCACCGGGACCCTGGGAAAGGCGCTCGGAGGCGCCTCCGGCGGCTACACCAGCGGGCGGAGGGAGATCGTGGACTACCTCCGCCAGCGCTCGCGGCCGTACCTCTTCTCGAACACGCTCATGCCCGCCATCGCCGCGACGTCGGTCGCCGTCCTCGACCTCCTGGAGTCGGCGAGCGACCTGCGCGACCGCCTCTTCGCGAACGCGCGTCGCTTCCGCGACGGCATGACGCGGAGCGGATTCCGGCTCGTCCCCGGCGAGCACCCCATCGTCCCCGTGATGCTCGGCGACGCCGTGCTCGCGACACGCATGGCCGACGAGCTCCTCGCGCGCGGCATCTACGTCATCGCGTTCTCGTACCCCGTCGTGCCGAAGGGCCAGGCGCGCATCCGCGTGCAGCTGTCGGCGGCGCACTCGCCGGAGCAGGTCGACCGTGCGGTCGCGGCGTTCGCCGATGTCGGGCGCGCGCTCGGGGTCATCCCGTGAGGGCGATCGTCAAGACGGGCCCCGAGCCGGGCCTCCGCCTCGAGGAGGTCGAGCGTCCGACGATCGGGCCGAACGACCTCCTCGTCCGCGTCCGCTACACGTCCATCTGCGGCACGGACCTGCACATCTGGAACTGGGACCACTGGGCGCAGCAGACGATCCATCCCCCGCTCATCGTCGGACACGAGTTCGAGGGCGAGATCGCCGAGGTCGGGAGCGAGGTGAGCGGCTTCGCCGTCGGCGCGCGCGTCGCCGTCGAGGGCCACGTGACGTGCGGCCACTGCCGCAACTGCCGCGCCGGCCGGCGCCACCTCTGCCGCAACGCCGTCGGGATCGGCGTGCAGCGGCCGGGCGCGTTCGCCGACTACGTCGCCGTCCCCGCGGTGAACGCGTACGTCATGCCGCCGGGGATGCCCGACGAGATCGGGAGCTGCCTCGACCCGCTCGGCAACGCCGTCCACAGCGCGCTCTCGTTCGACCTCGTCGGCGAGGACGTCCTCATCACCGGCGCGGGCCCCATCGGCGTCATGGCCGCCGCCGTCTCGCGCTTCGTCGGCGCGCGCTACGTCGTCGTCACCGACGTCAACCACTACCGTCTCGCGCTCGCGCGGCGGATGGGCGCGACGATCGCGGTCGATCCGACCGCGACGACGCTGCGCGACGTCATGCGCGAGCTCGGCATGCAGGAGGGTTACGACGTCGGGCTCGAGATGTCGGGGAACCCCGAGGCGCTGCGCTCGATGCTCGACACGATGAATCACGGGGGTCGCATCGCCCTCCTCGGGATCCCCGACCGTGAGATCGCGCTCGACCTCACGACGGTCATCTTCCGCGGGCTCGTCATCAAGGGGATCTACGGGCGCGAGATGTTCGAGACCTGGTACCGCATGGGCGTCATGCTGCAGAGCGGCCTCGACATCGCGCCCGTCATCACCCACCGCTTCCCCGCCGCGCGCTTCGCCGAGGCCTTCGAGGTCGTACGCTCGGGGCAATGCGGCAAGGTCGTCCTGGACTGGACCGGCTGACCGGGAGCAGCGCCGCTCGCGCCGTCGTCGCCGCCGCCATCGTTGTCGTCGTCGTCGGGGTCGCGCTGTACGCGCGTGGCGGCGCGCCCGAGGCGGCCCCGTCGCCCACCGGGACTCCGACGCAGGCTGCCGCCGCGAGAAGCTCGACGCCGGGCGCGACCGCGTCCTCGCCCCGGCCCACCCCGTCCGCGGCGACGAGCGGATCGCCGCCGGCGACCACCGGAAGCGACTGGCCGACGTATCACGGCGACGCCGCGCGGCACGGAACGAGCGCGAACGTCTCGTCGTTCGGGAGCGTGTCGACGGCGTGGCAGGCGGCGGTCGACGGCGACGTGTACGCGGAGCCGATCGTCGCGGCGGGCACGGCCGTGGTCGCGACCGAGCGCAACGTGGTATACGGCTTCGACGCGCCGACCGGGAAGCAGCTGTGGCGCGTGCAGCTCGGGCAGCCCGTCGACGCGAGCACGCTCCCCTGCGGCGACATCCGCCCCGTCTCGGGGATCACCGGGACCCCGGTCGGCGACCCCGCGTCCGGGACGGTCTACCTCGTCGCGTTCGAGCAGCCCGCGCATCACGAGCTCTACGCGCTCGACCTGCGCTCCGGCGCGGTGCGCTGGCATCGCGCCGTCGATGCGCCCGGGGCCGACCCCCACGTCCACCAGGAGCGCGGCGCCCTCGCTCTCGCGAACGGGCGCGTGTACGTCCCCTACGGCGGGCTCTTCGGCGACTGCGGCGACTACCACGGGGCCGTCGTCGCCGCCTCCGCGGACGGCGCGGGCGGCGCTCTCGTCTCGTACCAGGTACCGACGCCGCGCGAGGCGGGGATCTGGGCGCCCTCGGGCGTCGCCGTCGATGGGAGCGGGCGGATCTTCGTCGCGACCGGCAACGGCGCGAGCCAGGGCGCCTTCGACTACTCGAACGCCGTCATCCGGCTCTCGCCCGACCTGAAGGTGCAGGACTACTGGGCGCCGACGGACTGGCTCGCGCTCTCG
>JAJYLV010000122.1 GCA_021787445.1 Chloroflexota bacterium | reverse complement strand
CAGCTCGACGGCGACGTCGGGATCATCGGCAACGGCGCCGGTCTCGTCATGAGCACGCTCGACGCCGTCCGCCTCGCGGGCGGCAAGGCCGCGAACTTCCTCGACGTCGGCGGCGGCGCCAAGGAGGCGGTGGTCAAGGCCGCGCTCGAGATCGTCCTGTCGAACGCGCGGGTGCGCAGCGTCCTCATCAACATCTTCGGCGGGATCACGCGCGGCGACGAGGTCGCACGCGGGATCATCGCCGTCATGAAGGAGCGCCCGCCGCGCGTGCCGCTCGTCATCCGCCTCTCGGGAACGGAAGCCGAGGCGGGACGCGCGGTCCTCCAGGGCGCGCCGCTCGTCTCGCGCGACACGATGGACGACGCCGCGGCGGAGGCGGTGCGCCTCGCGCGCGAGAGCCGCGCCGGGACCGGCGAGGCGGCGGCGAAGAAGAAGTGAGCGTGCTGCTCGGCCGCGACACGAAGGTCGTCGTCCAGGGCCTCGGCCGCGAGGGCCGCTTCCACGCCGCGCGCATGAAGGAGTACGGCACCCAGGTCGTCGGCGGCACGAGCCCGGGATCCGGCGGGACGGAGCGCGACGGCATCCCGATGTTCGACACGCTCGCGGCCGCGGTCGACGCGACTGGCGCGAACGCGTCGCTCATCTTCGTCCCCGCGAGCGGGGCCGCCGACGCGATCCTCGAGGCGATCGACGCGGAGCTCGGCCTCGTCGTCTGCATCACCGAGGGCATCCCCGTGCACGACA
Source organism: Chloroflexota bacterium (assembly GCA_021787445.1). Lineage (GTDB taxonomy): Bacteria > Chloroflexota > Limnocylindria > P2-11E > P2-11E > JACPOT01. The sequence continues at coordinate 4,657 of JAJYLV010000122.1, read as the reverse complement.
TGCTCACCGTCGCGGCCGTCCTCGCCGAGGCGCCCGCGACGACGCTCATCGGCCCCAACTGCCCCGGCGCCATCAGCCCGGGCGCGTGCAAGATGGGGATCATGCCCGCCGAGAACTTCTCGGAGGGCGCGATCGGCTTCGTCTCCCGCAGCGGCACTCTCACCTACGAGATCGCCGACCTCCTCACGCGGGCCGGGCTCGGACAGTCGACGTGCCTCGGGATCGGCGGCGACCCGATCATCGGCCTGCCGACGCCCGACGCGGTGCGCCTGCTCAACGAGGACCCGGCGACGGAGGCGATCGTCGTCGTCGGCGAGATCGGCGGCAGCGCGGAGGAGAAGGCGGCCGAGTACATGCGCGCGTTCGCCAAGAAGCCGGCGGTCGCGTTCATCGCCGGACGCTCGGCGCCGCCGGGCAAGCGCATGGGCCACGCCGGCGCGATCGTCTCGGGGAATTCAGGCACCGCGGAGTCGAAGGTGAAGGCGTTCGAGGACGCGGGCATCCCCGTCGCCAACGCGCCGAGCGAGATCCCCGCGATGGTGAAGGCGGCGCTGCACAGGTAACGACGCGCTGACAGCCGTCCGCGCGCTCGCTCGGGGCTCGGACGAGGCGTCGTCGTGTGGTACGGTCGTCCGCGTTCGTGACGGATCGGCGGCGCGGTGTGCTCTCGACGATGGGCATCGCGCTCCTGCTCTTGTCGCTCGTCTCATCGGCGTGCGGGGTGGGAACGATCACGCCCTCGAGCCCCTCCCCGACCAGCCCCGCGCCGAGCGTCGCCGCCTTCTCTCTGCCGTCCACGGCCCCGTCGACCACGCCGTCGCCATCGCCGACGCCCTCACCCCGACCGGTCGTGTGGCCCCTCACCGGCCTGCCCGCGCCGAACGCCGCCGCGATCCAGATCCGGCCGCTCAACGTGCGGATCCCGAACGACCCCGCGGCGCGTCCGCAGGTCGGGCTCTCGAAGGCCGACCTCGTCTTCGAGATGATCGTCGAAGGCGGGGTCACGCGCTTCGCCGCGATCTACCAGTCGCAGCAGCCGAAGGCGGTCGGCCCCGTCCGCAGCTACCGCTGGAGCGACCTCCACATCACGCAGCTCCTGCGCGGCATCCTCGTCGCCTCGGGCGCGACCCGGGAAGAGAAGGACGGGGCGACGCTGTCGATGAGCGAGGGGAACATGATCACGGTCGACGCCGACCGCGTCGCCGCGCCGTACTACCGCGTGAGCGGGCGGCCGACGCCGAACAACATGTTCGCCGACCTCGCCGTCGCGCGGCAGGTCGCGGTCCCGCTCGGCGGGAGCGCTCCCGTCGACGTCCCGCCGCTCGCCTTCCTCCCGTCGCTCGACCACGAGCCGACGGCCGGCGGATTCGGAACGAGCGTGGAGGCGACGACGGTCACGATCCCGTTCGAGCGCGATCCGGCCACCTTCACCTACGACCCCTCGGCGCAGGGCTACGACCGGACGCAGGCGGGCACACGCACGGTGGACCTGGACGGGAACGTGCCGATCCTCGCGCGCAACGTGATCGTGATGCACACGAACATCTGGGAGACGAGCGTCATCGAGGACATCTACGGCTCGAAGGGGCTCGACTACCGGATGACCGGCGGGGGCGCCGCGGAGATCTTCCGCGACGGCCGGCGCGTCGACGGGACGTGGAAGCGCGACGGCGTCCTCGACCAGTTCACCTTCTACGACAAGTCGGGCACGCAGATCCTCCTCGATCCGGGCCAGAGCTGGATCCACTTCGTCTACCCCGACTGGGTCATCGCCTCCCACTAGCACCCCTGGTCGTCACGCGGGGGCGCCTGTAGCGTTCGGTAGCACGGTGAGGAAGGGAGCTCTCGCGCGCTCGCTCGCGGCGACGGTCGCCGCGGTCCTCACGCTCACCGTCGTCCTTCCCGCCGGGATGCCCCCCGCCGCCGCCATGTCGCTCGGCCAGGGCCTCACCGTCGCCGGCGACTTCAGGGGCGTCGGGCACGACCAGATCGCCTCCCTCTACGACCTCACCGACGACGGCTCCCTCCGGATCGACGTCCTCGACCGCACCGGGACGACCGACACGTTCACCAAGGAGCAGTGGACGATCTGGGGGCCGGGCTCGTTCGACGTCTCGCGCGCGAAGGCCGTGGCCGTCGACGTGGACGGCGACGGCAAGGACGACATCGTCGTCCTCTACAAGGACGGTCCCACCGCCGTGCGTCTGCTCGTCTTCCGCTCGACCGGCTCGAGCTTCCAGTACCTGGGCGCGTGGTGGCAGAGCTCGGGCTACGCGTTCGACCGCGTCGCGGCGATGCTCGGGGGCGACTTCTCCGCCAGCGGGCACCAGGGGATCCTCCTCGTCTATCAGTACCCGAACGACGAGATGCGCATCCACTACCTCGAGTCGGACGGGACGAAGTTCGTCTACACCGGCAACGCCGGCGTCTACGACTCGGGGGTCGGCCAGTACGACACCTCGCGCGCGCGCTTCGCTGTCGGGCGCTTCACGCGCACGAGCGGCTTCGACCAGGTCGCCGCCGTCTACCAGTACCCGAACGACCGCATCCGCATCCACCTCTTCGACCCGAGCCCGGCGGGCCTCGTCCCGGTGAACGGGTGGAGCGGCCTCTACGACTCCGGCGAGGGGCAGTACGACATCAGCAAAATGAAGGTCGTCGCCGGCGACATCGACGGCGACGGCAAGAGCGACCTGGTGTCGCTGTACTCGTACCCCGACGGCTCCGAGCGCGTGCAGCTGTTCAGCGGCGCGGCGGGGCTGCAGCCGGTCGGCGGCAGCGGCGGGATCGCCTACCTCCCGCCCGGCACGCTCGACTGGAGCGCGACGACGCTCCTCGCCGGCGACTGGAACGGCGACCACAAGACGGACCTCGCGACGCTCGAGGCCCGCGCCGACGGCACGACACACGCGGACATGCTCCTGTCGAACGGCGCCTCGCTGACCTTCACGAGCGACACGTGGGTGACGCCGCCCTCCGAGGTCTCGCTCGGCTGCGGCGAGTGCTGGCCGCTCAGCGGGCTCCCGTTCAGCGCCAGCCCCAACGATCCGGCGCGCCGCGCTCTCGCCGTCCGCATCGACAACGCGCAGCAGGCGCGTCCGCACTACGGCATCAGCCAGGCGGACATGGTCTTCGAGATGCTCGTCGAGGGCAACGTGACGCGCCTCGACGCCATCTTCCAGCGCGAGGACCCCGGGACGATCGGCAACGTCCGCTCGGCGCGCCTCTCGGACCGCTACATCACCCCGATGGTGCGCGGCGCGCTCGTCTACTCCGGCGCCACGATCGAGGAGACGCAGGCGATCAAGAACGACGCGGCGGTCGGCGCCTTCTACGACATGAACGCGAACTACGTGGCGGCCCCCTACTACCGCGTCTCCTCGCGCCCCGGCCCGTACAACATGTTCACCTCGTCCCAGGCGCTGCGCGCCGCGCTCAACGCCATGCCGGGCGGCGGAGACCCGGTCTCGATCCCGCACTGGGACTTCCTGGGGCAGGGCATCAGCTCCCCCACCGCGGGCGGGTTCGAGGCGAGCGTGCCGGCGACGACGATCACGATCCCCTACAGGGCCGGGTGGACGGTCCGCTACGTGTACGACCCGACGACGCGGACGTACGCGCGCTACCAGGACAGCGCGACCGGGATGCAGCGCGAGGTCGACGCCGCGAACGGCGTCCCCATCGCCGCGGCGAACGTCGTCGTCATCCACACCGACATCTGGGAGACGAACATCATCGAGGACATCTTCGGCTCGAGGGGGCTCGACATGAACCTCGTGGGGACGGGCCGCGCGACGATCTTCCGCGACGGGCAGCGGCTCGACGGCGTGTGGGCGCGGGACTCGATCTACGACCCGTTCCACTTCTACACGACGGTCGGCGAGAGGGTGTACCTCGCGCCCGGCCAGACCTGGATCCACCCCGTGTACCAGGACTGGACGATCCCCTCGCAATAGCCCGCGTAAGTCCACAGATGTAGAATTACGCGCCGGCATGGGGGCGGACGGCGGCGTGCGCGTGGACCTCGGCGCCGGCGCGCTGTTCGTCGTGGTCGCCATCGCGCTCGCGGGCCCCACCCTGCGCAGAGGAGCGGCGTAGACCACGTGCCGCGGACAGGCCGCCGGCCCGGGCCGACGACGACGCGCGCGAGGATCCTCGCCGCGGCGCGCGCCCATTTCTCGCGGCAGGGCTACGACCACACGACGATCCGCGCCGTCGCGCGGTCGGCGCGCGTCGACCCGAAGCTCGTCCAGCACTTCTTCGGGTCGAAGCACGACCTGTTCGTCGCCGCGATGGCCCTGCCCTTCGACCCGATGACGGTGGTCAGGCCGATCATGGCCGGCGGGGTCGACGGCCTCGGCGAGCGCATCGTGCGGACGTTCGTCTCGATGTGGGACTCGCCGGAGGGCCGACCGCTCGTCGGCCTGGTCCGCTCGGTCGTCTCGAGCGAGGACGCGAGCGCGATGATGCGCGAGTTCTTCGCGCACGAGATCCTCGGCACGCTCGTCGCGTCCCTGCGGCTCGACCGGGCGGAGCGCCGCGCCGGCCTCGTCGCGAGCCAGCTGTTCGGCCTCGCCCTCGTCCGCTACATCGTGAAGCTCGAGCCGCTCGCGTCCGCGCGCGCCGACGAGGTCGCGCGCTGGATGGGGCCGAGCCT
>JAJYLV010000121.1 GCA_021787445.1 Chloroflexota bacterium | reverse complement strand
TCGCGCCGGGAACGTCCTCCTGGATCGCGACGAGGCGCGTCATGTACGGCGGCGGAGCGCGCCACACGTGGTCGACGAGCGTCGAGCCGGGCGTGAGGGTGCGCTGCCAGTGCTCGAAGCGGAAGAGGCGGTTCGAGCGCGTGGGGGAGAAGCCGTGATCCTGGGCCGCGACTGCGATCGTCGCCGGCAGCGACACGTCGTACGCGCCGAGCGTGCGCGCGAGGCGGTCGAGCTCGATGTCGTGGAGCTCGATGCGCACGGCGTCCGGTGGAGCGTCGTCGGCGATGCGCACGCCCTTGCGGCGGAGGAGGTCGAGGTCGTCGTGGATCGTGCCGGCCGCCTTCGGCGTCGCGTAGACGGGGAGCCTGGCGTCGAGATGGCGCCACACGGCGATCGAGGTGTGGTAGCCGCCCATGAGGTTGCCGCTGAGGAACACCGCTTTGCCGTCCGCGCGGGCGCTCTCGATGCGGCGTCCGATGACCGCCGTCGCGGAGGGGAGCACGAGCTGGACGGCGTTCTCCATCGTCTGCTCCGGGTCCCAGACGAGGACGTCCATCGTTCCCGCGCCGATGTCGATGGCGAGGATCCGCCCGTCGCTCACCCCGACGATGCTACGGACCGTTCCGCTCGACGATCGGCGCCGGTAGAATGATCGGGTCCACGGGCCCGGCTCCGCCCGGGGAGGTCGCATAGAGGCCTAGTGCGGCGGTTTGCTAAACCGTTGTAGGGGGTTATTCCTCTACCGAGGGTTCGAATCCCTCCCTCCCCGCCGAACGTGCGCGCTATCGGCCTCGCAGCGGGCGAGCCGCCAATCCCGCCGGCACCTTCGGGTAGAAGTACGTCGTCTTCGGCGGCAGCCGCTCCCACTCGTCGGCGACCGTCTTCAGCGTCATCGCGTCGACGGCACGGATGAGGATCGTGTCGGTCCCGCTCGTGGCGGCGTCGATCGCGCGGTCGGTGTCGTGCTCGTAGCGCACCGCGCCGCCGGCACGGCGCGCCGGCTCGATGAGGAGCGCCTCGGCCTGCGCGACCGGCAGCGACCGCCACGTCTCCGACAGCGACGACAGGTCGCCACCGGGCTTCGGCTCGAGCCGCGTGAACGCCCCGTCGCGCACGAGGACGATCCCCGGCCGCGTGTCGCCGAGCGCGCCTCGGTCGATCGGCGCGGCGTTGAATGACCGCGCGACGGCCGCGTCGACCGCGGCGCGTGCCCCGGTCACGATCCGGTGCGTCGCGAGGATGCGCAGCCCCGGATCGTCGAGCGCGCAGAGGTATGCGAGGACGTGGCCGGCTCCGTCCCGCTGCGTCCCAGCACCCTTCGCCTCGATCTCGTTCAGATGCTCGAGCGCCACCTCGTAGCGGTGGTGCCCGTCCGCGAGGTAGATCCGCGCGTCCTCGAGCTCGCGCTGCAGACTCGCGATCGCCGCCGCGTCGTCGACGGCCCACAGCTCGTGTCGCTCGCTCCCGACCTGCGCCTCGGCAAGATGCCGCGCGATCCCCTGCGTCATCCACTCCTCGATCATGGCGGCGACGTGCCCGCGCGCGTCCTCGAACATCCCGAAGATCGGGCTCGTGTTCACCTGCGTGGTCGCGAGCAGCCGCAGGCGGTCGCTCTTGTCCTTGGGGATCGTCTGCTCGTGCGGCCGGACGACGCCGCGGCTCATCTCGTAGAGGCGCAGTGCGGCGAAGAGGCCGCGCCGACGCAGGTGCTGCCCGCCGAGCTCGAAGTGGTGGTCGTAGAGGTAGAAGGCGGCCGCGCGGTCCCGTCCGAGCACGCCTCTCTCCGTCCACTCGTCGATCGCGGCCTTCGCGCGCGTGTACTTGTCGTTCGTCTCGTCGTCGCCGAGCTCGCTCTTGGCGTGCTCGATGCGCACGAAGTTGTAGGGGCTGCGGGCGAGCAGAGCCTCGCGCTCGGCGTCGCCGATGACGTCGTAGGGCGGGCAGATCAGATCCGAGAGATCGCCGGCCGTACGTTCGTCGTAGCGGAGTCCGTGGAAGGGGACGACCTCGGCCATGCGCCGACCATGGTGGCGCACCGGAACGGCGTACGCTGCCGCAGCGTGCAGGCCGCCTTCGCCGTTCCCGCGATCCCGGAGCCGGTCCCGGTGACCCTCGATCCGGCGCGGACCGCGGTCCTCGCGCTCGACCTCACCGACCTCCTCGCCGGGACGGTCGCGGCGTGCCTCGAGACCATCCCGCGCGTGCGCGCGCTTCTCGACCGTGCCCGCGACGCGGGCGCCGCTGTTGTCTTCTCGACCGGCCGCAGCCCGGGTCAGGCCGTGCTGCCCGGGCTCGCGCCGCGCCCGAGCGAGCCGGTGGTGAGCACGAGCGCCGACAAGTTCCACGGGACGGAGCTCGCGCGGCACCTCATCGGACGCGATGTCGCCGTCCTGTGCGGGACGAACGCGAACGGCTCGATCCTGTACACGGCGATGGGCGCGTGCGCGCGCGGCCTCACGGTCGTCGTCGCGGACGACGGCATCTCGTCGAAGCATCCGTTCGGGACCGCGCTCGCCCGCTGGCAGCTCCTCCACCAGCCGGGCTTCCCGAACCTCGACAATGCTCCGCTCCGGCCGAAGGCCGTGACGCTCAGCCGCACCGATCTCATCGCGTTCGCTCCCGCGGGCGACCGCGGATGACGCGCCCGCTCCTCACGCGGCGCCGACGACCCGCTGTGCCCACGCGGCCGCGCCGAGCAGGCGCGCGTCGTCGTCCGGAGCGCCGACGAGCTGCAGCCCGAGCGGGAGCCCCGCGGGGCCGCGGCCGACGGGGATCGTGACCGCCGGCACGCCGAGGAGCGACCAGCGCGAGCAGAAGATCGGATCGCCCGTCGTCTCGGGCGTCGGCGCCTCGTCCGGCGCCGACGGCGTGAGGATCGCGTCGTACCGCGACGCCGGGAGCTCGAACGCGGCGATGAGGCGTTCGCGCTCGCGGAGGTCGCTCTCGTGCTGCTCGTCGCCGATCCGCCCGCCCTCCTCGAAGAGCGCGCGCGCGACCTCGCTGACGAGCTCGGGCCTCTTCATCGCGACGCGACCGATGTTCCGCGCGCCCTCATAGCGCATGATCCGCGCGAGCACGGGCACCGCCTCGTCGACGCCCGCGGGCAGCGCCGGCCACTCGATCGGACGGCCCGCCATCGCGAGCGCGTCGATCGCCTCCTGGAACCGCGCCTTCATCGCGTCGCTCGCCTTGTCCCAGTCCTTCGTGCGCACGGCGGCGAAGCGCGGCGGCTCGCTGGGGATGCCCCTCCACCACCGCGACAGCGGCTCGCCGGCCGCGGCGGCGCAAAGCAGCGCTGCTCCTTCCACCGTCGTCGCGAACGCTCCCGCGTGGTCCAGCGTCGGGGCGAAGCGCATGACGCCCTCGAGCGGTATCCGCGCGTGCGTCGGCTTGACCCCGACCACGCCGCAGAAGGCGGCGGGCCGGATGACCGACCCGTTCGTCTGCGAGCCGATCGCCCCGGGCACGATCCCGGCGGCGACCGCCGCGGCCGAGCCCATCGACGATCCGCCCGGCGTGCGCGCGGGGTCGTGCGGGTTCGTCGTCGGACCCGGCTGGTAGTAGGCGAGCTCCGTCGTCACCGTCTTCCCGAGGACGATCGCGCCCGCGTGCTCGAGGGCGACGACGGCCGCGGCGCTCGTCGTCGGCACGCGTCCTTTGAAGAGCGGCGACCCGTTCTCCGTCGGGAGGCCCGCCGTGTCGAAGATGTCCTTCACGCCGATCGGCACTCCGTGGAGGGGCCCGGGATCCCCGCCGCGCGCGAGCGCTGCGTCCGCGAGGTCCGCGAGCCGCAGCGCGCGCTCGCGGTCGAGCCAGGCGAACGCGTGCAGTACGGGCTCGCGTTCGTCATAGCGCGCCAGTGTCTCCTCGACGACGGCGCGGCTGGTCGTCAGGCGGTCGCGGATGGAACGGGCGACGCGGGGGAGGTCCTGCACGTCAAGCTCATGTTGCCTCGCGCGCGCCATCGCTTCCGGAGCAGCCGGCGCAGCCGTGCCTCGGCCTGCTCGCGCCAGCTCGGCGTCCCGGCGCCGATGCCGAGGAGCGTCTCGAGCATCGCGATCGCGCGGTCGACGTCGTCGCGCCGCTCGAGGGCCCGGGCAAGCGGCAGGGCGGCACGCGATCGGACGACCGCGTCGCCGCCGGCGTACGCGCTCTCGTAGCAGCAGAACGCCGCCTCGTCCTCGCCCTGCCGATCGAAGACCCGCGCGAGCGCGAGCGCCGCGGGGGCGTGGTCGGGGGCGCGGCCCGCGCGCGCGTCGATGACGGAGCGCGCGACGCGGTCGGCGATGCGCACGAGCGACACGACGTCGCGCGCGTTGTGCCGCAGGACCGGCGCGACGATCGACGCGTCGCCGGTGCGGAGGTAGTGGAAGTAGGCGTCGGGGATGAGCGACCCCGGGATGTCGTCGCTGCCGCGCGGCTCGTCGAGGATCGACTCTTCGAGCTGCCGGAGGGTCGTCGAGCCGAAGCGGTCGCGCCACAGGCGGCGCGCGGGATGGAGGAGGTCGAGGTGCGACTCGTCGACCGCGAGCTCCCCGCGCAGCGCGAGGACGACGCGCGTTCGGAGGATCGGGAGGTCGAATGCCTTCCCGTTGTACGAGGCGCAGGCGCGGAAGGCGTCGAGCTCGGCGTGGATCGCCGCGACGAACTCGCGCTCCGCGGCGAGGTCGTGGAGGAGATGCTGCCGGAGGACGAGCTCGCTCTCGTCGACGCGCGCGGTGCCTAGGAGGAAGACGTACGTGCCCGTGCCGCTGGAGAGCCCGGTCGTCTCGGTATCGAGGAAGACGACGTCCTCCCAGCGCCGCGGCGGCTCGCCGCGGAGTCCGAGGTGGGTGAGGACGATCGGGTCGGGCGGCGCGATCCCGACGATCTCGAGCCCGAGGCTCGCCAGCTCGAAGCGCTTCTCGCTGACGGTGAAGGGACGCTCCGGCGCGTCGGAGCGCGGAGCCAGAGGCGGCGCGCCGTCCCACTGCGCCTCCGCCTCCGTTATCAGCGCGCGCGCCGCGGCGACGCGGGCGAGGCGGTCGCGCAGGTCCATCAGCCGAGAAGCTCGGCGACGGATGCCTTGACGTCGGCGCCGATGGCGTAGGCCGGGCCGACGCAGGAGGGGCAGCCGCTGTCGCAGTCACAGGCGGCGAGGTGCTCGCGCGCGCGCTCGAGGAGCACGTCGGTCGAGCGGAAGAGACGCTCGGAGAAGCCGACGCCGCCCGGCGTCATGTCGAAAAGGTGGATCGTCGGGCGCCGCGTGTGCGGCGAGCGCACCTCGACGGCGAGGCCGAGGTCGTGCGGCTCGCACATGAGGAAGAGCGGGGCGAGGCCGTGGAGGAGGTTCCCCAGCCCCGCGAGCGCGACCTCGATCCGCTCCTTCGGCCAGCCCGGCGTCGCGTCGGCGGCCAGCGAGAGCCAGTACGAGGTCGTCTGCAGCTCCTGCTCGGGCAGGTCGATCTTGCCCCAGCCGACGTTCTCGTGCGTGTACATCGTGAGCTTCTTGTAGACGGTCGCGAGGGCGGTCACGAGGACCTCGCCGTGCGCGCGCTGGAAGCGGTCGCGTCCCGTGCGCTTCGCGACGCCATC
>JAJYLV010000120.1 GCA_021787445.1 Chloroflexota bacterium | reverse complement strand
ACGGCGCCGCCGTCCCCGACGACCGCGCCGCCGTCGGTCACACCGCCGACGACGTCCGCTCCAGCGTCGCCCACGCCGGCTCCGACGACCGCCCCGCCGTCCCCGACGACCGCGCCGCCATCGGCGACTCCTCAGCCGGCCGCCACCCCGACGCCGACACCCTCCCCGACCGCGACTCCGACCGCGACTCCGACCGCGACTCCGACCGCGACTCCGACCGCGACTCCGACCGCGACACCGACACCCACGCCGAGCCCCGCGGTCGCGGCCCTCGTCGTCACGACGAGCGCTAGCGCCACCGCCGGCACGTCCGTGAACGTGACGGTGACGGCCGTCGACTCCAGCGGCGACACGGTCACGAGCTACACCGGCACCGTCCACTTCACGAGCAGCGACGCCAACGCGACGCTGCCCCCCGACGCGACGCTGACGAACGGCGTGGGCACCTTCCCGGTCACGTTCTCGACCGCCGGGTCGCAGACCCTCACCGCGACGGACACGGTGACGAGCACGATCACGGGGACGTCGTCCCCGGTGACCGTGGGACCCGGCGCGGTCGCGTCGATCTCGGTCAGCACGACGTCCTCGACCATCACCGCGGGCGGGAGCGCCGTGTTCACCGCGACGGCCAAGGACGCGTACGGCAATAGCGTCACCTCGTTCAGCCCGACGTGGACGACGTCGGCGGGCGCGACGTGCACGCCGACGACCGGGACGACGACGACGTGCACGGCCACCTCGGCCGGCAGCTACACGATCACGGCGACCTCCGACATGATCACGAACAGCGCGACGCTCACCGTGACGGCGGCCGCGCTGGCGAAGATCACGATCACCCCGGCGACGGCCACGGTCTCGTCGGGCGACCTCGCGGCGTACACCGCCGCCGGCTTCGACGCCAACGGCAACGCGATCCCGAGCTTCACCGCGGGCTGGAGCGCGAGCGCCGGCGCGAGCTGCGTGCCGACGACGGGCGCGACCAGCTCGTGCAGCGCGACGACGGCGGGCACGTACACCATCACGGCGAGCTCCGGCAGCGTGAGCGCGACGGCGAGCCTCGTCGTGACCGCGGGAACGGCGACCACGCTCGTCGTCACCGCCCCTAGCGCGGCCACCGCGGGGTCGCCCGCCAGCGTCACCGTCACCGCGAAGGACGCCGCCGGCAACACGGTGACGGGCTACGCCGGCACCGTCCACTTCACGAGCACCGACGGCCAGGCCGTCCTGCCCGCGGACTCGACGCTCACCAACGGGACCGGGACGTTCTCGGTCACGTTCAAGACGGCGGGCTCCCAGACCGTGACCGCGACGGACACCGTCAACGGCAGCGTCACGGGTACGTCGGGCCCGGTCGTCGTCTCCCCAGCGGCGCTCGCCGTCCTCACGCTGGCGCCCTCGAGCGCACAGGTCGACCTGGGTGGCTCGCCGCAGACGTTCACGGTCACGGGCACCGACCAGTACGGCAACGGCGTCACGCTCGCCTCGGTCGCCTGGAGCGCGCCCTCCGGAGCCGGCTGCCCGGCGTCGTCGGGCACGAGCCTGATCTGCACACCGACCGCGGTCGGCACGTACACGATCTCCGCGACGAGCGCGGGGGTGAAGAGCAACACGGCCACGCTCACGGTCACCGAGCAGCCGCCGGTGGTGACGATCACGTCGCCGAAGGCGAACGACACCATCGAGGCCGGCGAGGACCTCGTCATCCGCACGACGATCTCATCGGCCTCGGGCTTCCCGCAGAGCGCGAGCGCCGTTCAGGCGACGGTGACGGTCACGATCGGCGGACAGGACTATCCCATCCCGATCCGGAACCAGCAGTACACCCAGGGCGGCAGCGTGTTCATGCTGAACACGAACACGCCGCGCAACCTCACCGGCGGTCCGGCGACGCTCACCGTCTGCGTCATCGACAACGCGGGTATCCAAGGATGCGGAACGCAGCAGATCGTGGTGCGTCCGGCGCCGACGGCCTCGCCGACACCGACCGCGACGCCTACGCCGACGCCCACCCCTACGGCATCCCCAACGCCCACTCCTACAGCGTCTCCGACGCCGACGCCCACGGCGACGCCGACGCCCGCTCCGCCCACAGTCACGATCAGGGAGCCTCACGCAGGCGACACCGTCTCGGCCGGGGAGGACATGGACGTGCAGGCGTCGATCTCCTCGCAGTCGGGATTCGACTCCACCACGATCGACTTCACGACGACGCTCGGCGGTACGACGCTCAGCCTCGACGGTCAGGCGGAGCTCTCCGAGGGAAGCAAGCACCCCGCGATCGAGGGCGAGTTCACGATCCCAGCGAACGTCCCGACCGGCTCGCAGCAGCTCACCGTTTGCGTGACCGACGCAGCGGGCAACACCGGCTGCGGCACCGAGAACATCGTCGTCGGCGCTGCGCCGACGCCGACACCCACGCCGACACCCACGCCCACACCGACCCCCACCGCGTCGCCGACCGCGACACCGACCGCGTCGCCCACGCCGACCGCATCGGCGAGCCCGAGCGCGTCCCCGACCGCCAGCGCTTCGCCCACGGTGTCTCCCACCGCATCGCCCTCGCCGACGCCGACGGCCTCGCCTACTCCGACGCCGACCGCGACACCAACACCCACCCCGAGCGGCGTGACCGTCACGATCTCGCAGCCCTCGAACGGCACGCCGGTGAACGCGCACCGAACGCTCAACACCGTCTCGGCGCTGAGCTCCTCGGCCAGCTTCCCGCCCACGCCCTCCGTTCAGGGGACGATCGGTGGATCGTCGCTCGACGTCGAAACGGAGTGGCTGCTCAACAACGCGCTCACGGTGAAGTTCGACCTGCCGGACTCGCTGCCGCAGGGGTCGCAGACGCTGACGATCTGCGTGACCGACAGCAGCGGTCAGCAGGGTTGCGGCTCGCAGCAGGTGACGGTCGTCGGCGCGGGCAGGTCGAGCACAACAGAGACGCCCGAGCCGACCGAGACACCGGAGGCCACTGAGACGCCGGAGGCGACCCCAACGCCCACGCTCGCTCCGACACCGACCCCGACGCCTGAGCCCACCCCCACCCCGACCCCGGTGCCGACACCGACGCCCACGCCTGAGCCCACGCCAACGCGCCCGCCAAAGCACGCACCTCCCAGCCCGTCGAACCAACGCCAGGGGAGCACGCCGACGCCGTCGTCCAACGACTAGCGGGAGGACCGAGCGTGCTAACGTTCGATCGCTGATGAGCCTGCGTCCGCTGGATCAACGGACACAGGGCGGCGCCGCAGCGAGCGCGCGCGTCGCCGGCGCGCCGCCGCGACGGCGAGGCGTCCTGGGCGGGCTCGTCGTCTTCGCCATCGGGCTCGCCTTCCTCCTCCAGGCGCTGAGCTTCCCGGCGGCGTCGGCGTTCCTCTTCATCGCGCTCGGCGGCGCGTTCGTCGCGGCGTACGTCCTCGGCTACCGCCAGTACGTCTATCTGGTCCCCGGCGCGGTGCTCGTCGGGCTGGGCATCGGGCTCCTCCTTCCGACGGTGTTCGCCCTCGGCCAGTTCGCCGCGCCGATCTTCTTCGGCGCCCTGGCCGCGGCCCTCGTCTGCGTCACGCTGCTCGCTCCCGACCGGCGGTGGCCGCTCATCCCGGCCGTCCCGCTCGCGGTCATCGCAATCGCCGGCGTCTTCGGGCGCGTCGACCTCGTGCCGGTCGCGGCGCAGCCGTTCATCCTTCCACTCGTGCTCATGCTCGTCGGCGCGTACCTCCTGGTCGAGCCCTCGAGCCGTTGATCCCCGCGGGGATCCGCTGAACCGTGCAGATGTCGATGGCGCGGTCGGTCATGCGTCTGGGTCCCGTGCACGTCGTCGTCGTCGTGCCCTCGCCGTCGCTGCGCGGCGCGGTCGTCCAGTGGCTGCGGTCGAACAAGCGCGTCCGGATCGTCCGCGCGGTCGCGAGCGAGGCGGAGCTCGGCGCGCCGCGGGTCGACTGCGACCTCGTCGTCGCGAGCGCCCTCGAGGGGCCACGCGAGCTTCACGCGATCGCGAAGCGGTTCGCGACGCGCGCGGGCCTCGTCGCGCTCACCCTCGGGACGACGGCGCTGCCGAGCGGATGGGTCGGAGCGCGACCCGGCGCCTCGCAGAGATGGGTCCTCGACCAGGCCATACCCCACCCCCAGCGGAGCGTCGCGTCATCGTGGACCGCGATCTCCGCCGTCATCGTCGCCCTCGCCGCGGCCGGCGTCGGTCTCGCCTACGTCTCGGCGTCAGGCGTTTCGTTCGACCGCGCCGCGATCGCGTACGCGGCGCGCTTCCCCGACGCGGACACGTGGTGGCACATCTGGGGAGCGGGGGGCCCGTACCTCGCCGCACCCTCGTGGCCACTGCTCAAGCTCGGCGCCATGAGCGGGCTGGGTCAGCGCGCCTTCCCGGTCCTCGCGGCGGCCATCGGCGCGCTCTACGGCATCGCCTTCCTTCTGCTCGCGCTGCGCGCCGGCGCCCGCCGGTGGGCCCTCCCGCTGGCGCTCGCCGCCATCCTGCCGCCGGCCCTCTGGGTGTGGCCGCGCGGCGGGGACGTCACGAGCCTCTGCGGCCTCGCTGCCGTCGTCCTCGCGCTCGCCGGCAGCCGCGTGAGGCGCATGCGCTTCCTCGCGGTCGCGGCCGCGGTCGCCGTCGGATCGTTCGGCGGCATCGCGTGGGTGCTCGCGGCGGCCGTCGTCGGGACCGTCGCGGGGATCCGCGACCGGCGAGGACGCGTCGGCATCCTGGGCGCCGTCTTCGGCGTGCTCATCTCGACCGCCATCACGCTGCCGCCTTTCCTCTCGCGCGGCATCGACGCGCTGCGCCCGCCGCTCGCGCGGGCGCCGGCGGTGAGCGACCTCGTTCCGGTCGTCGCCTCGGCCGCCCTCGTCGGCCTCGTTCTCGCGTCCGGGCGCGCGCGCCGGTTCGCCCTCGGCGTGGCCCTCGTCTTCGCGGTCGCGTCCAACGCGCTCGCGCTCGCCGTACCGACCGATCGGCCCCCGGCGCCTCTCCTCCCCTCGACAGGGGCCTTCGGCCGCCTCGCCGTATACCCGACCCAGGCGCTGACCTTCGCCGTGCAGCAGCCGGATCTGCCCACCACGGGCGACGACGTGAGCCCGGCGCTCATGCTGGGGACGGTCTCGAAGGACGCCATGAACACCGGCCTCGAGTGGCTCGGCGTGGACCGCGTCCTCCCGCCGGACCGCTCCGCGGCGATCGTCTTCAACGAGCGCGACTGGACCGTGCTCGATCGGGCCAAGCTCCTCCTCGCGGCGCCGAGCGTGCCTCCGCTGCGGCCGGTGCTCTCCGCGGCGATCACCAACACGGTGCTCGTCGTGGCCGACGCGCCCGACGCCGTCACCTTCGGCCAGGCGCTCATCAACGCCGGCATCCCGAGCGCGAGCCTGGTGCCGATCCGCGCGAACAAGCTCCTCGACGAGCTCGACCCGGCGACGCTCCAGCAGTTCACCGTGCTCGCGGTGTACGGACAGCCATGGCGCGATCGCGCCAAGGCGCAGAAGGTCCTCGACGGATTCCTGCAGCAGTCCGGGTTCGTCTTCATGGATACCGCGGCGCGAGCGGGGCTGGAGCCGCTCCTCCCGGAGGCGC
>JAJYLV010000021.1 GCA_021787445.1 Chloroflexota bacterium | reverse complement strand
CTCGTCGCCGTCGTTCCGACGGCTCCGACGGGCGGCATTACGAAAAACGCCGGACCCGGTGATCGGATCCGCCCGGAACGGGTGATCGGAATGAGCCGGAATGGCTGATCGGATTCGCCGAAATGCGTACCAGGCCGAGGCCGAGCAGCGCCAGCAGCGGTGCAGCCGTGCCGAGCGCAAAGAGTGCGGGAAAGATGAGGCCGCCGGCTGAGGCTAGTGTGAGCGGGATAAGCAGGCCGAAGAAGAGCAGGAAGAGCGTCGGGCAGAAGGCGAGCGCGAAGGCCATGCCGAGGACGAACGCGCCCCGCGGTCGCGTCGGCTCAAGGCGCTCCGCTGCTGCGGCCGCCACGCGCTCGCCGATGCCGAGCGCCGCGGTCCGGCCAGCGCGCCGACGAGGACGAGCCCGATGACGAGCATCAGGGGCCCGAGGGCCCGACGCACCACCTGGATGACGGGGATCGCACTTGTCGCCAGGGCATTCCCGAGGAGGACGAAGAGCGCGCGCCGAGCAAGGCGTAGACGAGCGCCTCTCCGGCGACGTATGCGAGCCCAGCAATGAGCGGACGGCGCTCGGGCCGGCGGCCGAGCAGCGGGCTGAGGGCCCCGAGCCCGCCAAGCAGTAGCGCGGTAACCGGCGCGAAGCCGAGGTCGTCCGAGAGGGCGCGGATCGGCTCAGCGAGAGCCCGGTTGAGCGACCCGAGAAGCTGGTACCACTACCCGACGAGTTTCGCCCACGGCCCGTGGCCAGCAGCGCAGTCGCCAAGCCCGATCCGACCGCGCGAGAATCACCCGCCGTTTCATCGTCATCCGCACTTCTCCTTCGCTCACCGCGACCCGAAGAGGCCGTAGTGATACATGTGCATGTCGTTGATCCAGTAGCTCAGCAGTCCGAAGGCCACGATGATCACGCTCACGAACGTGAGGGCCCAACCGGGCGAGAGACTCCCGTCATACTGGTCCCGCCAGAACTTCCGCGGCCGCACGGACGGTCAGCTTCGGGCGCGCTCGGCCGGGCGGGCGGGAGGCGCGAGTTCGGCGCGCTCTGCTGGCTGCGCCGGGGCGGCGAGCTCGGCGCGCGCACGGGCAATCTCGGCGTTCAGTCGCGCCTGCTCCTGCTCAAGCGCCGCGAGGCGGTCGGTCGCCGAGCGTTGCGATCCCTGCGTGCCCATCGAGCCGCGCATCATCCAGGCCATGACGACTATCGAGAGTGGACAGATAAGCACGAACAGAAGCGGAAGGGCAGCGCCCAGGAGCTGCGGAGCATAGACCCAAATCCCGATGCCGAGGAGGGCCAGCCCACCGAGCACCCGCCAGTCGAAGCACATCCCCAATAGTTTGCTCAATCGACGCTCCTCAGCTGCCGCCCTGGCGGCTCGTACTACATCTCATAGTAGCCTAGCACCGCCGGTTCGGATCACCTGTAAGGACTTGCCGGCGTCTTGCTCCCGGCAGAAGCCTCCTATTGACCTTCAGCTGAAGCCGCGGCGTGCTCTGTCCCCGCAAACTTCGCGACGGTCGGCTGGGCCGAGTGGAAGATGATGTGCGAGAGCGCGAAGATGCCCGCGGCCTCGCCGAGCATCGCGCCGACGAACGCCGTCGGGTCGCTCACGTAGGAACCGAGCCCACCCGAGAGCCCGGTTACGGCTGCGGTCGCGATCGCGACTGCGGCCGCGAAGTTGAGCCAGATCGCGGGAGCGCCACCGGCGCGCGGTCTGGCTCATGGCGTAGCCGACGTGGCGGGTGGTGCGGCCGTCGATGGCCGAGCGCAGGTTGGTCGTGTTCTGGGCCACGTGCGGGGTGAGGCCCAGGCCCGCACGTCGGCCACGAAGTCGGCGGTGTCATAGGCCTTGTCCGCGCCGAGCGTGCTGCCGCGCGGCATGCCCTCGGCCAGGGCGAGCGCCGCGTCGCGCTCCGCCGTCCCGCTGGCGATGGTCACCGCGCCGTCGACGGCCAGGCCGCATCGGTTCTCGGTGAGGACGTGACCGGTGCACGCCAGCTTGGCCTCCTGCATCGGGCCCTTGCAGATAGAGGCGCGCGTCAGGGTGGGTGGTCGAGCGGTGCGTCGTGTTGCTACGGCGCGCTCGTCCTTGTCCGTGCGCGCGTCGATGGGTCGGAAGCGTCTTCTGTCCCGCCCAGGCCTCGAGGAGCGTGCCATCGACGCTGAAGTGCTCGTCGCTCAGCAGCTTGGCCGCGCGGGCCTGGCGCAGCACCGCGGCGAGGAAAGCCTGGGCGAACTCGCCGCCGAGCGCGGTGAGCGCGTCCACGGCTGGATCAAGACCATCGCCCTGCTGCGCAAGGTGCGCCACCGCGGCGAGGAGCGGGTGGACTGGATCTTCACCTTCGCCCTCGCGGTCTATGACCTTGTGCGGCTGCGCACGCTGCTCGCGGAAAGGACGGCGTGAGCGGGATGCGCACCAGGATGGAGCGAGGACGCGCGAGGCGGACCGAGGAGCGGCGAACGGCGATCGATTCTGCCGAGGATCGCTCGGCCGGATGAGCGCCTCACGATCATTCATGAAGGCGGCCCGGATGCGCCGTTCTTCCAACACCCTCCTAACGAAGCCTCGCCGACACATGTCAGCTCGGCCTCACACCCTCTAGCAGCACGACGGAGCGGCGCGGCCGGGCGAAGCCCGTTCCGCGCCGCACTTCCTCCGTACTGAACACGCGCACCCTTCCGCGATCGCCACAACCCGGAGGGTCGCCATGCCCACCGCTTCGGCCATTCTCGACCAGCACGTCACCCTACGGTACCGCTACGTCGACCGGCTCTTCCTCAACGGGTACATCGCGCTGCTGCAGACGCCGGGTGGGCTCATGCGCTTCCTCGGGCGCGACGGGCCCATCCCCTCGCCGGCGCTCCTGCAGCGCCGCAGCGACGCCTTCCTGCGCGACCTCCGGGCGTACGGGGAGACGCACGAGGTCCCCTGAATCCACTTCGCGCACGAAGAGCGCAAGGAGGAGCGCATCCGCCCGCTCTTCCGAGCGGCCGAGCGCGAGGAGAGAACGGGCCTGGTCGCCGTCGGCGTGGCCCAGGAGCGCATGAACGCCTGGCATGGCACGTAGCGCCCGACGCCCCGCGGCAGCGTCCGTCGCGGCGCTGCATCCCGACCTCAGTCCGAATAGCGGCACGGCCCCCAGGCGCCCTTGCCGCGACTTCCCCATTGTGGTATGTACATACCATGACAGAGAGACCTGGGGTGCGCTTCCGCCGCCGGGTCGTGCTCGAGATGCTCCCGGACGAGAACGACCTGCTGCAGCGCGTCGCGAAGGCACACGGCACGATGCGCGGGGCGCTCCTCACCGGCCTTCGACTCCTGGAGTCCGACGAGCTGGGGCAGCTTCGAGCGACCGTCGCGGACCTCGAGAGCAAGCTCGGGAAGGCGCAGCAACAGCTGTCGGCCACGAAGACCCGGAGGGACGAGCAGACCACGACCGCGGCCAAGACGCACAGCGAACTCGAACGTGTGCGGGCGAGCGCGCGCGATGCTCGGGCCGAGCTGCGCGCAATCAAGAGCGCTCGGACAGAGGCGGACAAGCTCGCCCGGGACTGGACGCAGTACGCGCATCGCCTCGAGAACCTGGCGATCCGCCACTTGTTCTGCCCGAGCTGCAACGACTTCGTGCCCGAGAAGGAGTGGGCCGAGCAGCCGACCCGCGAGGGCGTCGGCATCTACCACAAGACCCACGACTACAGGGAGAAGAGCAACTTCCTCGCGACGGCGACGGCCATGGCCTGGCGCAAGCTGCCCCGCGAGCGGGCGGAACGGTCCTAGATGCCGGCGCTGACGGGCGCTCCCGCGTACAGCCTGTCCAGCTTGGTCGCGCTCTTCGTGCTGCTATTGCTGTTGGCCGTCGTTCGGCAGCATCCGCTCGGCTCACCCACGTCCCGGCTCCGCCTCGCCGCACCGCGCTTCGCCGCTCTCCCCGCGGACGACGCCACGGCGGTCACGCGCGAGCTCGGTGACGCGTACGCCGAGCTGCTCTCCCATCGAGGCCTGCGGTGAGCGAGCGCACGGAGCTGCGCGTCGCCCTGTACACGCGCATCTCGACCGACGAGACGAACCAGCCGTACTCGCTCGGCGCGCAGCGCGACCGCCTGGAGGCGTACGTGGCGACCCAGCCCGGCTGGCGCATCGTCGCCCGCTACGTCGACCAGGCCTCCGGCAAGAGCCTCGAGCGGCCGGGGCTCGCTGCGGCCCGGCGCGCTGCGGCGCGAGGCGAGTACGACCTGCTCCTCGCCTACCGCGTCGACCGGCTCTCGCGCAACCTCGCCCAGCTGGGCAAGCTGGTCGAGGAGCTGGCCGCGCTGCAGGTCGGCTTCCGCTCGGCGACCGAGCCCTTCGATTCCTCGACCGCGCCCGGTCGGATGATGCTGCAGATGCTCGGCGTGTTCGCCGAGTTCGAGCGGGCCTCGATCGTCGAGCGCATCACCATGGCGCTAGAGCGCAAGGCCCAGCGCGGTGAATGGACGGTCGGCGGCTACCCCTTCGGTTACGCCAAGACGCCCGGCGAGCTGATGCTGCGTCCGGATCCGGCGACCGCGGCGATTGTGAGCGAGATCTTCCGCCGCTACGCCGATGACCGCCTCGGCAGCGGCCAGATCGCCAGCGAACTGAACGCGCGGGGCCTGCGCACCAACCGCGGCCGGCCCTGGTCGCGCACCGCGGTGCTCGCGGTGCTGCGCAGCCGCACCTACCTGGGCGAGATCCCCCACCGCGGCGGCTGGTACCCCGGCGGCCACCCGGCCGTGGTCGAGCGCGCGCTCTTCGACCGCGCGCAGCTGCTGCTGCGGACCCGGGCGCGCCGGCCGGCGCTACGGCGCAGCAACCCCAGCGAGTACCTGCTCAGCGGCCTGCCGCTGGTCTGCGAGCGCTGCGGCCACCACTTCGTGGGCACGGCGGCCTACGGCCGAGCCCATCGCCGCTACACCTACTACACCTGCTACACGCGCTCGCGCTACGGGCGCTCGCACTGTGACCAGGCGCGCATCCCCAAGGACGAGCTCGAGCAGGCCATCCTGGCCCAGATGGGCGAGGTCTACCGCGACACGCCGCTGCTGGCCGCAGCGATCGCGGAGGCTGGGCAGAAACTGGGCCTCGAGCGCGAAGAGCGGTCGCAGCAGCGAGCGGCACGCGTTGCCGAGCGAGCCGACGTCGAGCGCCGGATGGACCGCTACTTCGCGGCCTTCGAGGCCGGGACGCTCACTCCGGAGGTCTGCCGCGAGCGCGTGGCCCAGCTGCGCGATCGCCTCGCCGCGATCGACGAGGCGCTGGTGCTCCTCAGCGCCGACGAGCCAGAGGAAGCACGCCCGCCCGTGGAGATGAAGCTGCTCACGGCGTTCCTCAATGAGGCGCTCGGGCTGGTGCTGCAGCAACTACCGACGCCGCGGGCGAAGGCCATCTTGGCGCTGCTCATCGAAGAGATCCGCATCGCCTCCCCGAGCGATATTCGGCCGGTCTACCGCATCCCGAGCGAGGTTCGCATACCGGCTGATACTGTGCGGGAGGGGGGACTCGAACCCCCACGCCCTTTCGGGCACATGGCCCTGAACCATGATCGGCTACCATTACGACACTCCCGCAGCGAAGCCCCATTTTAGCGCCTCGACCTCGTCGCCAGGACCTCAATACCCCGCCGCGGTCGATGGACGCATCCGCGCGACGCCGCCGCGCAGACCGTCATCGTCGATCGCGATCGCATTGAGGCGTCCGAACGCGGCGGAGGCGATTGTCTCCTCGACCGTCACGACGCGATGGCCCATCGCCGATAGCTCGTCTCGGATCCCCTGAGGCACGCGCGAGTCGACCAGCGTTCCCGATCCCTCGTCGTGCACGCGCCAGCCGCTCACCGCGCGCTGCGGGCCGGCGCCGTGATCGAGGACGTTGACGATCGTCTGGAGCACTCCGCTGATGAGGCGCCGTCCGCCCGACGCGCCGACGACCAGGCGGGGAGCGTCGCCCAGCGACACGATGGTCGGCGACGGTGCCCACAGGATCCGCTTGCCGGCCGCGATCGAGTTCCGGCGCCCCGGCCGCGGGTCGAACCACGTCATGACGTTCGCGAGGAGGATCCCGGTGTCGCCGAGGACGGCGGCCGAGCCGAAGGCGCCCCCGAGCGTCGAGGTGAGCGAGACGCACGTCCGCGACGCGTCGACGACGCACAGGTGCGTCGTGTGGGGGACGTCGCCGACCTCGTCGTGCGGCCGAGCGCGGACGCGCCGCCGGTCGATCCGCGACCGCAGCTCCACAGCGTGCTCCTTCGAGAGCACGTGCGCGAACGGCGCGTCCACCTGCGCGGGGTCGGCGAGCAGCTCGAAGCGATCGGCGAACGCGAGGCGCTGCGCCTCGGCGACGAGGTGGAGCTGCTCGGCGGACCCAGGGTCGAGCGAGGCGAGACCGAGGCCGTCGAGGACGTTCAGCGCCTCGAGCACCGTGACGCCGCCGCCGCAGTCGGGGAGCGTCGCGACGCGGTGGCCGGCGTGGTCGACGGCCGCCGGCGCGGTCTCGCGCGCCTCGTACGACGCGAGGTCGTCGAGGCTGAGGACCCCTCCGTTCGCGCGCACGTTCTCGACGATCGCGCGCGCGAGCGCGCCGCGGTAGAAGGCGCCCGCCCCTTCGGACGCGATCGCCTCGAGGCTGCGCGCGAGGTCGGCGAGGACGAGGCGGTCGCCGCCGCCCTCGAGCGCCGTCGGCGGGTGGAGGGGGAGACCGCCGGGCTTGAAGAACGTGCGCTTCGAGGCGGGGAAGCGCCACAGCCGCTCGGCGTAGGTCGCGAGCGCGTTCATGAGGTGGATGTCGACCTCGACGCCCTCGCGCGCGAGCGTGATCGCCGGCGCGACGGCGCGCGTGAGGTCGATCGTGCCGTAGCGATCAAGCGCGAGCGACATCGCGGCGACCATCCCCGGCACGCCCGCCGAGCGGTATCCCGTGTTGTTCTCGTCGGCGACCGCGGCGGGCCACCCGTACATCCCCTTCACGTCCGCGCCCGCGACGAGCTCGAACATGTCGGGCCGAGCGGCCCGCGGCGCGAGACCGCTCCCGTCGATCACGGTCTCGCGGCCGTCGGGGAGGCGGATGACCATCGCGGCGACCCCGCCGATGCCGCAGAGCGCCGGCTCCGCGACGGCCATGACGAACGCCGCGGTCACCGCGGCGTCGATCGCGTTGCCGCCCTCACGGAGCACGTCGAGCGCGGCGTCGGTCGCGACGGGCTGGTCGGTCGTCACCATGACACGCGGGGCGACGGCCTCCGTCTTCTCGACGACCCACTCGCTACGCGTCCGATCGGGCATCGCGCGGATCATACGAATAGCATCCCGGCCGTGTCGGACCGGTCCGTGGACGTCGTCATCGTCGGTGGCGGCGTCATCGGTGCATCCGTCGCCTATCACCTCGCCACACGCGGTGTACGGAGCGTGCTCGTCCTCGAGCGCGACGTCCTCGGCGCGGGATCGACGAGCAAGAACGCCGGCGGCATCCGCTACCAGTTCTCGAGCGAGATCAACGTCCACCTATCGCAGCGGTCGATCCCGCGGTTCGAGCGCTTCGCGGACGAGTTCGGCATCGACATCCAGTTCCACCAGGTCGGCTACCTCATCCTCATCACCGAGGGTCGGCTCGTCCCCGCTTTCGAGAGATCGCTCGGGCTGTGGCGGCGGCTCGGCGTCCCGGCGCGCCGCGTCGACCGGTCCGAGATCCGCTCGATCTTCCCCGAGCTCGCCACGGACGACGTCCTCTTCGCCACGTTCTGTCCGAAGGACGGCCACGCCGATCCGACGAGCATCCTTCACGGCTTCGTGTCGCGCGCGCGCGAGCACGGCGCGCACTTCCGCGAGCACGCGGCGGTGACGGGGATCGACGTCGACGGCGGACGCGTGCGCGGCGTGCGCGTCGGCGACGAGCGCATCCCGTGCGACGTCGTCGTCGACGCGGCCGGTCCCTGGGCGCGCGCCGTCGGCGAGATGGCCGGGGTCGATCTGCCGATCACGCCGCTGCGCCGGCAGATCTTCCTCACCGACGAGATCCCCGCGCTCGATCACCCGTTCCCGCTCACGGTCGAGATGGCGAGCACGCTGTACTTCCACCGCGAGTCGGGTGGGCTGCTCCTGGGCATGGTCGACCCGAACGATGCGCCGGGGTACCTCGAGAGCGTGAACTGGGACTTCCTGCCGACGATCGTCGAGCGCGCGCTCGCGCGCCTTCCCGTCCTCGAGCGCGCCGGAGTGCGCACCGGCTGGGCCGGCTTCTACGAGGACACGCCCGACAAGCATCCCATCTTCGGCGCCGTCGACGGCCTCGACGGGTTCGTCGTCGCGGCCGGCTTCTCCGGGCATGGGCTCATGCACGCGCCGGCGGCGGGGGAGCTCATCGCGGAGCTCATCACCGACGAGCGCACCTCCATGGACATCGCGCCCCTTCGGCTCGCCCGGTTCGCGGAGGGCGCGCCGGTCCGCGAGCTGAACGTCATATGACGCTCTCGCTCCTGTTCACCGTCCTCACGCTCGCCCTCGTCGTCGGCGCGGCGCTGCTCCTGCTCCTCGTCGTATTCCGGCGCGAGCGGCAGCTCACGAACCTCGCGCTCGCGGTCCTCCTCATCGTCCTCGCCCTCGGGGTCTGGTGGACCGCCATCCGCTCGCCGCTCACGATCCACTGACCGCTCCGCCTATCCTGCGGCGGTGTTCGACCGCGAAGAGATCAGGCTGACGACGCTCTCGACCTGCGCCGGCTGAGGCGCGAAGCTGGGCCCCGGCCCACTGGCGCAGGTCCTGCGCCCTCTCGCCGACCAAAAGACGCCGCCGGAGCTGCTCGTCGGGCTCCACGTCTCCGACGACGCCGCGGTGTATCTGGTCGCGCCCGGGGTCGCGGTCGTCGAGACCGTCGACTTCTTCCCGCCCATCGTCGACGACGCGTACGCTTCGGGGCAGATCGCGGCGGCCAACGCGATGTCCGACGTCTACGCCATGGGCGGCGAGGTGCTCTTCGCGCTCAACGTCGCGGCCTGGCCCGAGGACGCGCCGACGTCCGCGCTCGAGCGGCTCTTCCTCGGCGCCGTCGAGAAGGTGAGCGAGGCCGGCGGCGTCGTCGCCGGCGGACACACGATCATCGACCGCGAGCCCAAGTTCGGGCAGTGCGTGACGGGCCGCGTCGACCCCGAACGCATGCTCCTCAAGCGCAACCTGCGGCCGGGGGACGAGATCTGGCTCACCAAGCCGATCGGCACGGGGATCCTGACGACCGCGCACAAGCGGCAGCTCATCTCGCCGGAGGACCTCGCCTCCGCCGTCGCCAGCATGGCGGCGCTCAACCGCGCCGCGGCGCAGGCCGCGCTCGACGCCGGCCTCCACGCCGCGACCGACGTGACCGGGTTCGGACTCGTCGGTCATGCCCACGAGATGGCCGAGCGGTCGGGCGTGCGCGTCCGCATCGCCGCCTCGGCGGTCCCCGTCCTGCCGGGCGCGCGCGCACACGCCGAGGCCGGGATCGACTTCGGAGGGATGCGGCGCAACCGCGAGCACTTCGTCGACAAGGGGCTCGTGACGCTCGAGAGGATCGACGAGCCGACGACGCTGCTCGTGCTCGATCCGCAGACGTCGGGCGGGCTCCTGCTCGGCGTTCCGGCGGCGCACCGGGACGCCCTCGAGCGCGCGTGCGCATCGCGCGGCGTCGGCGCGGTGCGCATCGGGGACGTCGTCGAGGGAGCGGGCGTCACTGTCACGCCCTGACCTCGCAGCCAGAAGGGAGCCTAGAAACGAATGACGCCGGCTTCGTGCCGGCGCTTGACGGTGCCCGGGGCGGGATTTGAACCCGCACGCCCTATTACGGGCATCAGCCCCTCGAACTGACGCGGCTACCAGGTTACGCCACCCGGGCGGGTCACCTCATGATACCGACTTCGTGGCGCGGCGGTCTACGATCTGGACCTCGAGCCCTGCCCCGAGCGCGGGAGAGGGACAGTGACGCGCGTGTTCGAAGATACCTCGGGATAGGCTCGATGGGATGAGCGGCAGCGGCACCGCCCGATCGAAGCCTGTGCGGCCCGACCCCGGGCTGCTGTGGCCGGCCTACACGCTCTTCCCGCTCGCCGGTCTCCTCATCCTCGTCTTCGGGGCCACCGGCCACGACACCGCGCTGACCGTCATCGGGATCGGCCTCCTCGCGGTGAACGCCGCGACCGTCGTCAACCAGCTGTACTTCACGACCCTCGCCGTTGAGGACGACGAGCTCACCCACCGTACGTGGCTCGGCCTGCAGCAGCAGAGCGTCGCGATCGGCTCGATCCAGCGGATCAGCGCGAAGCGGTACGCGGGCGCGCACGGCGGCGTGTCGGCGCCGCACCTCCTGGTGCGCGGGCGCGAGACGAACCTGCGCGTCAACACGAAGCCGTACCGCCTCCGCGAGATCGCCGCGCTCATCGAGCTCGTCCGGGCCGTGAACCCGCGCGTGGAGCTGGACGACTTCTGGACCCGTGTCGGCCGGGGCGAGGATGTGTCGAAGGAGGTCGAGCCGACGGCGCGGGCGCGCTTCTAGGTCGGGCGCTCCTCGATCGGACACGACGCCCCGTCCATCGCGCTCGCGTCCGTCTCGGCGCGCAGCCGTCGGTGCTCGATCGCGGTGCAGCGGTCCCACACGACCCGCATCCCCGCCCGCTCGGCGCGCTCGGCCGCCGCGACATTGCCGAGCGACAGCTGGAACCAGATCGCGGGCACGCCGGCGGCGACGGCGTCGTCGACGACCTCGTCGAGGTGATCGCCGCGTCGGAAGACGTCGACGAGGTCGACCCTCACGTCCTTGGGGATGTCGGCCAGCCGATCGTACGAGCGCTCGCCGTCGACGACCCGTCCGCGCAGGCGCGGGTTGACCGGGACGATGCGGAAGCCTTGCGTGCGTAGGTAGGCGGTCACCGAGCTCACCGGGCGGAAGCGCTTGTCGGAGTAGCCCACGACCGCGATCGTTCGTGCGGAGCGAAGAAGACGATCGGCGAGGCCTGGCTCATTCAATGCTCCCACACCGACCCTTTCATGTGAAGTCTTGTTCCCGCGGCGCGGCGCCCGCATGATCGCAGCTGCAATGCCACCTCGCGCACCCGTCATCTGGACCCACACCGCGACGCGCGGCGAGCGCATCCGGCGGCGGCTCGACGAGCGCCACCGCGACCTCACGCGCGAGGCGCGCACGCGCGGCGCGAGCTATCGGGGCTCGCGCGCCGGCGCCGCCGATCCCGAGACGGTACGGCTGCGCGCCGACTTCCTCAACGCGCTGGGCCGGCTCTCCGCGTTCGAGTCCGCGAGCTCGTCGTTCCTGCACTGCCGGTTCGAGCTGCAGGTGCGCGCGTATGCCGAAGACCTCTCGCGCGAGTACTTCCGGCTGTGGCAGCTGCTCGCGCGGCGCGGCACGGAGATGTCCTCCGAGACCGAGGGATCGGCGGAGCGGCTGGACCACTTCGCCGTGCAGCTCGGCCGGCTCGAGGGGATGGCGGACGCGCTCCTCATCGCCGGCCGCAACGTGCGGCTCTTCCCGCCGCCGCACATCCCCTGGATGCCGGTAGCCACGGGCGCCTGACCTCTCGCGCCTAGACTCTGTCCGTCGCAACGGGCAACTAGCTCAGCTGGTCAGAGCGCCTCCCTTACAAGGAGGAGGTCAGAGGTTCGAACCCTCTGTTGCCCACCGCAGCCGAGGCGTGCTCGTCTCCGTCCTTTCATGCCGGCACCGGCACGCGCGCCTTCTCGAACGCCTGCGCGAAGTCGTCCTCGATGTCGTCGATGTGCTCGATCCCCAGCGACACGCGGATGAGATCGGGCGTCACGCCCGCGCTGACCTGGTCCTCGGGCGAGAGCTGCGAGTGGGTCGTCGAGGCGGGGTGGATGACGAGCGTCTTCGCGTCGCCGACGTTCGCGAGGTGGCTGGCGAGCCGGACGCCGTTGATGAAGGCCTTGCCGGCCTCGAGCCCTCCCTTGATGCCGAAGGCGAGCACGCCGCCGAAGCCGTTGCGCAGGTACTTGCGCGCGGCCTTGTGGTACGGGTGGCTGTCGAGCCCCGGATAGCTGACCCACGCGACCGACGGCTGCTTCTCGAGCCACCGCGCGAGGGCGAGGGCGTTGTCGACCTCGCGCTGAACGCGCAGCGAGAGGGTCTCGAGGCCCTGCAGGAAGAGGAACGAGTTGAAGGGGCTGAGGCTCGGCCCCAGCGGCCGCAGCCCTTCCACCCTCGCCCGCACGATGAAGGCGATGTTGCCGAAGGGGCTGGTGGGTCCGAACGCCTTCCAGAAGTTGAGGCCGTGGTAGCCGGCGGAGGGCTCGCTGAAGAGGGGGAACTTCCCGTTGCCCCAGTCGAAGCGCCCGCTGTCGACGATCACGCCACCGATCGACGTGCCGTGCCCGCCGATCCACTTGGTCGCGGAGTGCACGACGATGTCGGCGCCGAACTCGATCGGCCGGCAGAGATAGCCACCGGCGCCGAACGTGTTGTCGACCACGAGCGGGATGCCGTGACGGTGGGCGACGGCGGCGAGCCCCTCGAAGTCAGGGACGTTGAAGCTCGGGTTGCCGATGGTCTCGACGTAGATCGCCCGGGTCCGGTCGTCGACGGCGCGCTCGAAGTCCGCCGGGTCGTCGCCTTCGACGAACCTCGTGGTGATGCCGAAGCGCGGGAAGCTGACTTTGAGCTGGGTGTGCGTCCCGCCGTAGAGGTAGCTCGACGAGACGATGTTGTCGCCCGCTTGCGCGATCGTACTGAGGGCGATGAACTGGGCGGCCTGGCCGCTGGCGATGGCGAGCGCGCCGACGCCGCCTTCGAGCGCCGCCATGCGCCGCTCGAAGACGTCGGACGTCGGATTCATGATCCGCGTGTAGATGTTGCCGAACTCCTCGAGCGCGAAGAGCCGCGCGCCGTGCTCGGTGTCGTTGAAGGTGTACGAGGTCGTCTGGTAGACGGGAACGGCGAGCGCGTTCGTCTGCGGCGCCGGCTCCTGGCCGGCATGGACCTGAAGCGTCTCGAAGTGGTAGGGGCGTTGTGTAGCCACGCGATCCTCCTCGGTCTTCTGCGCGCGATGCGGGTGCGGCACGTCCGAGGAGGTCTTCCCTAGGAACGACAAGACCCGCTCGGGTCGTGCCCTCGCGGGTCCGGGATGCGGTGAGCCCTGGCGCTGCTCCGTGCTACGGCGGGCTCACGCTCCTTCCCCGCTGAGGCATGGCCATGCGACAGGCGCAGCGGCGGTGTGTCATCGCGGACATGCTACCCGACCGTATCGGTCGGGATCTTCAGCGCCCCGGGCCACACCTCATGCTGTCGCTCACAATGCCCGATCACCCCGCCGTGTGGATGAGCGTGAGCGCCACCGGCCCATGGCACCGGCAGCGCGATCCCGACTTCGCGCGCGGCTCTGGCGACGCCCGCCCGGAGCACCGGGCGGCCTGCGGCGAGGAGCTGCCGGGACCGCTGACGCGCGCGGACGCGCCCCGGGGTGCCGTCTGCCCTCGCTGCGCCGAGATCTCCGACTACGAGGCGAGCTTCCCTCCGACCTGAGCCGGTCGGCGGAGGGGGAGGACCGCGAAGGCGAGCACCGCGGCCGCGCCCGCGACGAGCGCGACGACCTGCGCCTCCTGGAGCCCGGCCCACACGACCGTCTCCTGCCGGAAGAACGTGAGCCCGAAGCGGCTGAGCGCGTAGCCGACGGCCGCGGTGAGGAACAGCTGCCCGTCCATCCGGAACACCTGCTTCCGCCGCAGGACCCACAGCACCCCGAGCAGCGCGAGCACGGCGACGATCTCGTAGACCGGGTACGGGTGCGTGGGCACGCCGAGGAGGTCGCTCGGCAGCAGGTCGTTGGGGTTCGTGTACACGATCCCGAAGTCGGTCCCCGTCGGCGCACCCCACGCGTCGCCGTTCGAAAGACACCCGAGTCGGCCGATCGCTTGGCCGATGAGCATCGCCGGAGCGGCGACGTCCATGAGCGTCCACACCGGGAGGCGCGCGCGCGCGGCGGCGATCCCCCCGGCGACGAGACCGCCGATGAACGCTCCGTAGACGGCGATGCCGCCCTCGTAGATGGCCAGCGCCTGGAGCGGGTGCGCGACGTAGTACGAGAGGTGGTCGGCGACGTGGAAAAGGCGCGCACCGACGATGCCTCCGACGATCGCCCACGTCACCGGTCCGCTGAGGACGTCGCCACGGAAGCCGATCCGCTCCGCGCCGCGCAGTCCGACCCAGACCGCGACGATGACGGCGACCGCGGTGAAGATGCCGTGCCAGCCGAGCGCGAAGGCGCCGATCCGCGCGATGACCGGGTCGAAGGCGAACGTGATGGTCATAGCTCCACGCTATCGCGGGATGGGTCGACGCACATCCTCGAGCGTCGTGTGTGGGCCGAATGGCCCCAACGCCGGGCGATAGGAATGCCGCCCCCGGCTGGATCTGTTCTTGAGGTGACAACCACTGGAGGTTCATCCATATGATCCCGAACATGGGGAAGATCGACCGTATCGCCCGCGTCATCGTCGGCGTCGGCGCAGCCGTCGCCTCGTTCCTCGTCGGGCCGCTCACCGCCGGCGGTGCCGTGCTCGACGTCGTGACCGTGCTCATGCTCGTCACCGCGATCGTCGGGTTCTGCCCGCTCTACGCTCTCTTCGGCCTGCGCACCAACGCGAGGTATCGCTGATGGCCATCGTCAGCGACGACCTCAAGGCGCAGCTCCGCGAGCGGCTCGGCAAGAGCCTGACCGAGCCCGTCGTGCTCACGCTTCACACTGCACGAGGCGACGGCCTCCTCGTCCTTCCCGACGGCGAATGCGAGACGTGCGGCCTGTCCCGCGAGATCGCGGACGCCCTCGTCGAAGCGGCGGGAGGCCGTGTGACCTTGGCCGTCGTCGACGGTCAGGCCCCCGACGTTCCGGTGCTCGAGGTCGCGCGGCCGGGCGACACGGCGCGGATCGTCTTCCGCGGTCTTCCTGCCGGCTACGAGTTCTCGACCCTCCTCGACGCCGTCGAGCGCGTCTCGACCGGTCGCTCGGAGCTGAGCCCCGAGACCGTCTCGGCGCTCTCCGCTCTCACCACCGACATCGACCTGCAGGTCTTCGTCACGCCGACGTGTCCCTACTGTCCGAGCGCGGCGAGCATGGCGAACCGGCTGGCGCTCGCGTCGCCCCGCGTGCACGCCTCGACGGTCGCGGCGAACGAGTTCCCCGAGCTGTCCGACCGGTTCGGCGTCCGGGGGGTCCCGCACACGGTCGTGAACTCATCGGGAAGCTTCGTCGGGGCGCTGCCGGAAGCCGCGTTCCTCGGCGAGGTGCTGCGACTGGGGAACCCTCGGGTGAACTGATCCGGCCAGCGGGTCGGCAGCATCCCGCGGGCGGGGAAGAGGACGCGGTCGGCGGCTCGCTGTTCGCCGTGATCCCTCTGGTCGGCCTTGCCGACCTGCTCACGGGCGTCGACCTCGGCTTCTCTCCTTCGCGCCTGCCTGTCAGGTGCCCGGGTTCGGCTTCTTCGCGCGGCGCGGCGTCCGCTTGCCGGAACGCGTGTCGGACGTCCTCACGCTGCGTGCGACGAGCGTCTTCGTCCGGCGCGGCAGGCCCTCGCGGTCCAGGCGCTTGCGTACGCCGGCCGGCAGCTTCTTGCCGCCGGTGCGGAGCGCGGCGGCCGTCCTTGCGTGGATCGCTTTGGCCGGCGGCTTCGACGGCCGCGACGAGCTGAACATCTCGCGAGGCGCGCCGCCCGAGATCGTGCGCTGACGCATCTTCGTGTGTCGCGGCGGGTGAGGCTTCATGGCGACAGGATGCCCCGCAGGACGTGCGCCAGGTGTCCCTTTGCGTGCGACGGACGGCCCCTCGCGGCGCACGAAGGCTTCACGGCTCGTTCACGCCGAAGCTTTAGCCTGGACCCTCGATGCTCCTCACGCTCCTGCGACGGCACCTGCCGCACTACACGCTCCAGGTCGGGATCGTACTCGTCCTGCTCCTCGTGCAGTCGATCGCGAACCTGTACCTGCCGAACCTCAACGCGGAGATCATCAACAACGGCGTGGCCACGGGGGACACCGCCTACATCGTCCGGACGGGCTCCCTCATGCTCGCCGTCACGCTCGTCCTCGCGCTGGTCGCCGTGGCGACCGCGTACATGGCGTCGCGCGTCGCGCAAGGCGTCGGGCGCGACCTCCGCGGCTCGCTGTTCACTCGCGTCCTCTCGTTCTCCGCGCGTGAGATGGACCACTTCGGCACGCCGTCGCTCATCACGCGGAACACGAACGACGTCCAGCAGATCCAGATGTTCCTGCAGATCGGCCTCATGCTCCTGGTGAGCGCACCGATCATGGCCATCGGCGGCGTGATCATGGCGCTGCACGAGGACGTGCACCTCTCGCTCCTGCTCGTCGTGATCGTCCCTCTCATGGCCGCGGTGGTCGCCGTCCTCCTCAGCCAGGCCGTCCCGCTCTTCCGCGTCATGCAGGTGCGCCTCGACCGCGTGACGCAGGTCCTGCGCGAGCAGATCATGGGAGTGCGCGTCATCCGCGCGTTCGTTCGCGTCGAGCCGGAGGCGGAGCGCTTCGAGCGCGCGAACGCCGACCTCACCGGGACGGCGCTACGCGTCAACCGCATCTTCGCGGCCGCCTTCCCGATGCTCATGGGGATCATGAACCTGTCGACGGTCGCCGTCCTCTACTTCGGCGGGCGCCTGGTGGACAGCGGCGACATGCCGATCGGCAACCTCACCGCCTTCCTCATGTACATCATGCAGATCCTCATGGCCGTGCTCATGGCCGTGGGCATGGTCATCTTCGTGCCGCGCGCCGAGGCGAGCGCCGAGCGCATCGCCGACGTCCTCGACACGGTGCCCGCGGTCACCGATCCGGCGCGGCCGCGCGAGCCCACGGGCGCGACCGGCGCGGTCACCTTCCGCGACGTGACCTTCGGCTACCCGCACGGCGACCGCCCCGTCCTTCAGGACGTCACGTTCGAGCTGCGTCCCGGCGAGACCATGGCCGTGATCGGAGGAACGGGATCCGGCAAGAGCACGCTCGTGAAGCTCGTCACGCGAGCGTTCGACGTGAGCGGCGGCGTCCTCGAGGTCGACGGGCTCGACGTCCGGGAGCAGAGCCGCGAGAGACTGTGGAGCCGGCTCGGCCTCGTGCCGCAGCAGGCGTACCTCTTCCAGGGGACGGTGGCGGACAACCTCCGCTTCGGACGGGCGGACGCGAGCGAGGCGGAGCTGTGGCACGCGCTCGAGGTCGCGCAGGCGAGCGACTTCGTCGCCGCGATGCCGGGAGCGCTCGACGCGCCGATCGACCAGGGCGGCACGAACGTCTCGGGCGGCCAGCGGCAGCGCCTCGCCATCGCGCGCGCACTCGTGAAGCGTCCCGACATCTACCTCTTCGACGACTGCTTCTCGGCGCTCGACGCGACGACGGACGCGCGCCTCCGGGCCGCGCTCCGCGCCGACACGGCCGGTGCGGCCGTGCTCATCGTCGCGCAGCGTGTCAGCACGATCCTCCATGCCGACCGGATCGTGGTGCTCGACGAAGGCCGCATCGTCGGCCTCGGTCCGCACGCCGAGCTGATGCGGACGTGCGAGCCCTATCGGGAGATCGTCGAGTCGCAGCTCGGGGAGGCGGCAGCGGCGTGATGATGCACGGTCCGCCGATGGGCGGCCGCCCTGGCGCGATGCGGCGCGGCGCCGGCATGGGCCCGGGGCGGATGGCGGCGATGCCCGCGGAGCGCTCGAAGGACCTCGGCGCGACGCTGCGGCAGCTGCTCGCCCGCCTCCGGCCGGAGTGGCCGATGATCGCGACCGTCGCGCTCCTCGCGTCGGCGAGCGTCGCGTTCAACGTCATCGGCCCCAAGATCATCGGCAACGCGACGAACGTGATCTTCGACGGCGTCATCGGGAAGCAGCTGCCCGCGGGGATGACGAAGGACCAGGTGATCGCGCTCCTGCGCGCGCGGGGTCAGGGTCAGCTCGCGGACGTCCTCACGAGCACCAACGCCGTCCCCGGCGTCGGCATCGACTTCACGGCGCTCACGCACGTGCTCGCGGTCGCGGTCGCGGTGTACGTGCTCGCCTCCGTCCTCCAGTGGCTCCAGGCGTACCTCATGGCCGGCGTCGCGCAGCGCACCGTTTACCGCATGCGGCAGGACGTGGAGAGCAAGCTCGCCCGGCTCCCGCTCCGATACTTCGACAGCCACCCCCACGGCGACCTGCTCTCGCGCGTGACGAACGACGTGGACAACGTCACGACGACGCTGCAGCAGGGGATGAGCCAGCTCCTCACGTCCGTCCTCACCGTCGTCGGCGTCCTTGCCATGATGCTGTGGATCAGCCCGCTCCTCGCGGCGATCTCGCTCGTCACCATCCCGCTCTCGCTCGTCGTCACGATCGTCATCGCGCGACGGTCGCAGCCGCAGTTCGTCGCTCAGTGGGCCCGCACCGGCGAGCTCAACGGGCACGTCGAGGGGATGCACGCGGGTCACGCTCTCGTGCAGGTCTTCGGCTACACCGACCGCGCCGTGGCGACCTTCGGCCAGCAGAACGAGGAGCTGTACGAGGCGAGCTTCCGCGCCCAGTTCCTGTCGGGGATCATCCAGCCCGCGATGCAGCTCCTCACGAACGTCAACTACGTCGGCGTGGCGGTCGTCGGCGGCTATCGCGTCGCGACGGGGACGATGAGCCTGGGTGACGTCCAGGCGTTCATCCAGTACTCGCGGCAGTTCTCGATGCCGATCACGCAGATCGCGAGCCAGATGAACCTCCTGCAGTCCGGCCTCGCCTCGGCCGAGCGGGTCTTCGAGTTCCTCGCGGCCGGCGAGGTGACGCCGGACGAGGTGGCCGCCGAGCTCACCGAACCGCCGGGCCGCGTGCAGTTCCAGGACGTGTCGTTCCGTTACGAGCGCGACAAGCCGCTCATCGCGGACTTCGACCTCGACGTACGGCGCGGCGAGACGGTCGCGATCGTGGGGCCCACGGGCGCCGGCAAGACGACGATCGTGAACCTACTCATGCGCTTCTACGAGATCGACGGCGGCCGGATCCTCCTCGACGGCGTCGACACGCGGGACCTCGCGCGCGAGACGGTGCGCCGCTCGTTCGGCATGGTCCTCCAGGACACCTGGCTGTTCGCCGGGACGATCCGGGACAACATCGCGTACGGGAAGGCCGGCGCGACGGAGGACGAGATCGTCGCCGCCGCGCGTGCCGCGCACGCCGACCCGTTCATCCGCGCGCTCCCGGACGGCTACGACGCCATCCTCGACGAGGAAGCATCGAACATCTCCTCCGGTGAGAAGCAGCTCCTCACGATCGCGCGCGCGTTCCTCGCGGACCCGCCCATCCTCATCCTCGACGAGGCCACGAGCAACGTCGATACGCGCACCGAGGTCCTCATCCAGCAGGCGATGGCGCGTCTCCGCCACGGGCGCACGAGCTTCGTCATCGCGCACCGCCTCTCGACGATCCGGAACGCGGACGAGATCGTCGTCATGGACGCGGGCCGGATCGTCGAGCAGGGAACGCACGCCGAGCTGCTCGCCCGGCAGGGCTTCTACTGCGACCTCTACGCCAGCCAGTTCGCCGAAGAGGTCGGGAGCGAAGCGGCGGTCGCTACCGCATCCTGATCGCCTCGCGGATCCGCGCCGTGCCGACAGCGTGACGGGCCGTCAGCTCCGTCGCGATGGCCTCGATGACGCGCCAGACGGCGGGGTCGCGTACCAGCCGCGACGCTTCGTGGCGTGCCGTGGCGAGCTTGTCCGCGGCTCCCGGGCGTCCGAGGTCACCGAGGAGCCCGACCATCGCCCTCGCGTCGTCGGTCGATGCGCGCCACGCGCGCGGCCGGTCGAGGAGCCGCCCTTCGGCTTCCGCGCCGGCGACGAGCGCGACGAGGAGCCGGTGCGATCCGTCGGCGCCCTCGAGCGCCTCGATATCGCACGCACCGCAGCCGGGACGACCCTTCTCGAGCGTCGCCTGCGCCGTCATTCCGAGGAGGACGGCGACCACGGCGTGCGCCGCCTCGTGCACCGCCGTTGGCTCAAGGCCTGCTCTACGCTTCCCCTCGGTGGCCGTGCCCCTCCGACCCGCCGTCCAGACCGAGGCCGTGCTCCGGCGCGGGGACTTCGTCGCTCCGGTCATCCAGGAGATCAAGCGCGTCATCGTCGGACAGGACTATCTCATCAACCGGCTGCTCATCGGTCTCCTGTGCGACGGGCACCTCCTCATCGAGGGCGTGCCCGGCCTCGCGAAGACGCTCGCCGTGAAGACGCTCGCGGACACCGTCGACGCCGACTTCAAGCGGATCCAGTTCACCCCCGACCTCCTGCCCGCCGACCTCGACGGCACGATGATCTACGACCCGCGGGAGCAGACGTTCCACCCGCGCAAGGGGCCCGTCTTCACCGACATCCTCCTCGCCGACGAGATCAACCGCGCGCCGCCGAAGGTCCAGAGCGCGCTCCTCGAGGCGATGCAGGAGCGGCAGGTGAGCCTCGGCGGGACGTCGTACCCGCTGAGCCCGATGTTCATGGTCCTCGCGACGCAGAACCCCATCGAGCACGAGGGCACGTACCGGTTGCCCGAGGCGCACGTCGACCGCTTCATGCTCAAGGTCGTCATCGGCTACCCGACGATCGCCGAGGAGCGGACCATCATGGACCGCCAGACCATCGAAGAGCCGGTCCAGGTCCGGCGCATCGCCACGCCGGCCGCGATCGTCGCCGCGCGCCGGGCCGTCCGCCAGATCCAGATGGACGGCGCGCTCAAGGACTACATCGTCCGCCTCGTCTTCGCGACGAGGGACCCCGCGGCGCACGGCCTGCCCGACCTCGCGCCGCTCATCGCGTTCGGCGCATCGCCGCGCGCGACGATCTACCTCTCGATCGCGGCGCGCGCGAACGCCTTCCTCGAGGGACGCGAGCACGTCCTTCCCGACGACGTGAAGTCGATCGCCGTGGACGTGATGCGACACCGCCTCATCCCGACGTACCAGGCGGAGGCGGAGGAGATCACGCCGGAGTCGATCGTCCAGCGGGTGCTCGACAAGGTCCCGCTCCCCTAGATGCCGGCGGCGGCGCCTGCGCGAGGACCGGTCCCGGAGGTGGTCCTCCGAACGATCCGTCAGGTCGAGATCCACGCGCGCGTCCTCGCGGACGAGATGCTCGTCGGCACGTATCGCTCCGTCTTCAAGGGATCGGGCCTCGACTTCGAGGAGGTCCGCGAGTACGAGCCGGGCGACGAGATACGCAGCATCGACTGGAACGTCACCGCCAGGATGGGTGTGCCCTTCATCAAGAAGTACCGCGAGGAGCGCGCGCTCAACATCTACGTGGCCGTCGACATCTCGGCGTCCTCGTGGTTCGGGAGCGTCCGCCAGAGCAAGCGCGAGCTCGCGGCCGACGTCGGCGCGCTCCTTGCGGTCGCCGCGCTCCGCAACTATGACCGTGTCTCCCTCGTCCTCTTCTCCGACCGCGTCGACGAGTTCATCCCCCCGCGGATGGGCCGCGACCACGCTCTGCACGTCATCCGGCAGCTCCTCTACGCCGAGGGGCGGCGCGCGCCGACGGATGTCGCCGGCGCGGCGCGGTTCCTCGGCAACGTGGCGAAGAAGCGCGGCGTCGTGTTCCTCGTCTCCGACCTGCTCGACGTGTCCTTCGAGGCGCCGGTGCGCACGCTCGCGCAGAAGCACGACGTCATCGCGCTAGTCCCGGTCGATCCACGGGAGCTCGAGCTGCCGTCGGTGGGTGTCGTCGCGCTCGAGGACGCGGAGACCGGACAGACCGTCGAGGTGAACACCAGCGACAACCGCCTGCGCGCGACGTACGCCGAGGCGGCGCAGGAGCGGCGCCTCCAGCGGCGGCTGACGCTCGCCCGGATGGGGGTCGACAGCGTCGAGCTCTTCACCGATCGCCCCTACGTGCCCGCGCTGATGGCGCTGTTCCGCACGCGCTCGAGGCGCATGTGAAGCGCGCGCTCCTGCTCGCCGCTCTCGGCCTCGCGCTCGTCCCGTCCGCCGCGTCGGCCGCCGGAGGGCCCGTCGTCGTCCGCTCCGATGTCGACCGCACGACGATGACGATCGGCGACCAGGTGCTGCTCACCCTGACGGTCGACCTCGCGCCCGGCTACGGCCTCGTCTCGCCGGGCGTCCCGCGCTCGATCGGCGACTTCGAGGTGGTCGAGACCCTCACCGCGATCCGGACGCGGCTCACCGACGGATCGTCGCGCGTCGAGCTGCGCTATCTCGTCACGACGTTCGACCTCGGCCAGAAGCGGATCCCGCAGATCGTCGTCGCGTACAGGGGTCCGAATGGGCAGCAGGGGCAGGCGTCGACGCCGGCGGGGCACGTCATCACGGTGCGGAGCGTCATCCCGCCCGGCCAGGACGCGACCGACGTGAGGCCGCTCAAGCCGCCGCTCCCGCTCCCCGCGACGGAGAGCGCCCTCCTCGTGTGGGGCGGTCGGATCGCCGCCCTCGCGCTCTTCGTCGTGCTCGTCGTGGTGCTCCTGATGCGCCTCCGACGCCGCCGACGCGCGCTCGTCACGCCGGACGCCGTCCCGCGCGCGGCGCGCGAAGCGCTCGAGGAGCTCGAGCGTGTCGCGGAGATGCGGCTCCCGGAGCAGGGTCGCACACGCGAGCACTACGAGCTCGTGTCGGCCGCGCTGCGCCTCTTCATCGCGCGGCGCTACGGCGTCGTCGCCGACGCGCGCACGGCGCGCGAGCTGAAGGGCGACCTCGACGCCGCCGGCGTGCCGCGGGCGCAGGCGGAGCTGCTGTGCGAGGTCCTCGGCGACGCGGAGTCCGTGCGCTACGAGGAGCGTCTCATCTTCCCTGCGCGGGCGCAGAAGGCGATGCGCGATCTCATCGAGTCGATGCGCAAGTCGGTCGTCGCGGAGGAGTACGAGCTCGTGACCGCGGGGGCGACGGCGTGACCGTCGCTCTCCTCGGGTACGTCGTGCGGTTCGCCGATCCGGCCGTCCTCGGGCTGCTCCTCGCGCTCCCCATCCTCGTGGCGCTCGCGCTGCGACGCCGGCGGCACCGCGGGGACGGCCTCCTCTTCTCCTCCGTCGGGCTCCTTCCGCCGGGGGGCCGCCCCTGGCGGGCTCGCCTGCGGCCCGTTCTGCCCGCGCTACGCGTCGCCGCGCTCGTCCTCGCGATCATCGCGCTGGCACGTCCGCAGGTCGTGCGCGCGTCGCAGGTCCCGGCCGAAGGCATCGACATCGTCGTCGCGCTGGACGTGTCCGGCTCGATGTCGTCGCCCGACTTCGGCAACGGCGAGACCCGGATCGCCGCGGTGAAGCACGTCGTCCACGACTTCGTCGGCGAGCTCACCAACGACCGCGTCGGCCTCGTCGTCTTCGGGAGCGAGGCGCTCGTCCTCTCGCCGCTCACGCTCGACCACGCCGTCGTGCAGAAGATGGCCGATCCGCTCCAGCCCGACGGCACGCTCGTCGGAGGGGCGACGGCGATCGGGACGGGCCTCGCGACGGCGCTCAACGTGCTGCGCGACTCGGCGGCGAGGTCGAAGGTCGTCATCCTCCTCACCGACGGCGAGAACAACACCGGGACGATCACTCCCATCGACGCGGCGAAGGCCGCGAAGCTCCTCGGCGTCCGCCTGTACACGATCGGCGCGGTCCCCGCGGCGGAGCGCCAGAGCGGTGCCGTGGAGGTCGACGAGGCGCTCATGCGCGAGATGGCGCAGAGCACCGGCGGCCGCTACTTCGCCGCCTCCGACGAGAGCGCGCTCCGCCAGATCTACGCCGAGATCGCGCAGCTCGAGCGCAGCCGTGTCGGCCTGCGCACGCAGAGCGCGTCGTACGACGATGTCATGGCGCCGTTCCTTCTCGGCGGCGTCCTCCTCCTGCTGCTCGAGAGCGTCGTCTCGCTCGGTGTGCTGAGGCGCGCACCCTGATGCCGAGAGCCGGGTTCGAGCGCCCCGACGCCCTGCCGCTCCTCGTGGCGGTCGCGCTCCTCGCCATGCTCGCGGTGTGGTCCGAGGTGCGCCGCGCTCGCGCTGCGGCGGCGTTCGCCGGGCGCGGCGCGCAGCTCGCGTCGACGAGTGCGCCGCGCCGGCGGGCGAAGATCGTGCTCGTGCTCGCGGCGGCGGCGCTCGCCGTCTTCGCCCTCGCCGGTCCGTACGTCGACGTCGTGAAGGAGAAGGTCGTCCAGGGCGGCGTCGACGTGGTCGTCGCGCTCGACGTATCGCAGAGCATGGCGACGCGCGACGTCTCGCCCGACCGCCTCGCCCTCGCGAAGTCGGTCATCCAGAGGCTCGGCGACACGATGACCCAGAGCCGTGTGTCGCTCATCTTCTTCGCTGGCAACGGGCTCGTCCGCTACCCGGCGACGAACGACCCCGAGGTCCTCGGCGGCGCGCTCGACGCCGTCACCCCCGCGTTCAAGCCGAAGGGCGGCTCGTCGCTGCGGGCGGCGATCGACGCGTCGCTCCAGGCCTTCTCTGCCGACGCCGCCGGGAGCGACCGCAACAAGGCGGTCGTCCTCGTGACGGACGGCGAGGACCTCTCCGGCGACGCCCCCGATCTCGCGACGCTCACGCAGCGCGGTGTCCACGTCTTCGCGCTCGGCGTCGGGACCGTCGCCGGAGGGCCGATACCGACCTACGACCTGAAGGGGACGTTCACCGGATACCTCAAGAGCGCGGACGGCCAGCCGATCACGAGCCACTTGACCGAGGCGCCGATGCGCGCGCTCGCCGCGACGACCGGCGGACGCTACTGGCACGTCGGATCGGCCGTGCAGACGGCGGACGCCGTGCGCACGGAGCTCGAGAAGCTCGACGTTTCGCAGCTCGGCGCGACCGACGGCGGGTCCGTGCCGGACGACCGCTATCAGATCCCGCTCGCGCTGGCCGTCGCGGCCCTCATCGCCGACGCGCTCCTCAGCGATCGGCGCGACATGCCGCGGCCGCGCTGGCTGCGGCCGCCCGCCGCGCGGCCGCTCGGGCGCCGCTCGCTTCCGACCCTC
The DNA here is from genome assembly GCA_021787445.1 of Chloroflexota bacterium. Lineage (GTDB taxonomy): Bacteria > Chloroflexota > Limnocylindria > P2-11E > P2-11E > JACPOT01. The sequence continues at coordinate 3,114 of JAJYLV010000021.1, read as the reverse complement.
GTCCGGACGGCCGCGCCGTGGCTCTTCGTCGTGGTGCTCGTCGCGAGCGCGTGCAGCGAGGTCTCGTCGAGCGATGCCGACAGGCTGTACCTGGCGGGCGACGCGCAGGGCGCGCTCGCGCGCTACCGCGCGCTCCTCACCGACCACCCTGGCATCGCCGAGCTCCACGTCAACGCGGGCAACGCGCTCTACAAGCTCGGTCAGTACCAGGGGGCGCTCGACGAATACGCCGTGGGGATCCGCCAGGGCAGCGACCGCACGCGTGCGGTCGCGGACTACCAGACAGGGGACGCGCTCTTCCGGATGAGCCGGCTCCCCGAGGCGCGGGAGGCGTTCAAGGATGCGCTGCGCATCGACCCCCACGACGGGGACGCGAAGTTCAACATCGAGGTCATCGACCGCATCCTCGCCGCGACGCAGGGCAGCTCGGGGCAGGGGCAGCAGCAGCCCGGCCAGCAGGGCCGGCCGAACGGCCCGGCCCAGAGCGGCTCGGACCCGTCACAGCCTTCGTCGCAGGCCGGACAGCAGGGCCCGGCCGGGAGCGGCGCGCCGCAGACGCAGGGGCCGCCGACCTCCGACACCGGACAGAACGGCCCGAGCCTGCAGGACGCGCTGCGCCAGTTCCGGTCGCAGCTCACCCCGGACCAGGCGCTCCGGCTGCTGGACGCCCTGCAGAGCGAGCAGCGCGGGATCCAGCAGCTCATCGAAGGATCGAAGCAGGAGACGGCGCCGGGTCAGCAGCCGCAGGACCCCACGTATTGAGAGAGGTGGCGAGATGAAGATCGGCCTCCAGCTGCCCGCGTTCCGGTGGGACGGACCCGAAGGCATCCGCGGCGGCCTCGCGGACATCGCGCATGCCGCGGAGGAGGCGGGCTTCTCGAGCATGTGGGTGATGGACCACTTCTTCCAGATACCCGGCGTCGGCCCGAAGACGGATCCCATGCTCGAGGGCTACAGCGCCCTCGCGTACCTCGCGGCCGTGACCTCCCGCGTGAGCCTCGGCACGCTCGTGACGGGCGTCATCTACCGGCAGCCGGGGATCCTGCTCAAGACGGTCACGACCCTCGACGTCCTCTCCGGCGGCCGCGCGTACTTCGGCGTCGGCGCGGGATGGAACGAGGATGAGTCGCGCGGGCTCGGCGTCCCGTTCCCCGGCGTGAGCGAGCGCATGCGGCGCCTCGAGGAGACCCTCCAGCTCGCGCAGCGCATGTTCCACGGCGACACGTCGCGCTTCGAGGGGCCCTTCCACGTCTACGCCGAGCCGCTCAACGTCCCTGCCCCGCTCTCGCGCCCGCACCCGCCGATCATGGTCGGCGGCGGCGGCGAGAAGAGGACGCTGCGCCTCGCGGCGCGCTACGGCGACGCGTGCAACCTCTTCACGCGGCCCGGTCTCGACGTCGTGGCGCACAAGGTCGACGTCCTGCGGCGGCACTGCGACGCCGAAGGGCGCCCATTCGAGGACATCGAAGTGACGACGCTCAGCACCGTGCACGTCGCGCCCGGCCAGCAGACGCCCGAGGACGTGCGCTCGCACCTGCGCATCCTCGCGCGCCTCGGCGTCGACCACGCCATCTTCAACATGCCGAACGTGCGCGACATCCGTCCGCTCGAGACCTTCGGCCGCGAGATCGTCCCCGCCGCGGCCGAGCTGCCGGACCGGCACGAGCGGGGCGCGCGCGCCCTCGAGGAGCCCGCGGGGTAGGCCGCTTCGTCACGGAGGCGACCGCGGGGGGCTAGAGGTCCCTCGCGAGGGTCGACGTGGCCGCGGGCGCATCGCGAACGGCGTCAGGTCGTTCGCGCGATCTCTCGGTCGAGGGCTCGGTCGCGGGGAGCCGGGCGATCGCCGCGGCAGCGAAGAGGGGCAGCAGGTAGAAGTAGGACGAGAGGCTACGCCACGCGAAGAACAGCGGTATGAGCGCGAGGACGGCCCCCAGCTCCGGGCTGCTGCGGCGCGTGCGCCACGCGATGACCAGCACGCCCAGTCCCGCCAGGCCCTCCATGACCAGGTACGCGGGCCCGGGGAGGAGGGGAAGGAGCCCGGTGGTGGCGAGCGACACGATCCCGATGCCGCGCGGGAACATCGGCGCCGCGACCGGCGTGATGATGCCGGCGAGCCACGAGCGCGCGTCCCACATCACGAACGGCGCGTTCGCCGCGGCGAAGACGCCGCCGACGAGCGCCGCCCGGAGAGCCGCTTCGCGCCGGCCGGCCCGCGATCCGACCTGGATGAGGTAGAGCGCCGCGAACGGCCACGCGAGCTGCTTGACCGCCGTGCTGATCCCGAGCGCGAGAGCGCTCCACCGCCGCTCGCGCCACAGCCAGGCGGCGACGAGCGGCAGCGCATAGAGGAGGTCGACGCTCCCGCCGAGGGCGAGCGCGGGCACGGAGACCGCGGCGAGGATCCCGACGAGGAGCGCGGGGCGCGCGCCGGCGCGTGCGCGCACGAGCACGAGGGCGATCGCGGCGATGAGGCAGAGGAGGTAGAGGAGGTTCGTGTCCCAGCCGAGAGCGACCCACGGGAGGATGAGCCCGACCGAGAGTGCGGGGTAGGACAGGCGCCACACGAATTCGGCGGGCTCGCACGTCGCGGCCGACGGCTTGGCCAGGCAGGCCCGCCGATCCGCCGCCCACGCCGCCTCCTGCTGCGCGTCGCTCGGGTACAGCGTCACGTCGGCGAAGGCGCCGGCGCGTAGCGGCGTCGTGTGGCTGGGGCCGATGCCGCGCGCCGCATAGCAGTGGAAGAAGCGCAGGCTCCCGTAGGGGTCGCGTCCGCCGAGGAGCACCTGCGCCGCGCACTCGTCGAGGACGACGGCATCGTTCCCGTACGGCGTCGGACTGCGCAGCGGCGGGCTGAGGAGACCGTTGAGCCAGCCGATCGCGACGAGCACGAGCGCCGCGACCACGAGCAGGACGCCGCGCGTCGGCAGTTGGAAGCGGCGCACGCTCGACGTGAGCGCGTCGCTCCGTTCGCGTCCCGCCGCCGCGAGGATCAGGAGGAGCAGCGCGCCGGCCACGACGAGCGGCGCGTTCGACTGCGCGCCCTCGTAAAGGAGGGAGCCGCCGAGGGCGATCCCCCCGACGCGCAGAAGGAGGCGCGGCGTCACGGCCGCGTCC
>JAJYLV010000119.1 GCA_021787445.1 Chloroflexota bacterium | reverse complement strand
ACGCGGCTCAGCGGCTGGTGGACGATCACCGCGGCCGTCCCCACGAGCAGCACGGCCGCGGCCGCCCCCAGCGCGGCCAGCGGGATGCTTCCCTGCGTGGTGCCGAACGTCAGCACGATGAAGATCACCTCGAGGCCCTCGAGGAACACGCCCTTGAACGAGAGCGTGAAGGCGTACCAGTCCATCCCGGCGCGAAGCTCGGTCTGCGCCGAGCGCGCGTCGGCCAGCTCTCGCTTGTAGATCGCGTCCTCGTCGTGCGGCGCCTTGTGGCCGCTCGCGCGCAAGATCGCCTTGCGCAGCCACTGCAGGCCGAAGATCAGGAGCAGAGCCCCGATGAACAGCCGCAGCGCGTCGATGGGGATCAGCGCCAGGGCCGGACCCAGTGCGGCCACGATCGCGGCGAGGGCGACCAGCGCCGAGCCGACGCCGATCAACGTCGAGCGCCACTCGCGGCTGACGCCGACGGCCAGAACGATCGTGGACGCCTCCACCATCTCGACCGAGGAGGCGAGGAACGATGCGGTGACGAGGAACAGCGCGCTCATGGAGAACGTGATGACCATCGGTCGCTCAGCACCTCCCGCTCGCTTCTCGGTCCAGCCCGCCCCCGGGGCGGGGTCGCTCAGCCTGGGAGCTACAGATGATGCTCTGATACATCTGTACATCATGCAAGTGGCGCGCGGCCGTTCGTTCCCAGGGCGGGTAAGAGGCCACGGCGGTGGCGACACGGGGCTCTGCGACGGCCCCTAGACTCGGGGTCGTGCCTGCCCGCTCGGGCGGACGCCGGAGCCGACCTGCGTTCCGCTACCTGCTGCTGGTCTACCGCGTGCCGCCCACGCCGGCGGCGGCGCGCGTCGCCGTCTGGCGGCAGCTCAAGAAGGTCGGCGCGATCTACCTCCAGCAGTCGGTCTGCGTCTTCCCTGATATGCCCGAGGTGCGCGCCGAGCTCGAGACCGTCCTCGTGCGGATCGCGCAGTCGAAGGGCGAGTACCACCTGCTGCCCGTGCCGCGACCGGGCCCCGAAGAGGAGCGCAAGATCGTCGCCCAGTTCGTGGACCAGACCTCGCGGCACTACCAGGAGATCGTCGAGAACTGCGAGGTCAACTTCCAGAAGGAGATCGAGTTCGAGACCTTCCGGAAGAACTTCACCTACGAGGAGGCGGAGGAGATCCGCGCCGAGTACGACAAGATCGTGGACTGGTTCGAGCGCGTCCGACGCCGGGACTGGTTCTCGGTGCCCGACCGCAAGGAGGCCGAGACGTGGCTTCGCCGCTCACGGCGCCTCCTCGACGGCTTCGAGGCGCGTGTGTACGCGGAGCAGGCCCGATCGAACGACGCGTCGCCGGCGCGGCGGCGACCCGGCGCCGCTGTTCGGGCGGCCCGCGGCGGCCGCGGGCCTGGCGGAGCCCGGAGGCGCGTTCCGCGGTCGTAACGGACGTATCTCGTCACAGATGTACGTACGGACGACCACGACATTGACGATCTCGTCACTCGGCCCCGCCGGACCCCCTATCGGTAGGGAAGGTCGAATGGTATAACCCTTGGCGCGTTCGCTCGGGGACCGACCGACAGAGGCTTTGCCGTCGGGACGCCGCCGATGCGCTCGGCCGGACGCCCGCGTTCCGATAATCGAGCGCCCGGCCAGGGAGATAGGGAGATGCGGTCTCTGTTCGCATCCGTCATCGCGGGGGGGCTGGTCGTGGCCAGCGCATGTGGGGGCGCGGCGCCCGCGGCCAATCCGTCGCCGAGCGCGGCGCCGAGCGCGGCGGCGAGCGCGAGCAGCGGCGGCGCGCCGCAGAGCGCGGATCAGGTGATGGCCACCCTGTACGCCGCCGCCAAGGCCGACGGCGAGAAGACCGTCGCCTTCTACTCGTCGATGAACACGGGCGACGCCAAGGTCATCCTGCCGGCATTCACCAAGCAGTTCCCGGGCATCACCGTGGACGAGACCCGGCTCGACAGCACCAAGCTGGTGGCGAAGGTCGTTGCCGAGAAGAAGGCGGGGCAGAACCTCGTCGACGTCATCGAGACGTCCTCCTTCGACGCGCTGTATCTGATCGACCAGGGCTACACCCAGCCCTACCAGAACGCGTCGTGGAACGACTACCAGGCGGGCGCTCGGGACGACGAGAAGCACCTCTGGTTCGCCGACCGCGAGAACAACGAGCTGCCGGGCATCAACACGACCAAGATCAAGCCGGGCGAGATCACGACGTGGACGGACTTGTGCAAGCCGCAGTACAGCGGTCACTTCGCGGTCGAGGTCGGCGACAGCGTGATGTACACGGCGTTCATCCACCTGTACGGCAAGGACAAGGCGCAGCAGATCGTCAAGTGCCTCGCGGCGAACCATCCGAGCATGCGCTCGGGCCACACGGCAATGGCCGACCTGCTGGCGGCCGGTGAGTTCTGGGCCACGTTCATGAACCACGGCCACGAGCTGACGAAGCTCAAGTACGACAAGAAGGCGCCCATCGACTGGGTCCACACGAACCCGATCATCACCGACCCCGTGCTCACCGCGCTCGCTCAGAAGCCGCCGCACCCGAGCGCGGCGAAGCTCTTCATCGAGTGGCTGGCGTCGCCGAGCGGGCAGCAGGCCATCGCCTCCCGGGGTCGCGTCCCCTCGTCGACGAAGGTGAAGCCGAAGTACCCCGGCATCAACGACTTCGCGCCCAAGTACTACATCAGCCCGAAGTGGGCGGCCGAGTCCAACGCGGACACCAAGTTCTGGGATCAGACGTTCGGCATCCAGTAGCGGAGTGGCGTCCCTGACGGGCACGATCAGCGCGCGTCGAGCCGGGTGGCGGTGGCCCCGGCTCGACGCGGTCGTGCTCGGCGGGTCGGTCTTGCTCCTCGCGTATCTCACCGTCGTCCCGCTGATGTTCCTGGTCCTGGGCAGCGTGTCGCCGTCCGGACAGGTCCTTCAAGGCGGCTTCACCTTCGCGCACTACGCGCGTGTGCTGACCGACAAGGTGGGTGTCGGGCTCTTGGGGACGACCATCGTGTTCGCGGCGGCGTCGGCCCTCGGGTCGCTCGTCATCGGCGCGGCCATGGCCTGGGTCGTGGAGCGGACCGACGTCCCAATGCGTCCACTCTGGTACGGGGTCGCCCTCGTGCCTCTCATCGTCCCCGGGATCGTCAACGCCATCGCCTGGATCTTCCTGCTCAGTCCGACGATCGGGTGGCTCAACCTCCCGCTGCGTGCGCTCTTCGGCACCTCCCTTTCCATCTACAGCCTGCCGGGGATGATCTGGGTCGAGGCGCTGCACGAGGCGCCCCTGGCCTTCGTGCTCGCCGGCGCGGCGTTCCGCTCGATGGACCCGTCGCTCGAGGAGGCCGCGGGCATGTCGGGGGCCAGCATGTGGACGACGGTGCGGCGGGTGCACCTGCCTCTGCTGCTGCCGGTCACGAGCTCGGTGCTCTTGCTGCTCTTCGTGCGGACGCTGCAGGGGTTCGACGTCCCCGCGATCATCGGGCTGCCGGCCCAGATCTACGTCTATACCTCGCGCATCTACCTCGCCCTCGCCAGCTACCCGCCGGAGTTCGGGCTGTCCGCGGCGTTCGCCATCGTGCTCCTCGTCATCGCGACCGCCGGGGTGCTCGTGCAGCGCCGGCTGACGCGCCGGGCCGAGAGCTACGCGACGGTCAGCGGAAAGGCCTATCGGCCGCACCGGATGGAGCTCGGTCCGTATCGGATCCTCGCGATCGCGCTGCTCGCGGCCTACGGTCTGTTCGCGGTCGTCCTGCCGTTCCTCGTCCTGCTCTGGTCGAGCGTCCTCTCCTACTACTCCGTGCCCACCGTCACCGCCTTGCGCCAGCTCACCCTCTCGAACTACCTCTTCGTGCTGCACGACGACCTCACGCGCGCCTCGCTCGTCAACAGCGTGGAGCTCGGCGTCGGCGCCGCGACGGTCGTCATCCTCCTCACGAGCGTGATCGGCTGGATCACGGTGCGCGGCCGCTCGCGCGCCCGCGTGGTGCTCGACGTCATGGCCTTCATCCCCCTGACCATCCCGGGGATCGTCCTCGGCGTCAGTCTTCTCTGGGTGTACTTCACGCTCCCCATCCCCATCTATGGCACGATGTGGATCCTCCTCGTCGCCTACACGACGAACTTCCTGCCCTACGGGATCCGCACCGTCACGTCATCCCTCGTCCGCCTCCAGGCCGAGCTCGAGGAGGCCGCGCAGGTGGCCGGCGCGACGTGGCTGGGGACGCTGCGGCGGGTGACCCTGCCGCTGCTGCGCCCGTCCCTCCTCGCGGGCTGGATCTACGTGTTCATCGTGTCGCTGCGCGAGCTGGGCGCGAGCATCCTCCTGTACTCGACGAAGAGCGAGGTGCTCGCCATCCGCATCTTCGAGCTGCAGGACGCCGGCGAGTACACGGTCATCGCCGCCCTCTCGGTCATCCTCGTCGTCGCGCTCGTGGTCCTCGTGGCGACCTTGCAGGCGCTCCTCGGCCGCGCCCCGGCAGAGGCCTGACGGCGCCTCTCGCATCCGTCCCCCGATCGGTCCGACTGTTATACCTTTGGCCTCGGCGGCGGCTCGACATCACATAGGAGGGCGACATGGCTGACGGCGAAGGCAGGGTCTTCCTCAGGGGCATCACGTCCGAGCACTACGGGCTCGGCGAGCAGCGGCGCCGCCAGCGTGCCGCGCCGCGGGTGCGTCGCGCGGGCACCGTCACCGACGACGCCAGCGTCGCGCACTCGGGGGATGAGCCCGACCTCTCGCGCACGTGGTGGGTCCTCGGTCCGGGGGACGAGCCGTTCCTCACGCAGACCCTGCAGTCGCACTTCGTCGAGCTGATGCCGGGCGGACGCAATCACGGCCACGGGCATCAGAACGAGGCCCTCTTCTACATCCTCGAGGGCAAGGGCTACGAGATCCACGACGGCAAGCGCTACGACTGGGAAAAGGACGACCTCGTCGTCGTGCACAACGACTCCCACCATCAGCACTTCAACGCGAGCACGACGGAGAAGGCGCTCGCGCTCGTGATCAAGGCGAAGGCGGAGTGGATGTACCTCGGGCTCATCCAGCAGGGCCGGAAGGGGCCCGCGCCGGAGGGCGTCGGCCCGCGCGAGGACTGGTCGCGGCTGTGGACGCCGGGAGTGGAGTCGAAGAAGAAGGTCGTGAAGCCGGCGGACACGCGCTGGGAGGACACGCGCGACGGACGCGTCCGCGTCCTCAGCGCGCCGTCGCGCAGCGACGTCCGCGCGCACAGCGTCGACGTCCTGCAGCAGGAGATCGCTCCGGGCTCGCGCTCGGCGAAGCACTGGCACATGGCCGACGAGTTCGTGTACGTCATCTCGGGAAAGGGCCACAGCCTGCACTGGGACGTCGAGGCCGAGATCGACGACAAGTACTACGCGCGCATCGCGACGAAGCCCTCACGCTGGGAGTTCGGGCCGGGCGACGCGCTCTACATCCCGCAGAACACCGTGCACCAGCACTGGAACGACGGGACCGAGCCGCTCCTCTTCCTCTCGGCGCAGAACCGGATGTTCAAGCTCCTCGGGTACGACAGCGTCGTGTACCTCGAGGGCGCGCCGGCGTCGGGGTCACGCGAGGTCGCCGGGGCCGCCTCCCGGTAGCCAGGAGCGGGCGCGCGCCACGACGCCTCGCTCGACGTGCAGGGTGGCCGCGCCCCGCACGAGCGTGCCCTCGGCGCGCATGAACGCGATGAGGCGGTCGATGGCCGCGAGGTCGACGACCGCGTCGTAGAGCACGCGCGGCGGCGACGCGACCTCGCCGCGCGTCCCTTCGACGAGCGCGGGCAGCTCGCGCGTGCGTCCGCGCGCATCCGCGAGGCGCGCCATCGCCGAGGCGAGGGCGATGCGGAAGTG
>JAJYLV010000118.1 GCA_021787445.1 Chloroflexota bacterium | reverse complement strand
GACCCGGACCAGACCGAGCCGCACCTGTGGGGGCACGTGCAGGAGGGCGCGCTCGCGGAGGCCGGCGCCTTCCTCGGCCGTGACGAGCTGATCGACGTGGCACGGGAGAGCGCCCTCCGCTACCTCGCGCCGCTCATCGACGCCGGCTTCGATCTTCCGACCGTGCAGCCGTACGGTGTCGCCTCAGCGGTGTTCGGTGTCGAGCGCATCGCGGCCGCCACGGGCGAGCCTCGGTTCGCGCGGCTCGCCGAGCGGGCCCGGGCGTGGTTCCACGAGCGCAACGCGGCGGGTCAGGCGGTGTATGACCGCGCGGCCGGGAGGGTGCACGACGGCATCGACGCCGGGGTCCTCAACCAGCACTCGGGCGCGGAGTCGAACATCGTGGCGGCTCAGGCACTGCTGCCCGAGCTGACGGTCGCCGCGCGGACGCACCGACGGTCGCTCGAACACCTTCTGCCTGTCCCGCACTAGGTCGCTTCCCTTCGACCCGTCGTTCTCGAGGAGAAGGTCACGGGTCCGGATCCCCGCCGCTGGCCGCCTCCGCACAGCGGAGAGCACCGCGACGTGGCACATCACCCGTTCGCTCGCATACGCTGCCGCGGTGCCGACCGTTCACGTGAATGACATCGACATCCACGTCGAGGAGCACGGCTCGGGTCCGCCGCTCCTCCTCATGCCGCCCACCGCGTGGCCGGGGAGCGTCTGGGACGACGCGCTCGTGCCGCGGCTGCGGGACCGCTTCCACGTCATCACGTACGACCAGCGCGGCATCGGCCTCTCATCGCACGACGATGGCGCGTACACCACGACGCTGCTCGCGAGCGATGCGCTCGGGCTGCTGCGCGCCGCCGACGCCGTCCCCGCGCACCTCTTCGGCTTCTCGACGGGCGGTCAGATCGCCCAGATGATGGCGCTCGACGCGCCGCACGATGTCCGCAGCCTCGTCCTCGGGGCCTCGAGCGCGCGAGGGCCCGGCTCAGGCATCCCACTCAAGCTCGCGCTCCGCCTCATCGAGGACGGCTACGACGACGACTACTGGCTGAAGCACCTGACCGCTTCGGACTTCCCATTCACGCGGGCGTTCCGGGAGCGCCACCCGGAGAAGGTGCGGGCGCTCGCCGACGCGATCGACCGCCGCAAGCCGCCGCTCCGCACCTATCTGCGGCACGTCATCGCGCGCGGGACGCACGACGCTCGCGCGCGGCTCGGAGAGATCCGCGTTCCCACACGTGTCGTCGTCGGAAGCGATGACCACGAGGGCGAGAGCGGCGGCTCCGATCACATCGAGACCTCACGCGCCCTGGCGCGCGCGATCCCGGGAGCGGAGCTGCTCACGATCGACGGCGCACACCACCTCTTCCCGTGGGAGCGGCCCGATGAGACGGTGGAGCTGCTGGCGGCCTTCTACCTCCGCCAGTAGAACGGAGCGGCGGGACCGGCCCGGCGTTGCAGGCGCAGGCGACCGCAGCCGATCCACCCCATCTTCATGGCGCGACGCTGTCGCCAGCGTCATCGAACCGGAGGGTCAGCATCGCGCTGCACCTTCGGCAGCGCATCGTCGCGAGACGGGCCGCCCCGCCGCCGAGCGAGCGCACCATGGTCGGCGCATCCGACGGACCGATCGGACGATGACAGGCAGGGCAGCGTGCTTCGAGGCGCGCGAACGCGGCGTGTGTCGTGACCACGTCACCGAAGCCCGCCCGCTTGCGTCTGCCCATATCCATTCACCACCATTCGTGGGCCCGCGCGCGTCGATCAGGAGCGCGCGATCGGCTTGCCCGTGCGTTTGTCGCGCTGGCCCTTGTTCTTTGCGACGGATGACTGGGCTCGCCGTCGGGCGGCTTTCACCCTGGCACGCGATCCACGACGACGTGACATCAGCCGATCACCCGCCGCGCTCCGACGATCGCGGCGTTCTCGTCCGCGGCAGCGGCCGGTAGCCCCGTTCGGTCGCGAGCTTCATGTGGTGATAGTCGTGGGTCGCCGTCTCGTGCTCGTCCCGCGCGGCGCTCGCGGCCCGCAGAGCCTCCATCGAGTTCTGATCCCCCACCTGGAAGACCTCGTCGCAGCCGACACGCCGACACGGCAAGCCTGCCGTTCGCATTAGGCGGTCCTCCCTCGTTGTGTAGCCGGCCGTTCCCGGAGCTCACCGACGTGGGGGTCTGAAGGGAGAAGCTCCGCTCGGACTACCCGCATGGGTGCGATCTTCGTGACCGCTCTCACTGACCATAGCAGGTACGGGATGGGACCCACGCCGCGCGTGCGGAGCTGTCCCGGCAGGACCCGGGCATGTGCCCTTCGCCTCCCGACGCTCTGCTGGCCGGCAGCGCGATCCATAGCCGGCAGCGCGCGCGAGGGCTTCGTCGCCGATCAGGTCTGTCTCGTGCATGCTCCGGCGACCGCACGGCCGGGGATGAGGGGAAGACGGTCATTTCGGACCGCGTCCGAACGACAGCGGCACCACCAAAGATGGATCCATCGGCCCACTCGCCGATGGCGCACGCCGGTGAGAGTCCGAGGCACGGATCGATCGAAGGACGTCGATGGACGGACCCGGCATCCATGACGGCCGTCATGGTCGCCGGGCTCTTCGTTCTGAGCTTCGTGTCGGGCATGCTCGGCCTGGGCGTCGCGTTCGCCGCGGTCCCCTTCCTCGCGCTCTTCCTCCCCGATCTCGTCCATCAGGTGCAGCCCCTCAGCCTCCTCCTCAACGGGCTCACGGCGCTGTTCGCGGCGCTCGGCTTCTGGCGCGGCGGCCATCTCGACTGGTCGAGGGCCATCCCGCTGGCCGTCGTCACCACCCTCTTCGCGCCGCTAGGGGCCCTCGCCGCGCAGCGCGTCGACCCTCTCCTCATCTGGGCGGTCTATCTCGGGGCGGTCATCTACCTCGCCTACCGCCTCTTCCGCCCGGTGCGAGAACGGCCGGGCGAGGAGGACTTCCGCACCGCGCTCGTGCTCGCGGCGCCCATCTCGGTGCTGAGCGGTCTGCTCGGCGTCGGCCCCGGCTTCCTCCTCATGCCGACGCTCGTCATCGCCGGCTTCCCGACCAAGCGCGCGGCGGGGATCAACGCCTTCGCCGTGACACCGCCTTCGTTCTCCGCGCTCATCCCGCACCTGCCGACCGCGGTGTGGGACCCCTCGCTCACCGTCGCCCTTCTCGCGGTCGGCGCCGTCGGCGCGTTCGGCGGCGCGACGCTGTCGAGCCGTGTCGTGCCCGCGCTGCGGCTCAAGCAGCTCTTCGGCGTGCTCATCGTCGTCATGACCGCGTACAAGATCGCCGCGGCGTTCGCCTAGGGAGGTCCGCACATGGCCAAGGTCGTCGTCCACATCTTCCACGCCGACGAGCCGTCGCTGGGCGCCGGGTCGCACGTCAGCGAGCGCATCCGGCAGGTGCGGCGCGAGCGCGGCGTGGACCTCGAGGTGTACGTCTTCGGCCCGGCGGAGAAGGCGCTCATGGATCCCGCCGCACGCGAGTTCAACGACCAGATCGACCAGCTCGTCGCCGAGGGCGTGCAAGTGAAGACGTGCCTCAACAATGCGGTCGGCGCCCACGCGACCGAGGCGCTGGCGGCGCGTGGGATCCAGATGGAGTTCGCGCGCGAGGCGTTCGTCCGATACGCCCTCGAGGGGGCCACGGTCATCAGCTTCTAGAGAGGCGCCTCGGCGCACGGCGACGACGTCAGCACGACGTGGAGGTCGACGCTCGGCGCGTGAGGGGGATAGCCGCGGAGACGCCGAGCCCGAAGAGGATCGAGGGGCTGCGCCGTCCTTCAGCCGCGGGTGTCCGCCCCGGCATCGCGTGACCCGAAGAGCCTCCCCGGCTGCCAGGGCAGCCCCAGCGCGGGGAGAAGCCACCGGTCGAGGCCGATCCAGCCACAGACGCGCCAGGAAGCGGAGAGGAACAAGCCGAACATGCCGATGATGGGATTGACGCTGACGGTGCCCGCGAGCAGGTAGTTGAGGTTCATGAGCACGCCGAAGCCGGCGGCGATGCCGGTGAGCACTCCGAGAAGAAGGCCCAAGCCCACCGCGAGCTCGCCCCAGGTGACGACGAAAGAGAAGAGCCCCGCGAACGGCTGGACGACATCGCGCAGGAACGACGCGTACCAGCCCTGGACCGCCGGGTTCGACCCCGACGCCTTGGCCACCGCACCCGCGACGAACCCGAGCAGGGCCTTGCCGCTGCCGCCCCAGGCCGGCGAGGTCACCTTTTCCCAGCCGGCGAGGGTCCACTCCGCACCGGTCGCCATCCGCACGACGAACCACATCGTGGCCGAGCCTTCCGAGCCGAAGAAGAACCGCGTGATCGCGGGCTCCGGGAACCGCTCGCCGGTCGTGACGGCCTGGAGGCGCCGTCGCTCCGCGGCGTAGTGGACGAAGGCCACGACCACGGCGATGAGGAAAAGGACCAGCAGGGCGGGACCCCAGCGGTCGTCCGCGGTGTTCCCTCGCGCGGACAGAACGACGTGGAGGAGCGTCCACGCCGCCGCCAGGATGACGACGGCGAGCTCGAGCCATCGGGTGTCCACTGTCGATCGCGTCACGACGGCCACTTCCGATCAGCCCGGCGACCGGGCCGCACTGCTGTGCGGGAGCGAAGCATAGGGGTATGGGGAACGGCCGTCCTTGACGGTCGGCACGCCGCCTCGCGGCGATCAGGAACGTGTCGCGAACGAGATCCGGCCGCCGCCGGCGCGCTTCGCGGCGTACATGGCCTTGTCGGCGCGATCGAGCAGCGCGTGCGCGTCCTGTGCGTCGGAGCCGGCCGCGACCCCGAACGACGCGTCCAGGCCGCTCCACTCCGGATGGTCGCGCGGCACGCTGCGCAGCTCGTCGAGGGCGCGGCGCGCCACGCGTTCGGCGCTCGGCTCGTCCGCGCCCGCCAACAGCAGCGCGAATTCGTCGCCTCCCAGCCGGGCGGCCGTATCGATCTCGCGCACGGACCGCAGCAGCGCCGCCGCGGCGTGTTGCAAGGCCTTGTCGCCGGCGTCGTGCCCGTAGCGGTCGTTGATCGCCTTGAACCCGTCGAGATCGATGTACACGACGGCGAACGGCCGCCGCTGCTCATACGCGACCGTGAGCGCCTCCTCGAAGGCACGGCGGTTCCGGAGACCGGTGAGGGGATCGGTGAGGGCGAGCCGGCGCGCGCGCTCGGTGGCGCGCGCGCCCTCGAGGTAGCTCAGCGTCGCGGCGGCGGACGCCGACAGGAGGGCCAGGAACAGCGGAAGCTGATGCTGCGGGTCGAGCCCGGTCGTCCCGGGCTGCGCGAGGAGGACGACCTCGGCGAGCATGAACATGCTCGAGGCGAGGGCCGCGAGGGCGATCACCGTCCGCCACGGTCCCGTCTTGGTCCAGGGCACGACCCGGAAGACGGCCAGGAGGAGCAGCAGCATGGGGGCGGTGGCGGCGAACGCGATGATGCTGCCGACCTCGTCGTTCACGGCCGTCCCCGTCGCGTCCCTTCGGTCACCAGCCCGGAACGCTAGTCGGGTCGGCCCGATCGTTCCATCCCGGGGTCGGGCAGGGCCCCGACCCGCCCGCCTCCCGGCCCGCCGCGCGTCCTGCCGCGCCGCCCGCCCAGATGTGGCGCTGCTCACAGCGGCGCGTCAAGAGAGGGAGGCGGTCCTTCCGGGACGCCGAGGGGGGTCGCCGTGTCGACGCGCGGCTCCGTTCGACCGCACGTGGGTGGCGAGAGGTGCATGGTGGACGCAAAGCATCTGACGGCCGTTCTCGGCGGCCGTCGTCAGTGCAGCCGCTCGCTCCGCTCGCTCGCGGCGGTCCTCCTTCGCACTTGCGATGGACATGCGCGCACCGATATGGTCGCGTCGAGGAGGATAGGGAATGGACAGTCGTCAATGGGATCGCATCGCTCCCGAGTTCGAGAGCAAGGTCTACGACATCGTCGCCATCGACACGGCGGGCACCCTGCGGCGGCTCGTCCGGCGCGCGTGCATGCACGGACGTGCGGGCGTCCTCGTCGACCTCGGCTGCGGGAT
>JAJYLV010000117.1 GCA_021787445.1 Chloroflexota bacterium | reverse complement strand
TGCAGTACCCGTTCACCTACTACACGCGGCGCCACCTCCCGGACGGCGGCGGCGCGGGGCGCTGGAACGGCGGGAACGGGAGCGAGCGCCTGTACAAGATCCGCGGATCGAAGGACGTGACGAGCGACTACAAGCCCTACGGCGGCATGCCGCACGGCGGATTCGGCCTGTTCGGCGGCTATCCCGCCGGCACCGGCGGGATCCGCGCGCTCTTGGAGCCTCAGGAGGGTCCCGCCGGGAGCGTCAACGGCGAGGATGCATACCCCACGGGCGCCGAGGATCTCCTCGGCTCCGGCCGCGCCAAGATCTCCGCCCCGGCGGTGGCGCCGAACCGCCTCGCCCTTCCGGAGGGCTGGTGGGTCGCCGACTTCGTGCAGGGCGGCGGCGGGTACGGGGACCCTCTGGACCGCGAGCCCGAGCGCGTCGCGCGCGACGTGCGCGACGGCCTCGTCACGCGGCGCACCGCCGACCTGGTGCACGGCGTCGTCGTCGGCGACGGCGGGCAGCTCGACGCCGCGGCGACGGAGAAGCGCCGCGGGCAGATCCGCGCCGACCGCCGGAGCGGCCGCGCGAGCGAGAAGGCGCCGGCGTTCCGCTCGACGAAGTGGACGCGGACGCTGCGGCCCCATGAATACCTGGAGGTCGCGCGGGGCGACGCGGCCGAGTCCGCCGTCCGCTGCATCCGCTGCGGCCACGCCCTCTGCCCGTCGGGGGCGAACTACAAGCGCTTCGCGCTGCGGCGCGACCGCGACCTCGCGGAGCTCGCGGGCCGTCCGATGCCCGACGGAAAGCCCTACCTCGGCGTGTACCGCGAGTACGCGTGCCCGGGCTGCGCGACGCTCCTGCAGGTCGACGTGTACTGCCCGTCGCTCGGCGGTGACGAGGACGTGTGGGACATCCGGATCGCCCAGCCGGCCTGACCGGGCCTCTCGACGGCTTCACCGTCGTCGAGGCCGCGAGCTACGTGACCGGGCCCTACGCCGCCGCGCTCCTCGCCGACATGGGCGCGGACGTCGTGAAGGTGGAGCCGCTCGGCCAGGGGGATCCCTTCCGCAGCTGGGGCGAGATGGGCATCGCACCGACGTTCCGCGGCGTGAACTACTCGAAGCGCAGCATCGCCGCCGACCTGCGATCGCCACAGGGACGCGAGATCGTCGTCCGCCTCGCCCGGAACGCGGACGTCTTCATCGAGAACTACCGCCCCGGTGCGGCGGAGCGCCTCGGTCTCGGCTATGACGACCTCAGCGCGATCAATGCCCGCCTCGTGTACTGCTCGATCTCCGGCTTCGGCTCGCAGGGCCCGTATCGCGACCGTCCCGGGTACGACACCATCGGACAAGCGCTCTCGGGGCTCCTCGGCCTCCTCACCGATCTCGACCATCCGCAGCCGATGGGCGTCTCACTCTCGGATCACATGACCGGCGTCTTCGCGGCGTACGGGATCCTCGGCGCGCTCGTGGGGCGCGAGCGCACCGGTCGCGGCCGGAAGGTGGAGACATCGCTCCTGCAGGCGACGACGGCCTTCCTCGCGGAGAACGCGGCGCGCTTCCTCGCCGACGGCGGGGAGACCCCGTCGCGCGGCTCGCGTGCGCGCCTGGCGCAGGTCTACGCGTTCACGGCGTCGGACGGGAAGCCGTTCGTCGTCCACCTCTCGTCGCCGCCGAAGTTCTGGGAGGGTCTCACGACGGCGATCGGACGCGCGGACCTGCGCGCCGATCCGCGTTTCGCGGACCGCAAAGGGCGCGTGAAGAGCTACGACGACCTGAAGCGGGCACTGGCCGAGACCTTCGCCACCCGGCCGCGCGACGAGTGGGTCGCGGCGCTCCAGGCCGCGGACGTCCCGGCCGCGCCCATCCTGCGCATGGACGAGGTATTCGCCGACCCGCAGGTCCGCGCGCTCGGCATGGTGCGGGATCTCGTCCACCCGACGCTCGGACCGATGCGGCTCGTCGGGAGCGCGGTGTCCCTCGGCGCGGACCGCGCCGGTCCGCCGCCCCTCCTCGGCGAGCACACCCTTCCGCTGCTCCGGGAGCTCGGGTACAGCGAAGCGGAGATCGAGCACCTCGCATCGGAGAAGGTCATCGAGACACCGTCCCGGGCGTATGATCCAGACCGGGCTCAATAGGGCGAGGGAGATGGATCATGAAACGGCGTGAGCTGTTGATCCGGTCCGGCGCTGTCATGGCGGGTGGGCTCATCGCGGCGTGCGGAGGTGCGGCGGCGCCGGCCGCGAAGGCAACGGCGGCGATCGCGTCGGCATCAGCCAAGGCCGTGGCGACCGCGACACCGACGCCGACGAAGGAGACCATCGGCTACGTCAGCGTCAGCGCGGCGAACTCCGTCGTGTGGTCGGCGTACGACGGGGGCTTCTTCACGAAGTACGGCATCGAGGCGACGCTCGACGGGATCGCCGACAGCACGCAGGCCGTCGCGGCGCTCCTGTCGGGCCAGGTCCCCATCAACTGCGGTCTCAGCGGCACGGCGGTGGTCGGTGCGGACCTCAAGGGCAACGCGGATCTGACGGTCATCGCGACGAGCGTCGGGACGTTCCCGAACTCGCTCTACGTGCAGCCGAGCGTCACGAGCGTCGCGCAGCTCCGGGGCAAGAAGGTCGGCGTGACGCGCCTCGGGACGGCGTCCGACACGGCGGCGCAGATCGCCCTCAAGTCCGGAGGGCTCACGCAGAAGGACGTCCAGTGGATCCAGACCGGCGGCCTGAACCAGACCGTCGCGGCGCTGAAGGCGGGGCAGATCGAGGCCGGGTCGCTGAGCCCGCCCGAGACGCTCATCGCCCGCAACCTCGGCATGAAGGAGCTCGTGGACGTCGGATCGCTCGGCGTCGAGTACGTCTACAACGGCGTCATCATCTCGCGTGCATTCGGCGAGAAGAACCATGACCTCATCCTGAACTTGCTGAGGGCGCTGCTCGAGGGCGAGCACCGCTTCCGCACCGACGCGACGTTCGGGAAGCAGGTCATCACGACGCACACGAAGCTCAAGGACCCGGCCCAGCTGGAGGAGACGTACAGCGACTTCGCGAAGAAGTACCTCGCGTGGCCGCCGTTCCCGACCCAGAAGGCGCTGCAGACGGTCATCGACCAGCTCGCGGTCCTGCGGCCCGAGGCCAAGGGGGCGGACCCGAAGAAGTTCTACGACGACAGCTACCTGAACACGCTCAAGGCCAGCGGCTTCATCTCCAAGCTCGGCGGCTAGATCGCTCGCGGGGAGGATGCCTCGATGGTGAGGATGGCGAAGGGGCTGACGTTCGGCACGTCCATCGTGGACTGGCAGGAACGGATCAACGTCGAGCGGATGCGGCGAGAGCGCGCCGACAAGGCGCGCGCCGTCCTCCGCTCGCGCGGCATCCCCGCCCTCCTCGCCGCCGGGCCCGCCAACACCCGCTACCTCACCGGCCTGCGCGGCCCTGAGTTCCAGCCGCAGCTGTGGTACGTCCTCTTCTTCGCCGAGGGCGATCCGATCGTGTTCCACCACGCCGGATGGATCCACTTCTACCCACCCGAGGTGCCGTGGATCACGGAGTGGCGCCAAGCGCGCGCGTGGCTCTCCGGGGGCGGCGGGCTGGGACCCGACGCGGCGGCGGAGGAGGCGAAGAAGTTCGCCGACGGCATCGTCGCCGCGCTCAGCGAGCGCGGCGTCGCCAAGGAGCCGCTCGCGGTGACGGGCATCGACGCGCGCGGCCAGCGCGCGCTCGCCGACGCCGGGGTGAAGACCGCCGACGGCGCCTCGCTCATGCTCGAGGCGACGAAGACGAAGACGATCGACGAGATCAACTGCCTGAAGATGGCCTTCGCCATCACCGACGCCTCGTGGTACGCGGCCTGGGAGAAGCTGCGGCCGGGCGCGCGCGATACCGAGGCATCCGAGGCGGCGAAAGCGGCGGCGTGGGCGAACGGCGCGGACGAGGTCCCGGCGATGCACTTCCGGACCGGGCCGACGTCGTTCGACCGGGCGTTCGAGCGGACGGGGCGGATCCTCAACCACGGCGACCTCGCGTACGCCTCCTTCTGCAGCCTCGGCTACATGGGCTACAAGACCTGCTACTACCGCACCTTCTCGGTCGGGCGAGAGCCGGAGCCGAAGGTGAAGGACTGGTACAAGAGGCTCGTCGACCGGATCAGCCGCGTCATCGACGAGATCAAGCCGGGCAAGACGACGGCGGACGCGGCGCTGCGGTTCCCGCCGGCGAGCACATGGGGCTACACGGACGAGGCCGAGCTCCTCACGCTCGAGATCGGGCACGGCATCGGCCTCCACGCGTACGGCTATCCGATCATCAACCGGCAGTGGTCCCTCGACCACCCCTACCCCTTCGAGGAAGGGATGACGATCGCCATCGAGGGCCGCGAAGGCGAGCCGGGCTACGGCGGCGTGCGCCTCGAGGACGCGGTCGTCGTGACGAAGGACGGCGCCGAGCTCATCGACCACTGGCCGCGCGACGAGATCCTGGTCGCGCCCGGCCCTCGGTAGGTGAACGACCCCGAGAGGGCACGGCGGCTGCGCGACCGCTACGCGATCGCCGGCATCGGCCACAGCAAGATCGGCAAGGTCCCCGGCTCGAGCGCGCTCAGCCTTCTCGTCGAGGCGATGGCGAACGCCGTCGAGGACGCGGGGCTGCGCAAGGACGACGTCGACGGCATCGTGTGCCGGGGCCCCGACGACGTCTACACGCACCACCAGCGCGTCGGGCAGCTCCTCGGCATCGACGCCGAGTTCAGCACGACCGTCGACAACGGCGGCGCTAGCCAGATCCTCTCGGTCATCCTCGCCGTCATGGCCATCGACGCCGGGCTGTGCGACGTGGTCGTGTGCGGCTACGGACGCGACAGCTGGTCGCGGACGCACCGCTCCGAGGAGAAGCGCGAGGCCGTCTCGCTCGTCCCCGACGAGCAGAACGCGAGCGAATTCGGGCCGGAGTTCGGGCTCTTCGGTGCCACCGCGCAGCACGCCTTCGGCGCGCGCCGGCACATGGCGCGCTACGGAACGACGCAGGAGCAGCTCGGGGCCGTCGCGCTCGCGTTCCGCGAGCACGCCTCGCGCAATCCCGAGGCGTACCTGCGCGATCCGCTCACGATGGACGAGTACCTCGGGGCGCGGCGGGTCGTCGAGCCGTTCGGGCTCTTCGACTGCAGCGTCCCCGTCGACGCCGCCGGCGCCGTCGTCGTCACGAGCATGGAGCGCGCTCGCACGCTGCGGCATCGCCCCGCGGCCATCCGCGGCTTCGGCACGTTCAACAACCTGCGCGGCTGGGCCGCGGACGAGCACATGACGACGACGGCGGCGAAGAGGAGCGGCGAGAAGGCGTACGCGATGGCCGGCCTCGGGCCGAAGGACGTCGGCACCGCGCAGCTCTACGACTGCTTCACCTACATGGCGATAGTGCAGCTCGAGGACTACGGCTTCTGCGCCAAGGGCGAGGGCGGGCCGTTCGCCGCGTCCGGGGCGCTGCGGCTCGACGGGGCGCTGCCGACGAACACGTCGGGCGGGCAGCTCTCGGAGGGACACTGCGAAGGGATGCTCCAGATCCTCGAGGGCGTGCGTCAGGTGCGCGGCGAGCTGCCGCCGGAGCGGCAGGCGCCGCGCGCCGACGTTGCGCTCGTGAGCGGGCACGGCGGACACACCGTCTGCCACAGCTCGCTGGTCCTCGCCCGAGCATGAGCACGACGGTCGCGCCGCCGCCTCTCCCCCGCCCCAGCGTCGAGTCCGAGCCGTTCTGGGCCGCGGTGCAGGAGGGGGAGCTCCGCTTCCAGCGCTGCGCCCGCGACGGCAAGCTGTTCTTCCCGCCCGCTCTCCGCTGCCCGCGCTGCTGGTCGCGCGAGTGGAGCTGGGACCGCGTCAGCGGGCGCGGCACGGTCTTCTCGTTCGTCACGTTCCAGCGCTCGTATCACCCCGCGTTCCGCTCGTCGCTCCCGTACGTGGTCGCGATCGTGGAGATCGAGGACGGCGTCCGCTTCACGACGCGCCTGACCGACGTCCGCCCCGAGGACGTCCGGGTGGGTCTCCCCGTCGAGGTCGCCTTCACTCCCGTGCGCGACGGGACGAAGCTGCCCCTGTTCC
>JAJYLV010000116.1 GCA_021787445.1 Chloroflexota bacterium | reverse complement strand
CGTACTGCCACGTCCCGAACGGATCGACGGTCGACATGACGGAGCGGATCGAGGCGCAGGTCGAGCGCTTCGCGCCCGGCTTCCGCGAGCGCGTGCTCGCGCGTCACGCGATGGACACGCGCGCCGTAGAGGCGCACGACGCCGCCTACGTGGGGGGCGACATCTCGATGGGCGCGCACGACGGGCTGCAGCTCTTCGCGCGCCCGGTCCTCTCGCCCGATCCGTACGCGACGCCGGACCGGGCGATCTTCCTGTGCTCCGCGGCGACGCCGCCCGGCGGCGGCGTCCATGGCATGTGCGGCTACAACGCCGCGCGCTCCGCGCTGCGCACGAGCCTTCGGTCCGTTCCCACGTGACGTTCCGCGTGGGGATCCGCGCGCGCGGCGCCGCTCAGGCGCGGACCGCGTCCACGTCCAGCGTCGCGAGCAGCGCGGCGGCGTGCAAGCGCTCCGCGACGCGGCGCGCCTCGTCGAGGTCGGCGCGCGCTCCGGCCTCGTCGCGTCCGGCCGAGAGAGCGCGGGCGCGGTCTCGAAGCGCCACCGCGCGTTCGTGGTCGAGGCGGAGCGTGGCGAAGGCCTGGACGGCGTCGAGGAGCAGCGCCGCCGCCTTGGCGTGCTCGCCGCGCGCGAGCGCGCGAAGGGCCTGGGCCTGGACGAGGAGGGCCCGCCCGCGCGAGTGCCCGGTGCGGTCGACGGCGTCGGACACTCTCTCCTCGAGCGCGGGATCCTCGATCCCCCACCGGGCGGCCGTCACGACCATGAGCGGTCCGAAGAGCACGAGGTCCGAGATGTCGTGCGGAACGCCGGCGCTCCGCGCGGAGTGGTAGGCGCTCTCGCTGCGACGCTGCCCCCAGATCGCGCTGAAGAGCTCGGCGCTCGCGATGACCCGCGGTCCCGCTTCCGCGCGGGTGATCTCGTCGAGGAGCGCCGACTCGACGGGGGACGCCAGCGCCGCCGCCGCGGCCGCGCCGAGCACGAGCAGCTGAAGCCCTGCCTTCGCGTCCCGCGCGTCGAGCTGCTCGCGCAGTGCGACGGTCGCGAGCGTGTCCTCCGATCGCCCGGCGAGGAGTCGCGCCGTCGCCTCGTACTGCAGCGCGGAGAGGCCGAGGCGCGACTTCTCGGTCGCGACGGCCAGCTGCCGCGCGCGGGACGCGTGCTCGATCGCGTCGTCGAGGTCGCCGAGCACGGTCGCCGCGCCGGCGCACATGTTGTGCGCGTCGATGAGCTCGTCGTTGTCCTGCAGCGACTCGGCGATCGGCAGCCGCCGCTGGTTGACGGCGTACGCGTCGCGGAAGCGCCCGAGCTCGCGGTACGCATACCCGACGGCGTCCAGGCAGAGGGACACCTCGCGGAGGAGACCGAGCTCTTCCGCGATGGCGAGCGCCTCCTGCGCCGTCGCGAGCGACGACCCCCAGTCCTCCACCGTCGCGCGCGGCGCGCGCCGGGGCATGAACGCGCGCGCGGCGAGGAGGAGGACGCGCTCGCGCGAGGGCTCCTCGCCCACGATCGCGAGTCCGCGGGCGATGAGGCCCTCGAGGTCAGGGTGCTTCGCGTCCCAGCGCGTGCACAGCTCGGCCATGTGCGCGATCGCGCTGGCGATCCGGTCACGGTCGTCGGGTGTCCGCTCCTCGAGGAGCGTGAGGGCGCGCTGGTACGCGGCGAGCGCGCCCTCGTTCTCGCCGCGGTACCGGCGGATGCGCGCGAGGACGTAGAGCGCTTCGACCGCGCGCTCCGTGTCGCCCATCTGCTCGAAGAGCTCGAGCGCCTGCTCCGCGAAGCGGATGACCTCGACGTAGGCGTGGATCGAGAGTGCGCGCTGCGCGGCGCGCCAGGCGTACTCGGCCGCCTTCGCGGGCACCTCGCCGAGGAGGTAGTGGTGCGCGAGCGCGCCGTAGAACTCGCGAAGCTCGCCCGAGAGCACGCGCTCCATCGCTTCGGCGACGACGCGGTGGAGCTCGACGCGCCGCCGCACGAGCAGCGTGTTGTACGCGACCTCCTGCGTGATCGCGTGCTTGAACCGGTAGCGCCCCTCGCGCCGCTCGCTGGGCGCCGCGTCGACGATGAGGTCGGCGCCGATGAGCTGATCGACGGCGTCGGCGACGCGGCTGCCGCCGGCCGCTCGCAGGACGCGGTCGCCGAAGCGCACTCCGATGACCGACGCGAGCTGGATCGCCTCCTTGGCGGGCGCGGGAAGCCGGTCGATCCGAGCGGCGACGACCGCGTGGAGCGTCGCGGGCACCTCGAGGCCCTGGGGCACTCGCGCGAGCCGCCACGCGCCCGCGTCGTCCCGCTCGACGACGCCCGACTCGATGAGCGAGCGGATGGACTCCTCGATGAAGAAGGGGTTCCCTCCGGCGCGCGCGACGATCCGGTCACGCACGTGGTCGGGGACGGGGACGATCGTCTCGACGATCCGCGCCGCCTCCTCGTCGGATAGCGGCTGGAGGACGAGCTGCGTGAGGTTCGCGCGACGCGCGCGGATCTCCACCGCGGCCGGGCGAGCGGCAAGGAGGAAGAGCATCGGCGCGCCGGTCGCGCGCTCGGTCACGAAGGCGAGCAGCTCGAGCGACGCGGAGTCGGCGTAGTGGAGGTCCTCGAGGACGTAGAGGATCGGCCGCGTGCGCGCGAGCGCCGAGAGCAGGTCGTAGATCGCGATGTACATCGAGCGCTGCCGCTCATCGGAGCCTTCCGCGACCTCACCGACGCCCGGGAGGTGGAGGAACTGCGCGAGGAGCGGCGCGACGGCCGCCGGCTGCGCGAAGCCGAGGCCGCGGACCGCCGCTTCGAGCCGATCGACCGCATCGGCCGCCGACGGCTCGATCCCGAGCTCCACCAGGATCGGCTCGATGAAGCCGGCGTACGAGCGCTGGTTGACGCGCGAGAAGGTCCAGCGCATGACGCGCGGGGCGTCGTCCGCCGCGCTTGCCGTCCCGTCGTCGGGCACGGCGAGGCCGAGGAACTCCGAGACGAGGCGGCTCTTGCCGATCCCCGGCTCGCCGGTGAGGACGACGACCTCGGTGCGACCGGCACGCGCGGACTGGAACGCGAGGTCGAGCCGCGACAGCTCCATCCAGCGCCCGACGAGCGGAGCGCTGACCTCGATCCGAAGGCGGTCCTCGCCGCGCTCGCCTCCCAGCGCGTACGCCATGATCGGCCGCTCTTTGCCGCGGAGCTGCATCGGTCCGACCTCGCGGAACGAGAACTCGCGATGCGTCAGCCGGAAGGTCTCCTCCGTGACGAAGGTCTCGCCGGGCGCCGCCGCGGCCTCGAGGCGCGCGGCCGTGTTGACGGTATCGCCCATGACGCCGTACTCCGCGGCGGAGCGCACGTGCCCGGCGACGACGAGCCCGGTGTGGACGCCGATGCGCAGGCCGAGCTCGATCCCGCGGTCGCGCTTGATCCGGGCGGCATGGTCGGCGAACGCGCGCTGCATCCCGAGAGCGCACCGCAGCGCACGCTGCGGGTCGTCCTCGTGCGCGAGCGGCGCGCCGAAGACGACGAAGATCGCGTCGCCGATGAACTTCTCGATCGTCCCCTCGTACGAGAGGGCGATCTCGGCGAGGTCCTCGAAGATCGCCGAGACCATCTCCTGGAGGACCTCCGGATCGAGCTCCTCGGCCATGGTCGTGAAGCCCGCGAAGTCGGCGAAGAGGACGGTGACGAAACGACGCTCCTGGTAGCTCCCTTCCTGCATGCAGGAAGTATCGGCGTCTAGCCGGCGCGAGAGCCGGACGGCGCTCGCGCGGCCGGCGCCCATTCGGCGATGCGCGCGACCGCGCTGCGGATGTTCGCCAGCGAGTTCGCGTACGACAGGCGCAGGTACCCCTCTCCGGCGCGCCCGAACGACGTGCCCGCGAGCACGGCCACCCCCGCCTCGTAGAGGAACCGGTCCGCGACCTCCGCGCTCCTGCCCAGGCCGAGGCCGGTGATGTTCGGGAACGCGTAGAAGGCGCCGCGCGGCATCGTGCACGTGATACCGGGGACGGCGTTCAGCCCCGCGACGATCGTATCGCGACGCGCGCGGAACTCGCGGACCATCGCCTCGACCTCCGGCGGCCGCGTCTCCAGGGCGACGACCCCCGCGCGCTGCGTGAACGTCGCGGTGCACGAAACGGAGTTCGTCACGAGCTTCGTCACGGGCTGGACGAGCGGAGCGGGGAAGACCCCGAAGCCGAGACGCCAGCCCGTCATCGCGAACGTCTTGCTGAACCCGTCGAGGAGGATCGACCGCTCGGGCATCTCCGCCTCGCGGAGGATCGACCGATGCTCGCCCTCGTACAGGATGTCCGCGTAGATCTCGTCGCTGAGCACCCACAGGTCGCGCTCGCGGGCGACGTCGGCGATGGCGCGGATCGTCGCCGGCGACAGGACCGCCCCCGTCGGGTTGTGAGGGCTGTTGAGGATGACGACCTTAGTGCGCGGCGTGACGAGCGACCGGAGCTCGTCCGGATCGAGGTCGAACGCGTTGCGCTCACGGAGCGGCCATGGGATCCCCCGCGCTCCCGCGAAATCGATCATCGACGCATAGATGGGGAAGCCGGGATCGGGGTAGATCGCCTCGTCGCCGTCCTCCAGGAGCGCGAGCAGCGCGTAGAACATGATCGGCTTCGCTCCGGGGGCGACGATGACCTGCGACGGATCGACCGCGACGCCGCGTCTCTCCGTCACGTTCCGCGCGATCGCCTCGCGGAGCTCGACCACTCCCGCGGACGGCGTGTAGTGCGTCTCGCCGCGCTCGAGCGCCGCGACGGCGGCGGCAACGATCGACGGCGGGGTGTCGAAGTCGGGCTCGCCGATCTCGAGGTGGACGACGTCGCGTCCCGTCGCCTCGAGCGCTCGTGCCTTGGCCAGCACTTCGAACGCCGTCTCGGTGCCGAGCCGTGACATCCGCGACGCCAGCGGACGCATGGAGCGAAGGGTATCTCGTCGTGCCATGCTCGTCGTGTGAAGCTCGGCGCCGTCTTCCCGCAGCTGGAGATCGGTCCGGACCCCGCCGACGTCGCGCGCTACGCGCGCGAGATCGAGCGCATGGGGTACGACCATCTCGTCGCGTACGACCACGTGCTCGGCGCTCATCCCGACCGGCCGGACAAGCGACCGTGGCGGGGCGCGTACACGCATGAGTCCCTCTTCCATGAGCCGTTCGTCCTTTTCGGATACCTCGCGGGGATCGTCGAGCGGCTCGAGCTGACGCCCGCGGTCATCGTGCTCCCGCAGCGACAGACCGCCCTCGTCGCGAAGCAGGCCGCGGAGGTGGACGTCCTCACGCGGGGGCGCACGCGGCTCGGCGTCGCGGTGGGATGGAACGCGGTCGAGTTCGAGGCGCTCGGCGAGGACTTCCACACGCGCGGCCGCCGCATCGAGGAGCAGATCGCGGTGCTGCGCGCGCTGTGGACGGAGCCGGTCGTCGACCTCACCGGGCGGTGGCACCGGATCACCCGAGCGGGACTGAACCCGCTGCCGGTCCAGCGGCCGA
This sequence comes from Chloroflexota bacterium, assembly GCA_021787445.1. Taxonomy (GTDB): domain Bacteria; phylum Chloroflexota; class Limnocylindria; order P2-11E; family P2-11E; genus JACPOT01. Next base: position 664 of record JAJYLV010000116.1, on the reverse strand, counting down.
TACCGGTGTGGATGGGCGGCGGCTACCTCGCGCCGAGGAAGGAGATCGTCGAGCCGGCGCTGCGCCGCATCGCGCGGATCGCCGACGGCTGGCTCACGCACGTGCAGCCCGAGGACGAGCGGCCCATCGAGCACTTCCGCGAGCTCGTGCGCGCGGCGGGGCGCGACGACGCGCGGGTGGGGCTGGAGGGTCGCGTGAACGCCTACGCCGTCGGCGCCGATCGGTGGCCCGCGCACGTGGAGTGGTGGCGCCGCGTCGGCGCGACGCACGTCGAGCTCAACACGATGGGCGCGGGATACCGCTCGCTCGACGAGCACCTCGAAGCGCTCGCGCGCTTCGCGCACGTCGTCAGAGGCTGATCAGGGCCCCGGCGCCGCGCTGACGGGCGCGGCGCCGGGGCCGAGGCGCACCGCCGCGCCGCCGCTCACGGGATATGCGTAGAGGCTCCCGCCGCGGCCGACCAGGTACCACGCGCCGTCCGGGCTCCAGCCCGCGAAACGCCCGTCCTGGGTCGCGACCGTCGTGCCGTCGGCGGTCATGACGTGGGCGCGCTCATCGCCGCTCCGCACGCCGGTCGAATAGCCGACCGTCGTGCTCGTCGGCGACCACGCGACGTCCCCGAGCTCGTCCTCAGGCGTGAGGCCGAGCAGGACGCCGTCCGGGC
>JAJYLV010000115.1 GCA_021787445.1 Chloroflexota bacterium | reverse complement strand
CTCGGCGTAGACGAGGTAGAGGACCGAGAGCAGCGCCAGGCCCGACCACGCGAGCAGGGCGACGTTCGCGGGCTGCCCGGCGCCGCGCACGAGGGCGACGCCGAGCGCGAGGACGACGAGCGACCAGACGAGGCCGGGGATCGTGATGGGGATGTCCGTCCCGGGGACGAGGCTGTACGAGCTCGTCGTCACGGCCTCGCAATCGATGAGCGAGCTTTGCTGGCATGCGAGCGCGGCCCCTCCGTAGTGGACGAGCGTCAGATAGCCGCTGACGGCGAGGCCGGCGATACCGAGGATGACGACGGCGAGGGCCGTGCGGCCGGCGTCCGTCCTCACTTCGTCGGGAGCTGGATGCCCTTGACCGCCGGGGAGGAGCAGACGTCGCCGGGCTGTCCACCCGTCACGGCGCAGATCGCGGCCGTCCACTTGTTCGCGTGGCCGATGACGGCCTTCGCGATCGGGGAGGTCGGGTCGTGGAGCGCCGTCGCGATCGCGTCCCAGTCCTTGCCCGAGAGCACGTCGGGCGGGTACCCCGCTCCGACGGAGAAGTAGCGGTCGCCGACATCGACGAAGGGGATGGACTGACTGCTGTCGAGCTTCGCATACGCCGTGTCCTGGACGGGCGTCATGCTCGCGATGGGCTTGCCCTCGCGGTCGGACGTCTCGACGGCCGACAGCTCGAGGTAGTCGCTCGAGTACGACGCGTTGCGGAAGGTGAACGTCGCCGTGTTGGGGAAGACGTCGGTCGAGGACGAGCGCGAGAGCGCGAGACCCTTCCACGTCCCGAAGCGCGAGAGCGCGACGATGAAGCTCCAGCGCTCCGAGGCGCAGTAGGGGCAGAACTCGGCGCCCACGTAGACCGCGAGCGGCTTGCCCGACGCGCCCTTGAGGAGCGCACCCTGCGGCGCGGGATGGATGATGTCCGTCGACGTGCCGGCGCCTACCTGGTCGAAGACGCTCGCCGGGATCGACGTCACCTTGGATACGACGGCCGAGTTGACCGCGGGCGAGGGCTCCGCCGGCGCGGCCGCGGGAGCGCGGGAGATCGCGACGAAGATCCCGACGACGACGAGGACGACGACGACCGTGCCGACGATGGGCAGCGGCCCGCGCCAGACGCTCCGGCGCGGCCCGCGAGGCCGCGAGGGAGCACGCTGACGCTGCGCCCGGCGCTCCCGCCGGGTCCCCGCCCTGTCGCTCACCTGCACATCATCGCGGAGATCCGCCGGGGGCGCCGCGAAGGTCGGCGGGAGCGGCGCGGCCGGGCAGCGCCGGCGCGGCGCGGGGCCCGGCTAAAGGCGGACGGCCGAGTCGAGCATGATCGCGACGAAGAGGAGCGCGAGGTAGAGCATCGAGAAGAGATACGCGCTGCGGGCGAGCGCCCGGCGCCGGGCGTCGGTCGCGCGCACGAGCCGCGCGGCGTACCAGACGAAGGCGGCTCCGAGGACGATCGCCGAGACCAGGTATATGGATCCGGCCGCGCGGATGACGAAGAGCAGCACCGTGAGCGCGGTCAGCATGACGGCGTACTGGAGGATGGCCCACGCCGTCGCGCGATCGCCCGAGACGACGGGGAGCATGGGCACGCTCGCGCGCTCGTAGTCGTCGCGGATGAGCAGCGCCAGCGCCCAGAAGTGCGCGGGCGTCCAGAAGAAGACGATCGCGAAGAGCAGCCACGCCGGCAGGTCGAGCGACCCGGTGACGGCGGCCCAGCCGACGAGCGGCGGGATCGCGCCGGCGGCGCCGCCGATGACGATGTTGTGCGTCGTCGTCCGCTTGAGCCACAGCGTGTACACGCCGATGTAGAAGACGGTCCCCGAGACGGCGAGGAGGGCCGCGAGGAGATCGGCGCCGAGCCACAGGATCACGAAGGCGAGGACGTTGAGGACGATGCCGAGGACGACGGCGACGCGCGTGCCGACGCGATGCGAGGGGAGCGGGCGGCGGCGCGTGCGCCGCATGACCTCGTCGATGTCACGGTCGAAGTAGTGGTTGAGCGCCGATGCTCCGCCGCTCGCACAGGCGCCGCCGACGAGCACGGAGACGAGGAGGTCGACCGGCGGAACGCCGTGCTCGGCGAGGAACATCGCGCCGAGCGCGGTGAGCAGGAGCAGCGACATGATCGTCGGCTTCGTGAGGGCGATGACGTCGCGCGCCGTCGCGATGCCCTCCGGGAAGAGCGGCCGCCACTGCGCCGCGACGAGGGCGACGAGCGCGCACCACAGCAGCGACGCGACCGCGGGATGCGCCGCGAGCGGGACCTCCGAGAAGCCCGACAGCGGGTTGGCCGCGCCGACCGCGACCTGGAGGACGAAGAGCCCGAAGACCAGGCCGGCCAGCGGGCGCTGCGCCGGGTGGCGATGCTCGTCGCGCCACGCCGTGACGACCGCGAGGACGATGAGCACGGCGACGATCGCCGTGAGATAGCGGTGGAGCATGTGGACGAGCTGGAGGGGATCGGTCGGGAACGCGACGCCGTCGCAGAGCGGCCACGTCGGGCACGCGGTCGTCGCGCCGGTCCCGCGCACGTACGCGCCGCTGACGATGAGCAGGAAGGTCGCGGCGGCGGCGGAGAGCCCCAGCCACGCCGCGGCGGCGGGCCGCAGCCCCGGCGCGACGACCGAGGGCCAGCGCACGACGACGGCCATGACGGTCAGGACGGCGAGGAGGATCTCGGCGTTGGCGAGGTGGACGGTCACCCACGACGGAGGCAGGTCGAAGAGCACGACGACGCCGCCGAGGACGGCCTGGAGGATGTAGAGACAGCCCGCTAGGAGCGCGAGCGGGACCAGGACGGGCTGGCGGCGGTAGCGCGCGAGCGTCCAGACGACGAGCGACGCCAGCGTGAGGCCGCCGGCGATCGCGAGGAAGCGGTGGAGCCACTCGATCCGCGTCGCCATGTTCAGTGACGGAAGGAACTGTCCGTGGCAGAGGGGCCAGTCGGGGCACCCTTCGCCGGAGCCCGTGACGCGGACGATCCCGCCCCAGATCACGACGAGGACCGCGATGAGGAACGTCGACCAGACGAGCCAGCGATAGCCCTTCGTGGTGTTCAGCGGATCAATACCTCGCCCATCGGATCGTCCGTCGGCCCGGACCGCCGAAGCGTACCTGGTCGCCTAGCCTTCCTTGAGCGGCCGCGCGCTGTGGACGGCCGGGATGCGCGCGAAGTTGTACTCCGGCGGCGGAGAGCTCGTCGCCCATTCGAGGGTGTCGCCCTCCCACGGGTCGTCGCCCGCGACGCGGCCCCGCTTCAGCACGATGCTCGTGAGGAAGTTGTAGAGGAAGATGAGGATCGCGACGGCCATGATGTACGCCCCGATCGTCTCGATGAAGTTCAGCGTCCCCCACTCCGGCGACTGCGGGTAGTGGTACGTGCGGCGAGGCATCCCCTCGAGGCCGAGCTGGTGCATGGGAAAGAAGGTGATGTTGAACCCGATGAACATGAGGAAGAAGTGCAGCTGGCCCAGCTTCTCGCTGAGCATGCGGCCGGTGATCTTCGGCAGCCAGTAGTACAGCCCCGCGAAGACCGTGAACATCGCGCCGCCCATGAGCACGTAGTGGATGTGCGCGACGACGTAGTACGTGTCGGAGAGCTGGAAGTCGTTCGGGACCGACCCGAGGAACACGCCCGAGATGCCGCCGATGGTGAACGTCGCGAGGAAGCCGAGCGCGAAGAGCATCGCCGTCTTGAAGCGCAGTGAGCCGCCCCAGATCGTCCCGAGCCAGCTGAAGATCTTCACGCCGGTGGGGACCGCGATGAGCATCGTCGAGGCCATGAAGAAGACCTGCAGCGGCGTATCGATGCCGGCGACGAACATGTGGTGGACGAAGACGGAGAACGAGAGGAAGCCGATCGCGGTCGAGGAGTACGCGATCATCTTGTAGCCGAAGATCGGCTTGCGCGAGAACACCGGCAGGATCTCGGAGATGATCCCGAACCCCGGCAAGATCATGATGTAGACCTCGGGGTGCCCGAAGAACCAGAAGAGGAACTGCCACAGCAGCGGGTCGGCGCCCTCCTTCACCGCGAAGAAGCTCGTTCCGGCGATGCGGTCGAAGAGCAGGATGACGCCCGCCACGGTGAGGAACGGCATCGCGAGGACGAGCAGGAAGCTCGTGACGAGGACGCTCCAGATGAAGAGCGTCAGGCGGTGGAAGGTCATTCCCGGCGCGCGCAGCGCGAAGATCGTGACGATGAGGTTGAGCGCGCCGAAGATCGACGAGAAGCCGAGCACCGTCAGGCCGAGGATCCACAGGTCCTGGCCGAGCTGCGGCGAGTACTGGGCGGTCGAGAGCGGCACGTACGACGTCCACCCGGCCGCGGGCGGCCCGAAGATGAAGGCCGAGTAGACGACGATGCCGCCGGCGAGGAGGAGCCAGTACGAGAGGGCGTTCAGCCGCGGGAACGCCATGTCGCGAGCCCCGAGCTGCAGCGGCACGATGTAGTTCGCGAATCCGGTGAAGATGGGGACGACCGCGAGGAAGATCATGGTCGTCCCGTGCATCGTGAAGGCGGCGTCGTACTCCTGCGCCGTCAGGAACGTCCCGTCAGGCGTAGCCAGCTGGGTGCGGATCCCGAGGGCGAGGAGGCCCCCGAACAGGAAGAACATGAAGGTCGTACCGAGGTAGAGGATCCCGATCTTCTTGTGGTCGATCGTCGTGATCCACTCGAGGAGGCCCGTGTAGCGCGTGCGCTGGACGGGGATGACGCGCTCGAGAGTTGCCACCGCCGACCATTTCAGCCCCCGATATGGGGAGTGTCAAATGGCGGACGGCAAGAGGAGGCTAGGCCCTGGCCCTTCGGTCTTCGGCCGCAGGAGCTCGATCCCGTTCTCGAGCGTCTGCTCGTCGATGGGCCCGATGTGCCGCCCGGCGATCACTCCGTCGGGACCGATGAAATAGGTCTCGGGGACGCCGAAGACGCCGAACGAGATGGCGGTGCGTCCGTTGTCGTCGACCGCGATGGGCCACGTCTGTCCGAGCTGCTCGTGGAACGCTTTCGCGGCATCGGGCGTGTCCTGGTAGACGATGCCGACGAACATCACGTCGCTCCCGCGGTAGCGCTCCCAGGCGCGGATGAAGGCAGGCGCCTCCTCCTTGCACGGGATGCACCACGAGGCGAAGAAGTTGACGACGACGACCTTGCCCTTCATGTCCGCGAGGCGCAGCCGGCCGGGCTGATCGAGGCGCTGGAGGTCGAACGCGGGGGCGGGATGCCCGACGGTGCCGGTGCGGATGTCCTGGGGGTCGCGCCGGAACGCGAGGGCGAGGACCGCGACGAGCGCGACGAGCACGAGGACGATGACGGCGCGGGCGACGCGGTCGACGGGGAGGACCCGTGACCCGCGCAGGTCCGTCCCCGTCGTCACTACCTCATGGTAGGGGCGCTATCGCATGATCTTCGCGTTCGGCACGTCGCTGCCGACCAGGTGCTTGTACGTCGACTGGAGCAGCTGGATGGTGAAGTCGATGTTGTGGAGGCCGCTCGAGCCGTCGTTCTGGACGACCCAGTAGTTCCACATCGCCTGGCGCTGCGCCTGCGTCGTGTTCTGGTCGGTGATGCCCGAGCTCAGCACGCTCCCCTTCGCGTCCTTCGGCAGCTTGTCGCCGAGGAGCTTGAGAAGGCCCTTCACCTCGTCCTGCCACGTGCCCACGATGCCGTTGCCGTCGTAGTCGCCGTCCGCCTTCACGTCGAAGGAGGTGAGCGGCGCGCCGGCGTGGCAGCCCTTCGAGTTGCAGCCGTTCAGGTTGTAGACCTGGAGGTCCGTCACCTGGCCGCCTCGGTACTTCCCGGTGTACGTGCCCTCCATGTTCCAGCTGTGCCCGCCCACGTTGGCCGCGATGGTCGCGCCGTGCGATCCGGGCGTGCCGTCCATCGTCGGGTTGTCGGCCTGGTGGCAGGTGACGCACGCGTCGGCCACCTTGAGGTGCGGCGAGTTGCGGAACGACTCGCCGTAGGTGACGACGCCCGTCCCGTAGAGGACGTCGGCCTGCGTGTCGCCATGCGCGCCGCGGGCCTGCTTCCCGTCGACGAACTGCTGCATGTACTGCACGCTGCGCTTGTCGGCGTGGCAGCTCACGCACACCGCGCCGGTGCCGGCGTCGACGGTCGTCCCGTTCGGCATCGCCACGTCGCCGGTCATGCGCA
>JAJYLV010000020.1 GCA_021787445.1 Chloroflexota bacterium | reverse complement strand
GGGATGCGGTTGAAGACGAAGGCGAGCGCGCGCCAGGCCAAGTACGCTTCGGAAGCGCGGATCGCACGGTAGGCTCTTCGAGGCGAGGACATTAAGCCCCGCGGCGACGACGCCTTTCACTCACGCGGATACGGATGAGCGCGCGCTGCAGCGCCGCCCTCGCGCGCTGCTCGTCGGCGGCGGAGACCGGCGCGGCGAGAGCCTGCTGCGCGCGCTCGCGCGCCGCCTGGGCGCGCTGCACGTCGATCTCCTCGACGTGCTCGGCGGCCTCGGTGAGGACGGTCACTCGGCCCTCCCGGACGTCCATGAACCCGCCGAAGACGGCGAGCACCTCTTCGCCGCCGCCCTTCTTGACGCGGAACTCGCCGGGACCGAGAGAGGTGAGGAGGGGCGCGTGGTGCGGGAGGATCCCGACGTAGCCCTCGCTCGCGGGCGCGATGACCATGTCCACCTCGTCCTCGTAGACCTTGCGCTCCGGAGTGATGACCTCGATGTGGAGCGGCATCTCTTTAGGAGGCCATCTCCTTGGCCTTCTTCTCGGCGTCCTCCACCGTCCCGACGTTGAAGAACGACTGCTCGGGAAGACCGTCGTGCTTGCCCTCGAGGATCTCGCGCACCGAGCGCACCGTGTCGCTGACCTTCACATACTGCCCGGGAAGGCCGGTGAAGCGCTCGCCGGTGAAGAACGGCTGACCCATGAACCGCTGCAGCTTCCGCGCGCGAGCCACGAGAAGCTTGTCCTCGTCGGAGAGCTCGTCGATGCCGAGGATGGCGATGATGTCCTGGAGGTCCTTGTACCGCTGCAGCACGCGCTGCAGCTCACGCGTCGTCTCGTAGTGCGTCTGCCCGACGACCGCCGGATCGATCGCGCGGCTCGTCGACGTCAGCGGGTCGGCCGCGGGGAAGATGCCGAGCTCGAAGACGCTGCGCTCGAGACGGATGACCGAGTCGAGGTGCGCGAACGTCGTCACCGGCGCGGGGTCGGTGTAGTCGTCGGCCGGGATGAAGACGGCCTGCAGCGACGTGATCGATCCCTTCTTCGTCGAGGTGATCCGCTCCTGCAGCTCGCCCATCTCCGTCGAGAGGGTCGGCTGGTATCCGACGGCGCTCGGCATGCGGCCGAGGAGCGCGGACACCTCGGAGCCGGCCTGCGTGAACCGGAAGATGTTGTCGATGAAGAGGAGGACGTCCTTGCGCTCGTCGTCGCGGAAGTACTCGGCGATCGTAAGGCCGGTCAGGCCGACGCGGAGACGCGCTCCGGGCGGCTCGTTCATCTGGCCGAAGACCATCGACATCTTCTCGAGGACGTGCGCCTCCTCCATCTCACCGAGGAGGGCCGTGCCCTCGCGGCTGCGCTCACCCACGCCGCAGAAGACGGAGTAGCCGGAGTGCTCGATCCCGATGTTGCGAATGAGCTCCTGGATGACGACGGTCTTGCCGACACCGGCGCCCCCGAGGACGGCGGCCTTGCCGCCTTTCAGGAATGGGCAGACGAGGTCGAACATCTTGAGGCCGGTCTCGAGGACCTCGGCCGACGTCGTCTGGTCCTCGAAGGACGGCGGGAGCCGGTGGATGGGGTCGCGGCGGACGATGTTCGTCGGCTCGCCCTTGCCGTCGATCGGCTCGCCGACGACGTTGAAGAGGCGGCCCAGGGTGCCGGGACCGACGGGCGCGCTGATCGGGCCGCCGAGATCCTCGACGGTCATTCCGCGCCGGAGGCCGTCGGTGGTCTCCATCGCGACGGCGCGTACCCAGTTGTTCCCCAGGTGCTGCTGCACCTCGGCGATGACGACGCCGCCATCGTCGCGGCGCACGCGGAGCGCGCCGAAGATCAGTGGCAGGCGGCCCTCCTCGAAATGCACGTCGAGCACCGGGCCGACGATCTGCACGATCTCGCCCGCGTTCTGACCCGTCTTCGGCTTCTCCGCTACCGCCATCTGCGATCCACCTCTTCTTGCGTTAGCCCTTCGCCAGTGCTTCCGCGCCGGACGCGATCTCGAGCATCTCCTTGGTGATGCGCCACTGCCGTGCCTTGTTCGCCGCGAGCGTCAGATCCTCGATGAGGTCCGCCGCGGCATCGGTCGCGTTCCGCATGGCGATGAGCCGCGCCGAATGCTCCGACGCGATGTTCTCGAGCACCGACTGGTACACGGTCACGTCGATGAGGCGCGGCAGCACCGCGCCGAGGACGGACGCGGCGTCCGGCTCGAACAGGTACTGCAGCGGCGGAAGCTTGTCGATGTCCTCCTCCTCGGGCACGAGCGGGAGGATGCGCAGGATCGTCGGCGTCTGCCGCAGCGTGTTCACGAAGCGCGTGAACGCGAGGTAGACCTCGTCCACTTTCGCGCTGAGGAACTCGTCGCGGATGAGCTTCCCGATCGGCCCCGTGTCGGCGGTCGTCGGCCGGTCGCCGAGACCGGTGAACTCCGCGACCGTCTCGCGGCGCAAGCGCCGCAGCTGGCCGACCCCCTTGCGGCCGACGCCGACCCACGACACCGCGGGGAGCGTGTCGGCCTGCCGCAGCGCCGTCCGGATCATGTTCGTGTTCATCGCGCCGACGAAGCCGCGGTCGGTGGTGACGAGCACGATCAGCACGCGCTGGACGGGACGCCGCGCGAGGAGCGGGCTCGTCTCCGGATCCGCGTACGGCGCGAGGTCGTTGAGGACGGTGCGCAGCTTCTCCTCGTACGGGCGCGAGGCGAGGACGGCGTTCTGAGCGCGGCGCATCTTCGAGGCCGAGATCGTCTGCTGGGCCTTGGTGACCTGCTGGATGCTCCGGACGCTGCGCACGCGCCGCCGGATCTCGCGTTCCGTCGCCATTTACTTGGTGTAGTCCTTCGTCTTCTTCAGCTCGGTGAGCATCTCCTTCAGCCTGCTCTCGACGGCGTCGTCCCAGGCCTTCTTCAGGCCGATGCTCTCCACGAGATCGCGGTACTGGGCATCCATGAAGCGATCCATATCGCGCTCGAACTCCGCGACGCGCGAGAGCGGGACGTCGTCGAGGTAGCCGCGCGTCGCGGCGTAGAGGATCCCGATCTCCTTGTCGAGCGGCACCGGGTCGTACTGCGGCTGCTTGAGGACCTCCTGGATGCGCTCGCCGCGGCGCAGCGTCTGCAGCGTCGACTTGTCGAGGTCCGAGCCGCCGAACTGCGTGAACGCCGCGAGCTCTCGGAACTGCTGCAGCTGGAGCTGCATGCCGCGGACAGTGCGGCTCATCGGCTTCGTGCGGGCGTCGCCGCCGACGCGCGAGACCGACAGGCCGGGGTTGATGGCCGGCCGGAAGCCGGCGTTGAAGAGGTCCGGCTCCATGAACAGCTGGCCGTCGGTGATGGAGATGACGTTCGTCGGGATGTAGGCGGAGATGTCGTTGGCCTGCGTCTCGATGATCGGCAGCGCCGTCAGCGAGCCGCCGCCGTGCTCCCTGTTCATGCGCGCGGCGCGCTCGAGCAGCCGCGAGTGCAGGTAGAAGACGTCGCCCGGATATGCCTCGCGGCCGGGCGGTCGACGTACGAGGAGCGAGACCTGCCGGTACGCCCAGGCGTGCTTGGTGAGGTCGTCGTACACGACGAGCGCGTCGCGGCCGTCGTCGCGGAAGTACTCGCCCATCGCGCACCCCGCGAACGGGGCGAGGTACTGGAGCGTCGCGGGGTCCGAGGCGCCGGCGATCACGACGATGGAGTGGTCCATCGCGCCGTGCTCCTCGAGCGTCGTCACGATCTTCGCGACGGACGACTCCTTCTGCCCGATCGCGACGTAGATGCAGACGAGGTCCTTGCCCTTCTGGTTGATCATCGCGTCGATCGCGATCGCGGTCTTCCCCGTCTGGCGATCGCCGATGATCAGCTCGCGCTGGCCGCGGCCGATCGGGAACATCGAGTCGATGGACTTGATGCCGGTCGCGACGGGGGTGTCGACGTTCTGCCGCGCGATGACGCCGGGGGCGACGACGTCCATGAGACGCGAGCCCTTCGCGTTGATGGGGCCCTTGCCGTCGAGCGGGCGGCCGAGCGGATCGACGACCCGTCCGACGAGCTCGTCGCCGACGGGCGTCTCGATGATCCGGCCCGTCGTCCGGACCTCGCTGCCTTCCTTGATCTCCTCGTACCCGCCGAGGACGATCGCGCTGACGGTGTCCTCCTCGAGGTTGAACGCGAGCCCGAAGACGCCGTGGCCGAAGTCGATGAGCTCCGAGGCCATGCAGCCGGCGAGCCCCTGGATCCGCGCGATGCCGTCGCCGACCTCGACGACGGTGCCGACGTCGACAGCCTCCGCCTTCCCTTCGAACCGCTCGATCTGCGCGCGGATGATGTCGGTGATCTCGGACGACGTGGTGGCCATTGAGTCTCCTTTAGCTCGCGAGCTGCGCGCGCATGGCGTCGAGCCGCGCGCGGACCGATGTGTCGATGAGATGGTCGCCCAGCTGGATCGTCGTGCCTCCCAGGAGCGCGGGATCGACGGAGAAGGTCGGGCGGATCGTCTTGCCGCTGGCGGCCTCGAGGCGCCTGACGAGCTCGTCCCGCTGGGCGGCGTCGAGCTCGACCGCCGTCGTGACCCGCGCTCCGACGACGCCCTCGCGACGGTCGACCAGGTCGCCGAAGGCTTGGGCGACCTGGGGCACGAGCGCGATGCGGTCCCGCTCGAGGAGCAGCGTGAGGACGGCCCGGATGGCGCGAGGCTCGCCCGCGATCGCCGCGTCGAGGACCTCGCGGCGCCCGCCGATGGGCACACGGCGGTCGCGGAGCCAGCGCACGAGGTCGGGCCGGAGCGCCTCGCCGATCCGATGGAGCGACACGCTGTACGCGTCCACGGCGTCCTCCGCCGCGGCGAACTCGAGGAGCGCCTCGGCGTAGCGACGGGCCGCCGATCCGGCGAGCGCTGCCATCAGTGCTTCCGCAGCTCGGGTGCGGCCTCGTCGAGCGATCGCTCGATGAGGGCTTTGTGCTGGTCGGGACCGATCTCCCGGCCGAGGATGCGGCTGGCGGCGAGCACGACCATCGACGCGACCTCGCTCCGCAGCTGCGCGAGCGCCTGGTCGTGGAGCTGATCGGCGTCGGTGCGGCCCTTGTCCCGGATGTGGTCGGCCTCGGCCTTCGCTTGGGCGCGGATATCCGCGCCGGCGGCCTCGGCGGCCTTCGTCGTCCGGTCGGCGATGGCCGCGGCCTCCTGCCGCGCCTGGGCGAGGAGCCGCTCCACCTCGACGTGCATCTGCTCACGCTCGCGCTTCGCCGTCTCCGCGGCGTCGAGCCCTTCGCGGATGCGGTCGGAGCGCTGCCGCAGCGTCCCGAGGATCGGATCCCACAGGAACTTGTACGCCAGCCAGAAGAGAAGGACGAACTGCACGATCGAGACGAGGACCCAGTAGGGATGGACGGTCAGAGCGCCGCTGCCTTCCTGCGCTGCGGGGAGGAAGAGCATCGCCCTAGACCGTCTTGCCTGACAGCAGGATGCCGAGGACGAACGAGAGGATCCCCAGCCCCTCGGCGAGCGCGGCGCCGATGATCATGTTGGTGCGGATCGTCGCGGCGGCGTCGGGATTGCGGCCCATCGCCTCCGAGGACTTCGCGGTCAGGATGCCGATGCCGATGCCGGGCCCCATTACTCCGAAGCCGACGGCGATCCCGGCGGCGAGCCATGCGAGGTTCATATGAGATGTGCCCTCCCTGATGTGTTTGTGGTCATGCGGCCTGTTGGTGCGCTGACACCCCCTCGGGTGCGGTCTCGCGGTGGTCCGCCTCGGATGGATGCTCTTCGTGGGACTCGATCGCGAGGATGAAGTAGATGAGGACGAGGAGCGCGAAGATGAGGGCCTGGACGAGGCCGATGAAGACCTCGAGCCCGACGAACGGGAGCGCGAGCCCCGGCAGGAAAAGGAGCGCGCTCATGACGACGAGCATGATCTCGCCGCCCAGCACGTTGCCCCAGAGACGGAGCGTCAGCGTGATCATGCGGAATATCTCGCTGAACAGCTCGATGATGCCCACCAGGATGAACACGACGCCCATGAACAGCTTCATGACGATGCTGCCCTTCTCGGCGAATCCCGAGAGGTTGACCCATCGGCTCGCGTAGCGGATCCCGTGCGTCTTGAATCCTTCGGTCTGGTACATGAAGAATCCGACGATCGCGAGCCCGAGGTTGGTGTGGTAGTCGGCCGTCGGCGAGTGGAGCCACACGACCTGCCCGATGAGCGGGACCACGGACAGCCAATTGGAGAAGATCAGGAAGATGAAGAGCGTCCCGAAGAGCGGCAGGTACTTGAGGGCGGGCTTGCCGCCGATGCTCTCGACGAAATCCGCGAGGCCCTGCACGAGGAGCTCGACGGCGTTCTGCAGCGGACCCGGCTGCATCTCGAGGGCGCGCGTCGCGACGAAGGCGACCACCAGGATGGCCGCCATCACGATCAGCATCGTGAAGTGCGCGTTCGTGTAGGAGACGTCCCACTGGATGGTGATGCCGGCGAGGTCGGCGTTCGGGCCGGTCGAGCCAAGGCTGAAGAGCGGCTCGCCGGTGAGGTTGAACGCCTTGGGGATGTCGGGATACGGCGGCACGCGCTTACTCCTTCTCCCTTTCCCGTTCTCGCTCTCGCTCGTCGATCTCGGCTTCCCACCGCCGTCCGGCCTTCCGCGCGCCCTCGCTCACCGAGGCGGCGCGATCCTCCTCCGAGTACCGCCGGATCAGCAGCGCGATCCCGAGCCCTGCCACGGCCATACCCGCGAAGGTCAGCCCGAGCAGTCCCCATGGCGCGGTACCGAGCCGCTCGTCAAGCTTCTGACCGAGCCAGGCACCGAGCGCGATAGGGACCGCCACCGTTACACCGACCTGGCCCAGGATCGCCGCGTTCAACGCGCTCCACCCGGGATGCGGAGTGCGGCCAAGACGGTGGGCAGTCTATCCGATCGCCGCGCTCTCGGCCCGCGACCTCGCCCCGCGGGTCAGGCCGCGAAGCGCCTCACGGTCCGCACCAGGCGATCTGTGTCAAAAGGCTTGCTGAGGAACGCCTCGGCGTTGCAGCGATCGGCCTCGTGGCGCGCGTCGGGAGCGCCCGTCAGCACGATGAGCGGGACGTGACGCAGGTGCCGGCGGAGCTCGAGGGCGAAGGCGGGACCGTCGACCCCCGGCATCTGGATGTCGAGGACGATCACCGACGGGGGAGGCCCGGCCTCGATCGCGCGCATCGCCTCGGCGCCGTCGCGCGCGAGCATCACCTCGAAGCCGTTCTCGCGCAGGAGCTCGCGCTCGGCGCTCAGCGTGTCGGGATCGTCGTCGACGACGAGGACGGAACGCTCCCTGTTCCTCATGGCGCCCTGGCGTGCAAGCCGGGTGCCGGTCCCGCGGGCCGCGTGGGCGTCTGCTAGAGCGGCCGACGCAGGGAGAGCGCGACCAGGCCGATCCCCACCAGCTGGAGGGCGATCGAGGTCGGGAAGATGAGGAACGGGTCCGCCGCCGCCGCGGCCGCGCCGAGCGCCGGCCCCACGACGAAGCCGAGGTTCAGCGGGAGATAGGAGAAGGTCATGACGCGCGCGCGCGTCGCGTCGGTCGTGGAGAACGCGATGAGGTTGAAGGAGAGGCTGAACGCGCCGCTGCCGATCCCGTTGGCGAGCGCCCACGCGACGAGGAAGGGGACGTAGTCGCGCAAGAGGAAGGGCAGGACCCACGCGACCGCGGTGACGGCGGCGATCGCGAAGTACGTACGGACGATGCCGAGGCGGTCGGCGAGCGCGCCGATGCCGGGCGACGCGACTATCGTCACGACGCCGCCCGCGCCCAGCACCAGGCCGATCGCGGTCGCGAGATCCCGGCCGCTGTGGATGCGCGCGACGACGAGCGGCGTGTACGCGAACACGAGCATCCACCCCGCGAAGACGCAGATGAGCGCGGGGAACAGCCAGCGCAGCCGAGGCGAGCGCCACAGGAGCGCCGCGCCGGCGAACGCGCTCGCGAGGAGCGACGGGGCGCCCGGCGAGGGCGTCCACGCGTCGCGATAGCCCACGGTCAGCAGGACGACGACGAGGAGGAGGAGCGCGGCGTCGAGCGCGAGGACCGCGGGGAACCCGTACGCGTCGACGAGCGGACCGCCGACGAGCGGACCGACGAGCGATCCGAGGGGCCCGGCGCCGTTGAGGACGCCGTACGCGAAGCCGATCCGCGACGCCGGCGCGGCCTCGGCGAGCGTCGTCATCATGAGGCCGCTGTTCCCGAGGCTGAGCGCGGAGAGGCCGCGCGCGAGCAGGAAGAGCCAGACGTTCGTCGCGAGCGACGCGACGGCGACGCCGCTCCCCGTCGCCGCGAACGAGCGGATGATGAGCGGCTTGCGCCCGTAGCGGTCGGCGAGCGCGCCCCAGAACGGCAGGAAGCAGACGCCGAACATGCTGCCGCCGGCGGTGATGACGGCGACCCAGAACGGCACGTCGCCGGGCGCGACGCCGATGCGCGGGAGGTACATGGGGGTGAACGCGGTGAGCTGGCCGTAGGCGACGACCTCGACGAAGCTCGCGAGCGAGAACAGCGCGAGCATGCGCGGCCAGCCCGACGCGACGTTCGAGCGCATGCGCGCCTCCGCCGTCACGTCGCCGGGAAGAGCATCTCGGAAAGGTCGCGCGCGTTCGTCACCGCCTTGTCGCCGTAGCAGTTGTTCATGAGGAGATCCACCTCGCGCGCTTCCTTCGCGACGTCGCGGATCCGCGGCAGCCACTCGGCGAGCTCGGGACGCGTGTAGCGGTAGTCGAAGCGCTCGGCGGCGGTGATCCCCCTCTTCTTCCAGTTCTCGGCGTTGCGCCCGTGGAAGCGGACGACGGCGAGGGCTTCCGTCGTCACCGCGGCGATCGGCGGGATGCTCGAGGGGAAGCCCTGGGGCTCGTCGACGATGACGTACGCGAGGCCGTTGTCGGAGAGGAAGCGCAGCGTCTCCTCCCTGTTGCGCTCGCTCATCCACGTCGCGTTGCGGAACTCGACGGCGAGCTGGTCGTCGGGGAGACGCTCGCGCGTCTGGAGGACGAGCTCCTTGCTCTCGCGCGAGATGACGAACCACTCGGGATACTGGAGGAGGATCGAGCCGAGCTTGCCCCTCGTGCGGAGGGGCTCGAGCGCGGTCCAGAAGCGGGCGTGGATCTCCTCGAGCGTCTCGGGCGGAAGGTCGCGCGCGTACACGCGCTTCTTCTCCGCGGCCTCGCGGGGAAGCCCCTCGCGGATGTCCTTCGGCAGGCGCTTCGTCTCGGTCGGGTGCGTCGTCATGAGCGCGTGGGCCTTGAAGCTCATGGTGAATCCGTCGGGCGTGCGCTCGGCCCACAGGAGCGCCTGCTTCGCGTCCGGCAGCGCGTAGTACGACGCGTCGTTCTCGACGATGGGGAACCGGTCCGCGTAGTAGCGAAGGCGCTTCTCGGGGTCCTTCGCGACGTGCTCGGGGTACCACCCCGACGCCAGGAGCGTCGGGTCCGTCCACGAGCACGTTCCTATCTTGAGCGCGGCCCTACGCGCGATCGGCGTTCTCCGCGGGCTGCGGGTGCTCGGGAAGGGCGACGAGCAGGACCCCCAGGAACAGCGCGAACGCGACGAACGTCGCGAGCTGCGCCCTGCCGTCCATCACGAAGGTGAGGGCGGCGAGCCCGCACGTGAGCGCGTAGATGAGGAGGACCGACTGCGAGTGCGTGAGCCCGAGGTCGAGGAGGCGATGGTGGAGGTGGCCGCGGTCGGGCGCGAACGGCGGGCGGCGCTGCAGCGTCCGCCGCACGAGGACATAGAAGGTGTCCACGATCGGCACGGCGAGGACGAGCAGCGCGGTCGGGACCTTCGCGGTGCCGAAGATCGAGAACACCGCCAGCATCGTGCCGAGGAACGTCACGCCCGTCGTACCGAGGAAGACCTTCGCCGGGTGGAAGTTGAAGACGAGGAATCCCGCGACCGCGCCGGCGAGCGTGAAGGCCATCCAGGCCACGAAGGGCTCTTCCACTCCGGGCAGGAGCGCCGTCGCGCCGAGAGTGAGCGCGGCGATGACGGAGACCCCCGCCGCGAGGCCGTCGAGGCCGTCGAGGAAGTTGATCGCCACGTTCATCCCGACGACCCAGAAGACCGTGAAGCCGACCGCGAGCGCGGGCGCGAGGAGGACGATGCCGCCGGGCGCGAACGGATCCGTCAGGAAGTCGATGCGGATCCCGGCGGCCACGACGACCCCCGCGATGACGATGTGCCCTAGGAGCTGCCACCGCGCGCGCAGATCGAAGATGTCGTCGAGGAAGCCGACGATGAGAGCGACGAGCGCGGCGAGCGCCGTGAGCGTGAAGCGCGGGGAGCGCACCTGTTCGGGGATGAGGAAGGGGTGCCCCGCGACACGGTCGACGAGCCAGAAGCACAGGACCGCGAGGCCGAACGCGAGAGCGATGGCGACGCCGCCCGGCCGGGGGATCGGGCGGGCGTGAAGCCTCCGCCCTCCCGGTACGTCGAGGAGGCGGAAGCGCTCCGCGAGCCGCGCGACGAGGGGGCTCGCCGCGACGGCGAAGAGGATGGCGAGCAGGGCGGACCCGACGAACAGCAGGGTGACGGGCGCCATCACGACGACGATAGTGGCAAGCGGCGTTCCATCGTCCGATATAGGAGGCCCGCGAGATGAGGCTGAAGGACAAGGTCGCGATCGTGACCGGCGGAGCGAAGGGGATCGGAGCCGAGACCGCGCGGGTCTTCGCCGCGGAGGGTGCGCGCGTGATCGTGTGGGACGTCACCGGCGAGGCGCCGGCGGGAGGGATCGCGTTCGCGAAAGTGGACGTGACGAGCGCGGACAGCGTGCGCACGGCGGTCGACGATGCCGTCGGCTCGCACGGACGCGTCGACGTCCTCGTCAACAACGCGGGGATCATGCGCGACGCCCAGCTCGTGAAGGCGAAGGACGGGGAGATCGTCGGGAAGATGTCGGAGGCCGACTTCGACGCCGTCATCTCGGTGAACCTGCGCGGCGTCTTCAACTGCACGCAGGCGGTCGCGCCGGTCATGATCCGGCAGGGTCGCGGCCGCATCCTCAACGCGTCGTCCGTCGTCGGCCTCTACGGCAACTTCGGGCAGACCAACTACGTCGCGACCAAGGCCGCCGTCATCGGGATGACGAAGGTGTGGGCACGCGAGCTCGGCCCCAAGGGGATCACCGTCAACGCCGTCGCCCCGGGCTTCGTCGGCACGGACATGGTCCGCCAGATGCCGGAGAAGATCCTCCAGGGCATGGTCGAGCGCACGCCGGTGAAGAGGCTCGGCGAGCCTCGCGACATCGCGCTCGCGTACCTCTACCTCGCCTCCGACGACGCGTCGTTCGTGAACGGCGCGGTGCTGAGCGTCGACGGGGGTGTGGTCGTAGGAACGTAAGAGCCCGATGTAACAGCCCGTGAGACGGGTCCCGGTCCGAAGATGACTTTCGATCCTTGCCGCGGAGGAACGTTCGCTATATTCAGTCAAGACTGAACATGGTGAAACTCCGCGAGCCGCAGAAGCGCTTCATCGAGGACATGGGGACGCATATGGTCGGCTGGGGCTTGCCCCGGACGACCGGGCGCGTATACGCGTACCTCCTGCTCCAGAGCGCACCGGTCAGCCTCGACGACGTGACGTCGGAGCTGGGCGTCGCGAAGAGCGGCGCGAGCGTCGCGATGCGGCAGCTCCTGCGCATGGGGCTCGCGCGGAGCGAGACGCAGCGCGGGACGCGGAGGCTCCTGTTCTCGGGCCTCCAGACGATCGAGGCGATATTCACGGCGCGGAGCGCGCAGGCCAGCGACCTCGTCGATCGCCTTCGCGAAGGTGCCCGGGCGGCGTCGACCGCCTCGACACGCGCCCGTTTGAGCGAGATGTCACGTCGGATGGAGCAGCTCGTCGAGGGGATGACAGCGCAGTACGCGCGCGCCCATGACATCGGGCGTGCGGCGGAGGGAGGTACGCGATGACCGCGATCGCGGCAGCCTTCCTCCGGGACGTCCGCCGGACGGCATCCGAGGCATGAACGGGATGCGACCGCGCCGGATCGCGGCCGTCGGATCGACCACGGCCCGCCGCGGGCGGATGGGGACGCTCCTCGGCAGCTGGAGATGGCGCGTCGTGATCCTCCTCCTCCTCGCGATGACGGCCGGAGGGGCCGTCTACCGCTCCGTCGCCGCGCCCGTGGCGCCGGCATACCGCACGGTCACTATCCAGCGCGGCGACATCGCGCAGACCGTCCGCATCACGGGGACGGTCGACCCCGCGACCGACACGCGCGTCGCGTTCAAGATCCCGGGACGGCTCGCCGAGACGCTGGTGTCGGTCGGTCAGAGCGTGAGCGCCGGCCAGACCCTCGCGCGCCTCGACGCGAGCGACCTTCAGCTCGCGCTCGCCCAGGCGAAAGGGGGGCTCGCCGCTGCGCAGGCGAAGTACGACCTCACCGTCGCCGGAGCCCGGCCGGAGGACGTCGCGGCCGCGCAGCAGGCCGTCGACAGCGCGAAGAGCCAGCTCGCCGCCACGCGCGCGTCCACGGCGGCCGACCTCGCGAGCGCGCAGCAGTCGCTCGCGGCGCTCAGGACGGCCTACGCGTCGGCGCAGAACGGCTTCCAGCTCCTGGGCACGGGGATCCCGACCGACACCGGGACGCTCTCGAGCGGGATCGGCGGCGCGCGCGCGACGACGGCGCAGGCGTTCGTCGACTTCACGACGATGTCGACCGCCGACATCACCACCGCGAAGACGACGCTCGGGCAGGCGGACGCCGCACTGGGGAACGCGCAGAACGTCGCGCAGGGGCAGCTCGCCGACGCTCTGGTCCAGTGGACCTCCGCGCGCGACGCCGTCATCTCCGCCTGGCTCCAATTCGACGGCGCCGTTCAGCGCGGGACCGATACCTCGGGAGCGTCCACGGCGTATCAGTCGGCGCAGCTCGCCTACGCCACCGCGACGTCGCGTCTGGGGTCCGCGCTCGCGACGGTCTCGGCCGACATCGTGACGGCGCAGGCGAGCACGACGCTCGCGCAGAACGCGCTCGGCTCGTCGACGAGCCGGACCGACGCGTCCCTCGACGCGGTCCGCGCCGACATCGCGGGGCTGCAGACCACGCTCGCGGGGGAGACGCAGATCGCCTCGACGCTCACGAGCAAGCTCGACCAGATGACGACGAGCCTGGCCGTCGTCACCGACGCCGTCGGGGGCGGCTACGTCTCCGCTCAACAGGCCGTTGCGAGCGCCCAGGCGAAGATCGTGAGCGCGGTGCAGTCGGCGCAGAGCGTGTACGACTCCGCGTTGAGCGCGCTGACGCGGACGTCCGCGCCGGCCCGCTCCTACGACATCGCCGCGGCGCAGGCGGGCGTCCTGACCCAGCAGGCGGTCGTGGACAAGGCCGCGAGCGACCTCGCGAGCACGACCCTGGCGGCGCCCGTCGCGGGCGTCGTCGCGCAGATCAACGGCGAGCCCGGCGAGCAGCTCGCCGGCGGGTCCTCGGCGGCGCCGTTCATCGTCCTGTCGAACACGTCGACGATCACGCTCGACGGCAACGCCGCGGAAGGGGACGTCTCGGCGCTCAGGCTCGGACAGGCCGCGACCGTGACGATCGACGCCATCGGACGCGGTACGCGCTTCGACGGCGCCGTCACGCGCATCGACCCCGTCGCCACGATCCAGCAGGGCGTGCCGGTCTACGGGGTCGAAGTGACGATCGACGGCGCGAACAGGGAGCTCCGTGCGGGCATGGTGGGCACCGCGAGCGTCGTCATCGCGAGCAAGAAGGACGTCCTCCTCGTCCCGACGTCCGCGATCCGCGACCTGCCGGGCGGCCGAGGGGTCCAGGTCCTGCGCGACGGTCGCCCGACCGCGGCGCCGGCGACGTTCGGGATCGCGGGCGACACGATGACGGAGGTCACCGGGGGGCTCCAGGCGGGCGACCTGGTCGTCGTTCCGGAGCCCGTGAGCGCCGCCGCGGGGGGGATCGAGGTCGCCGCCCTCGGCCCCTTCGCCTACGCCGCGCCGACGGACCCGGCGATCGAGCGCGTCGCGATCGTCGTCCGCATCACGAACACTTCGGAGGACGACCTCACGGTCTCGCCCTCCGACTTCATCGCGCGCGACGACCAGCACCGCGTGTACGCGGCGAACGCGCAAGCCGCGGTCGCCGACGCGCGCCTCGTGCGCGCGGCCACCCCGCAGGCGACGCTCCCCCTGGTCGGGATGACGCTGCGCAAGGACGACGTCCTCGCCGGCTTCGTCGTCTTCGACGTCCCCGCCGGGGTCCGCCCGACCCAGCTCGTCTACCGACAGACCGACGCCGACCACGTCGTCGACCTCGCGGCGCACTGACCGGGGACCGGGCGTGGCGACGATCATCGAGACGCGCGGCCTCTCCAAGACGTACGGATCGCAGCTCGCGCTCCGGGACCTCGACCTCGACGTCGAGGAGGGCGAGATCCTCGGCTACCTCGGGCCTAACGGCGCGGGCAAGACGACGACGATCCGCCTCCTCCTCGGGCTCATCGCCCCGACCGCCGGCGGCGCGACGGTCTTCGGCCTCGACGTCACGCGCGACGCACCCGAAGTGCACCGCCGGCTCGCCTACGTGCCCGGCGAAGCGAGCCTGTGGCCGGGCCTGAGCGGCGCGGAGACGCTCGCTCTGCTCGGCCGCGTCCACGGATACGTCGACGAGGCCTACCGCGACGAGCTCATCGAGCGCTTCGACTTCGATCCCTCGAAGAAGGTGCGCTCCTACTCGAAGGGCAATCGCCAGAAGCTCAGCCTCATCGCCGCGCTCATGACCCGCGCCGAGCTCCTCATGCTGGACGAGCCGACGGCCGGCCTCGACCCCCTCATGGAGCAGACGTTCCGCGAGTGCATGCGCGAGTCGAAGCGCGCCCGGCAGACCGTCTTCCTTTCGTCCCACATCCTCAGCGAGGTCGAGGCGCTCTGTGACCGCGTCGCGATCCTCCGCGCGGGCGAGCTCCTGCAGATCGGAACGCTCGCCGAGCTTCGCCACCTCTCCGCGCTCACCGTCCACGTGACGTTCGGCGGCGCGGTGCCGAACGTCGCCGACGTCCCTGGCGTGAGCGGCGTCTCCGTCGAGGGACAGCGGCTGAGCTGCGAGCTGACCGGGCCGATCCAGCCGCTTCTCGAGCGGCTGACGCGCTACGACGTGCGCGAGCTGCTCAGCGCGAAGCCCTCGCTCGAGGAGCTCTTCCTCTCCCACTACGGCGGCGACGGCGGAACGGCCTGACCCTCGTCATCGCGCGGCATACCTTCCACAGCGCCGTCCGCTGGGCGCTCATCTGGGGCGTCGTCTTCGCGGTGTTCGTGCTGGCGACCGTCGCGGCCTTCCCCGTCGCCTTCCCCACCTTCGCCGAGCGCGTGAAGGCCGTCGCGACGCTGCAGTCGTTCGCCATCCTCCTGGGGCAGCCGTACCACGCCGAGACCCTCGCGGGGTTCACGCAGTGGCGCGTCACGACGGCTATCGCGCTCATGGGAGCGATCTGGGGTCTCCTCACCGGGACCGGCCTCCTCCGCGGCGAGGAGGACGCCGGCCGCTGGGAGATCCTGCTCGCCGGTCCGGTGACGAAGGCGCGCGCGACGGGCGAGACGCTGGTCGGGCTGGGGGCGGCGCTCATCGTCATGTACGTCGCGACCGCGCTCGGCACGATCGGGTCGATGCGGCTGCCGGGCGTCCACTACTCCGCGCTCGCCGCGCTCGCTTTCGCCGCGACCCTCGTCTCCGGAGCGGCGATCTTCGTCGCGGTCGGCGCGCTCGTCAGCCAGATCAGCGCCACGCGGGGCCAGGCCGCGACGCTCGCGGCCGGGATCATGGGCGTCGCGTTCCTCCTGCGCATGGCCGCGGACTCCAAGAAGGGCTGGGAGGGGCTCCTCTGGCTCACCCCCTTCGGCTGGATCGAGAAGGTCCGGCCGCTGCGCGACATCGACGTGCTCGCCTTTTTGCCGATGGTCGCGCTCGTCGTCGCCTGCGTCGTCGCGACCATGGCGCTCGCCTCGATGCGGGACCTCGGCGGGAGCGTGCTGCGGGAGGGCGAGGGATCGCCGCGCGTCGGCGGATGGGTGATCGGACCGACGACCCTCGCGCTCCGGCTCGTCCGGGGGACCGCGATCGCGTGGCTCGTCGGGATCGCGATCTTCTCCTTCTTCAGCGGGGCGGTGACGCGCTCGGCGAGCGCTCTGCTCGCCGACTCACCCGGCTTCGCGCAGGTCCTGGGGCGGCTCGGCGTGCGCGCCGCGTCGGAGGCGTACCTGGGGATCACCTTCTTCATGGCCGTGCTCGTCCTCGCCGTCCTGGCGGCGGGGATGATGTCCGCGGTCCGCGACGAGGAGGCGAGCGGGCGGCTCGACAACCTCATCGTCCGGCCGACCCCGCGCGTCGTCTGGCTCTTCGGGCGCGTCGCGATCGCATGCCTGGTCGTCCTCCTCGGCGGCGTCATCGCCGGAGCGGCCACATGGGCCGGCAGCGAGAGCCAGCACGTCGGCGTCCCGCTCGACAAGCTCCTCCAGGCCGGCGTCAACGCGACGCCGCCGGCGATCGTCGTCATCGGCGCGGCGGTCTTCGTCCTCGGGGTCGGGCCGCGCCTCGTCAGCGCCGTCGCGTACGGGATCCCCGCCTACTCGTTCGTCGTCGAGCTCGTCGGGTCCCTCGTGAAGGGCCAGGACTGGATCCGCGACACCTCGCTGCTGCACCACATCGAGCTCGCTCCGGCCGCGAAGCCCGACTGGGGCCAGGACCTGGTGCTCGTGCTCATCGCGGCCGCGCTGGCGGTCGCCGGCGCGATCGCCTTCCAGCTGCGCGACGTCTCGTATGCCTGAGCCGGGCGAGGATCGGGCCGTGCCGGGATCGGCGGCCCCCAAGAGCGGGGCGGCCGGCCGCGAGCGAGCGAAGCGAGCCGATGGATGGGTCAGGTGCCGAACTGGCGGTCGCCGGCGTCGCCGAGTCCGGGGACGATGTAGCCCTTCTCGTTGAGCCGCTCGTCTAGAGCGGCGATGTGGATCGGCACGTCCGGGTGCGCGGCCGACAGCGCGCGGACGCCCTCGGGCGCCGCGATGATCCCGACGTACTTGATCCGCTCGGCCCCCCACTTCTTGAGCAGGTCGATCGTCGCGACGGCCGAGCCGCCCGTCGCGAGCATGGGGTCGAGGACGAGGCAGACCTGGACGGTCGCTTCGCCGGGGAGCTTGTTGTAGTACTCGATCGGCCGCAGGGTCCGCTCGTCGCGGAAGAGGCCGATGTGCCACACCTGCGCCTCCGGCATGAGCGCGAGCGCCGCCTCGACCATGCCGATGCCCGCGCGGAGCACGGGGACGAGCCCGACCTTCTCCTTGAGGCGCGCGCCCGTCCAGTCGGCCAGAGGCGTGCGGACGGGCTGATCGACGAGAGCGAGGTCCGCCGTCGCCTCGTACAGGACGAGCGTCGCGATCTCGTGGACGAGCCGGCGGAACTCCGTCGCCGGCGTCCGCTCGTCGCGCAGGCGCGTGAGCTTCTCGCGCACGAGCGGGTGCGCGGAGACGTGCAGCGGCGCCTGGAGGGGGGCCTTCGCCACGACGGCGCGGCCCGCCCTCACGCTCGGACGGCCTCCCGCGTGATCCCGGGCACCGGGAAGCGCGACGTCAGCTCCAGGACCTCGGCGGAGATGTCCTTGAGCGCGGCCTCGTCGTGCGCGGAGCGGAGCGCGCGCGCGATGAGCGATCCGATGCGCTTCATCTCCGGCTCCTTCATCCCGCGCGTCGTCACCGCGGGGGTACCGACGCGGATGCCGGAGGCGACCGCCGGCTTCTCGGGGTCGTACGGGATGGTGTTCTTGTTGACGGTGATGTTGACCGCGTCGAGCGTCTTCTCCGCGACCTTGCCCGTGAGCTTCAGCGGACGCACGTCGACGAGCATGAGGTGGTTGTCGGTCCCGCCGCTGACGATGCGCAGACCCTCGGACGCGAGCGTCGCCGCCAGGGTCGCGGCGTTCGCCTTGATCTGCCGCGCGTAGGTCGTGAACTCCGGCGTCGCCGCTTCCTTCAGCGCGACGGCCTTGCCGGCGATGACGTGCATGAGCGGACCGCCCTGCGCGTACGGGAAGACGGCCTTGTCGACCGCCTTCGCGAGGTCGGCGGTGCAGAGGATCATCCCTGCCCGCGGTCCGCGCAGGGTCTTGTGCGTCGTCGTGGTGACGACCTGGCAGTAGGGCACCGGGTTGGGGTGCTCCCCCGCCGCGACGAGCCCCGCGAAGTGCGCCATGTCCGTGAGGAGGATCGCGCCGGCCTCGTCCGCGATCTCGCGCAGGAGCTTGAAGTCCCACACGCGGGGGTACGCGGTCGCGCCGGCGACGATGACGCGCGGGCGATGGGCGACGGCGAGGCCGCGGATCTCGTCGTAGTCGATGAGCTCGTCGTCCCTCTTCACGTGGTACGGGACGAACCGGTACAGCTGCGCGGAGAAGTTGACCGGCGAGCCGTGCGTGAGGTGCCCGCCCTGGTCGAGCGCGAGGCCGAGGAACGTGTCGCCCGGCTTGGCGATGGCCGCGTACGCGGCCATGTTCGCCTGCGCCCCCGCGTGCGGCTGCACGTTCGCGTGCTCCGCGCCGAACAGCGCCTTCGCGCGCTCGATCGCGAGCGTCTCGGCGACGTCGACCCACTCGCAGCCGCCGTAGTAACGGCGTCCCGGATAGCCCTCCGCGTACTTGTTCGTGAGGACGCTCCCCACCGCCTCGAGCACCGCGGGGCTGGTGTAGTTCTCCGAGGCGATGAGCTCGATCTTCTCGACCTGGCGCTTCTCCTCGCCGCGGATCGCGGCGTAGATCTCGGGATCCGTCCGTTCGACGTGGCTGAGCTCGGTCACTTCACACCGCCTCCTTCTTTCTGTCGAGCTCGGCGATCTGTTCCCTTCGCCGGGCGTGGCGGCCGCCTTCCGGCCGCGCCTGGAGATACGCGTCAACGATGCTCTTCGCCAGCTCGCCGCCGACGACGCGCTGCCCCAGCGTGAGCAGGTTCACGTCGACGTGCGAGACGGCATCGCGCGCCGACCACTCCTCGGTCACGACGGCGGCGCGGACGCCCGGGATCTTGTTCGCCGCGACGGCGGGCCCGATCCCCGATCCGCAGCAGAAGATCGCGCGCTCGACCTCGCCGCGCGCGAGCGCGCGCGCGAGCGGGGTCACGATGAGCGGGTAGTCGTCGTCGGGCGAGCGTGGCCCGTCGTGGTCGACGACCTCGTGGCCGCGCCGGCGCAGGTGCTCCGCGAGCAGGTCGCGCAGCTCCGCGCCGGCGTGGTCGCAGGCGAGGCCGATCTTCATCTACGCGGCGCTCTGAATGGCGGCCCGGATCTCGCGCGCGGAGATCGCACCCTCGCGCAGGATCCTCGCCTCGGGACCGGTGCAGTCGACGACGGTCGAGGGCACGCCTCCGGGGGTCCGGCCGCCGTCGAGGACCAGGGCGATGCGGCCGTCGAGCTGCGCGATGACCTCCTCGGCGGTCCGGGCGTCGGGCCGGCCCGAGAGGTTGGCGCTCGTGACGGGGAGCTCGCCGCCGCTCGCGGCGATGAGCCGGCGCGCGAGGTCGCTCGCGGGGACGCGGAAGCCGACCGTCCCGCGCCCCGGCACCGCGACGACGATCGTGAGCGGGCCCGGCCAGAAGCGCCCCGCCAGCGCGCGTGCCGACGGCGTCACGATGCCGCTCGTCTCGAGCTGCGACGCGTCCGAGAGGAGGACGGGGATCGGGCGGTCCTCCGGGCGGCCCTTCGCGATGAAGAGCGCCTCCTCGCGCCCGCGCACGGCGGCTACGCCGTAGACGGTGTCGGTCGGGAAAGCGACCACTTCGCCCCTCGTCAGGGCCTTCGCCGCCTCGGTGACCGCGCCCGGCGCATCCGCCCTGAGGAGCCGGGTCTTCACGGGTGGAGCATAGGCGATCGGGCATGTCGAAGCGGGCCCCCGCCGTTCGATGTGTACGGCTGACCTCGCCGGTCGGCCTCAGGAGAGCGCCGGGATCACCTTCTCCGCGAACACGCGCAGGCACTCGCGGTCGTAGCCATACGGGAACACCGGGATCACGTAGGACACGCCGAGGCGCGCGAACGCGCGGAGCGCATCCGCCACCTCGTCCGGTGTGCCGACGGGATGACCCTCGCGGCGCGCGAGCCACTCCGCCGGCGCGATCTTCGCTCGAGCCGCGAGATCGCGCACGATCTCGTCGACCCGCGCGCGCGTCTCGGCGACGAGCACGGGGCCGAAGTGGCTGCGCAGGATCGTCGAGGGGTCGCGCTTCTCTCGCGCGCAGGCGCGCTCGAGCTGCGCGAGCGCCTCGGCGTACCGGGCCGCGGTCGGGAAGCCGCCGACGTTGACGGCGTCGGCGTAGCGCGCGACCACGCGCATCATCCGTGACTTGGACCCGGCGATCCACATCGGGAGCGGATGCTGCGCGGGCTTCGGCGAGCACTGAGCGCCGTCGACCCGGTAGTGCGTCCCGTGATACGTCGCCCTGTCCTCCGTCCACATCCGGCGGCAGATCTCGATCGTGTCGACGAGCTGCCCGACGCGCACGCCGCCCACGGGGAAGTCGTATCCGTACGCGCGGTACTCGAGCTCCTTCCACCCGGCGCCGACCCCGAACTCGACGCGTCCGCCGGACATGGCGTCGACCGCGGCCGCCATCTTCGCGAGGAGCGCGGGGTTGCGGTACGACTGGCAGGTCACGAGCGTGCCCAGCCGGATCCGCGAGGTGACCTGCGTCAGCGCCGCGAGGAGCGTCCATGCCTCGAGGCAGTCCGTCGCGACGGACGTGTCGTTCAGGAAGAGGTGGTCGGAGACCCAGAGCGCCTCCGCTCCGAGACGCTCGGCATCGTGCGCGATGTCCACGATCTCGTCGTACCGATAGCCGAACTGCGGCTCGATCTGAATGCCGAAGCGCATGTGCGGCAGCCTAGAGGACGGAGGACGACGCTCGCGTCCGCGACGTCCGACGTCCGAGAGGCCGAGGCGGATCCCCGCCGCCTCACGCGCGCCGTCCCTACGCGGAGACGAGCGCCTCGGCGGCCTCGATCCGCGCGGGACGCCGCGCGTTCTCGAGATCGAGCGCGGCGATGGCGATCCACAGCACGACCGTGCCGATCAGCTGGATGGACGTGATGCTCTGCGGAGGCGTGACCAGGAACATGTTCACGAGGACGCCGGTGATGGGGAACGCGAGCTCGGCGAGCGTCGACATCGACGCCGGGGCGCTCGAGAGGCCGCGGTAGTAGAGGAGCATCGCGATCAGGCCCGGGATGAGGGCGAGGCCGAGGTAGAGCGGCAGGTCGGTCGCGCGGTAGACGCCGAACGCCGCGCGGCCGCCGACGAGAGCGAGCGATATCCCGAGGGCCGGCAGCGCGGTGACGAAGCGCAGCGCGGTGACCGTGGGGAAGCGGACGTCGGCGAGCGCGTAGCGCCCGAGGACGGTGCCCGCGCCCCACAGCGCCGCGGCCCCGATCGCGGTCAGGGCGGCGGCGACGTGGAAGTCCTGCCAGGCGAGCTCGGGATGCAGCGGGTCCGGGACCGCGAGGAGGTACGCGCCGACGACCGCGATGGGGACCCACACGTAGGACCGCGGCGGCAGCCGCTCGCGGAGCCACAGCGCGGCGAGGACGAGCGCGACGAGCGGCTGCAGCTTCTGCAGCAGGAGCGTCTCGATGAAGTGGCCGTACGTGAACGACAGGGTGAAGAGGACGGTCGCCAGGCCCGACGCGCCGGCGCCGATGACGACGATCGCGGCCCAGCGGGAACGCCCGAGCCGCGCGATCTCCCGCCGCGCTCGCCACAGGATGGGGAGGACCGCGACGGTGAGGATGACGTGCTCGGCGAAGACGAGCTGGACCGAGCCGACGAGCGCGTCGTGCGAAAGGTGTCCCAGGAGAGGGATGCGGAAGAGGGTGTCGGTGCCCCACATCATCGCGGCCACCGCGATGACGACGACGGCGAAGCGATCGACGAGCGTGCCCACGGCGATCGAGCCTACCGTATGGAGGGTGATCGAGAGCGCGCGCTGCGTCGTGCTGTGCGGCGGCGTGGGCGCGGCGCGCTTCCTGAGCGGCCTCGTCCGCGTCGTCGATCCGGCACGCGTCACGGCGATCGTGAACGTCGCCGACGACGAGGAGTTCCACGGCCTCCACGTCTCGCCGGACCTCGACACGGTCCTCTACACCCTCGCGGGCCTCGTCGACGGGACGCGCGGCTGGGGACTCCTCGGCGATACGGACGCGGTGCAGCGAGCGCTCGCGCGCCTCGGCCGCGACACCTGGTTCCAGCTCGGTGACCGTGACCTCGCGACGCACATCCACCGCACGGCTCTCCTGCGCGAGGGCCGCACGCTCAGCG
Organism: Chloroflexota bacterium; assembly: GCA_021787445.1. Classification (GTDB taxonomy): domain Bacteria; phylum Chloroflexota; class Limnocylindria; order P2-11E; family P2-11E; genus JACPOT01. Next base: position 7,830 of record JAJYLV010000020.1, on the reverse strand, counting down.
AGGTGACCGCCGCTCTCGCGCGCGCCTTCGGCGTGACGGTGCGTCTGCTGCCGTCGTCCGACGACCCCCAGGCGACGAAGGTCCGCGCCGACGACGGCTGGCTCGACTTCCAGGAGTGGTTCGTGCGTCGCGCGACGCGCGACGCGGCGCGCGAGATCCGCTTCGAGGGCGACGCCCGTCCGGCACCCGGCGTGCTCGACGCGATCGCCGCGGCCGACGTGATCGTCGTCGCGCCGAGCAACCCCTTCGTGAGCATCGGCCCCGTGCTCGCCGTCGCCGGAGTGCGCGAGGCGATCGAGCGCGCGCCGGCCCCCGTCGTCGCCGTCTCCCCCATCGTCGGCGGCGAGGCGCTGAAGGGGCCGGCGGCGGCGATGCTCGCGAGCCTGGGCTACGAGGTCTCCGCGCTCGGCGTCGCGCGGATCTACCGCGGCCTCGTCGACGCGTTCGTCATCGACGACCGCGACGCCGCCCTCGCTCCGCACATCGACGTGCTCGGCATGCGCGTCACCGTCGCGCCCACGATCATGCGCGACGCCGCGGCGAAGGAGTCGCTCGCGCGAACGGTGCTGTCCGCCGCGGAGGGCGCGCGTGCCGCGACCTGATCGCTGGCTCGTCGTCCTCGCGCGTGACGCGCGCCGCGCGAAGTCGCGCCTCGCCGACGTCCTGACCGCCGGCGAGCGCGCGCGGCTCGCGCTCGCGATGCTCGAGGACGTCCTCGAGGCGACGCTCGGGGCCGGCGCGCGGGTCGTCGTCGCGACCGAGAGCGCGGCCATGGCGGACCTCGCGCGCCGTCACGGCGCCGAGCCGCTCGCGGTACCGGCGCGCGGGACGCGCGAGGCGGCGCGCGACGCCCTCGCCGCCGCGGCGGAGGCGCGCGCGCGCCTCGCGGGCGTTCTGCCCGCCGACCTTCCCGCGCTGCGGACGGATGACGTCGTCGCGCTGCTCGACGCCGCCGAGGCGGCGGACGTCGTCCTCGCATCCGACCGTCACGGCCGCGGCACGAACGCGCTCGTCCTGCGTCCGCCGCTCGCCCTCGAGCCGCTCTTCGGACCCGACAGCTTCGCCGCGCACCGCGACGCCGCGGCGCGCGCGGGCCTGCGCGTGCGGACGGTCACGCGACCCGGGCTCGCGCTCGACGTCGACGACGCAGCCGACCTCGCCGCCGCGCGGGAGACCGTTCCGACGCTCGGAGCGCGTACGGCGCGCTTCCTGGCGGCGCTCGCCGCTGTCGGCGACTAGACGAGCTCGCGCGCGCGGCGCGCCGTGACGACGCCGGTGTTGAAGCCGAGCCAGTGCATGCGCCCGAGGTGGCGCGCGTGCTCCACCTTCATGCAGCGATCCATGATCACACGCAGGCCGCCCTCCTCGGCGATGCGCGCGCCTTCGGGGCTGATGACGCCGAACTGCAGCCACAGGGCCTTCGCTCCGATCGCGACGGCCTCGCGCGCGATGGCCGGCACGGCCTCGGGGCGCCGGAACACGTCGACGATGTCCACCGGCACGGGTATCTGGGAGAGCGACGGATAGCTCGTCTCGCCCAGGATCGTCTTCTCCTTCGGGTTGACGGGGATCACCTGGTAGCCGTGGCGGCGCAGGTAGAAGCCGATGAAGTTGCTCGCGCGGAGCTCGTCCGGCGACAGGCCGACGATGGCGACGCTGCGCGCGGAGCGGAGGACGTCGACGATCGTGCGCGGGTCCTGGTAGCGCGGGTCGACCGCGCTCGGAGCGGGCGACGGGTGCGTCGCCACTACGACACCTCCTGGGAAGCGCAGAGGCCCCGATCGAGGTCGTCGATGAGGTCCTGCAGCGTCTCGATCCCGACGGAGAGGCGTATCGACCCGGGGCCGGCGCCCGCCGCGGTGAGCTCCTCGTCCGACAGCTGGCGGTGCGTCGTGCTCGCGGGATGGATGACGAGGCTCTTCGCGTCGCCGACGTTCGCGAGGTGGCTCCACAGGCTGAGCGCGTCGATGAACCGCCGTCCCGCCTCACGGCCGCCCTTGATGTCGAAGACGAAGATCGATCCCCCGCCGCGCGGCAGGTACTTCGCGGCGAGGCCGTGGTACGGGCTCGACGGCAGGCCGGAGTAGCGGACGCTCTCGACCGCCGGGTGCTGTGAGAGGAAAGCCGCGACGCCGAGCGCGTTCTCCACGTGCTTCGCCATCCGCAGCGAGAGCGTCTCGAGCCCGAGGAGGAAGAGGAACGCGTTGAAAGGCGAGAGTGCCGCGCCGAGGTCGCGCAGCGTCTCGGCGCGGAGCTTCATGAGGTACCCGTACATCCCGAAGGTCTCGTAGAAGGCGAGGCCGTGGTACGCGGGGGACGGCTCGGCGACGACGGCGAACCGCCCGTTCGACCAGTCGAACCGCCCCGACTCGACGACGATCCCGCCGATGCTCGTGCCGTGCCCGCCGATGAACTTTGTCGCGGAGTGCACGACGATGTCCGCGCCGTGCTCGATGGGCCGGCACAGGTACGGCGTCGCGAAGGTCGAGTCCACCATGAGCGGAGCCCCGATCCCGTGCGCGATCTCGGCGACGGCCGCGAGGTCGAGCACGTTGCCGCCGGGGTTCCCGATCACCTCGCCGTAGAGGAGCTTGGTGTTCGGCTTCAGCGCCGAGCGCCATGCCGAGAGATCGTCGGGGTCGACGAACGCGACCTCGAGGGAGAGCTTGCGCGCGAGGTGCTTGAGCTGTGTGAGCGTCCCGCCGTACAGCGCGCTCGAGGCGACGACGTGGTCGCCCGGCGCCAGCATCGTGAAGAAGGCCGCGGCCTGCGCGGCGAGGCCGCTCGCGAAGGCGACCGCGCCGACGCCGCCCTCGAGGCTCGCGACGCGCTCCTCGAACGCCGCGGTCGTCGGATTCATGATCCGGGTGTACGTGTTGCCGTACTCCTGAAGGTTGAAGTACGCGGCCGCGGACCCGGGGTCCTCGAAGACGTACGACGTCGTCTGGAAGATCGGCACCGCCCGCGACCCCGTGTACGGGTCAGGGCGCTGCCCGGCGTGCACCGCGCGCGTGTCGAAGCCGTAGGCGCGGGTGCCTTCCTCCCCTTCGCCTCGTCGTCGTTCGTTCATGCCACACGCTCCCTTGCGACGCGGTCGAGGAACGCCGAGATCTGCTCGGTCATGCGCCGCTCCTCGAGGAGGAACGAGTCGTGGCCGTAGTCGGCGTCGATGACGACGTGCGTCGCGTCTCTTCCGTTCGCGCGCATCGCCCGCGCGATCTCCTCCGAGTCGCGCGGCGGGTAGAGCCAGTCCGACGAGAACGACAGGAGCAGCGCGGATGCCCGCACGCGCGAGAACGCCCGAGCGAGCGACCCTCCCCCGTAGCGCCGCGCGACGTCGTAATACGTGAGCGCGCGCGAGGTGTAGAGGTAGGCGTTCGCGTCGAAGCGCTTGGCGAAGCCCTCCGACTGGTGGCGCAGGTAGGACTCGATGGCGAAGTCCGCGCGCTCCAGGTCGTACGACGGCTCGTCGCGCTCCTGGAACCGGCGGCCGAAGCGCTCGCGCACCGCGGCGTCCGAGAGGTACGTCATGTGGCCCAGCATCCGCGCGACCTTGATGCCCGCGGTGGGGGCGCGGCCGGTGCCCTCGTACATACCGCCCTGCCAGTCGGGATCGGCCATGATCGCGTTCCGGGCGATCGCGTTCCACGCGACGCCCTGCGTCCCGAGGGCCGCGGTCGCGGCGATGGGGATGAACGAGCGGATGCGGTCGGGGAGCTGGAGCGCCCACTCGATGGCCTGCATGCCGCCGAGCGATCCGCCGCTCGCGGCGAACACGGTACGGATCCCGAGCTCGTCGAGGAACGCCGCCTGCGCGCGGACCATGTCGTGGACGGTCACGACGGGGAAGGTCGTGCCGTACGGACGTCCCGTCGCGGGGTCGACGCTCCCCGGGCCCGTGGAGCCGCGGCAGGAGCCGATGAGGTTGGTGCAGACGACGAAGTAGCGGTCGGTGTCGAAGGCCTTGCCGGGCCCGATCATGCCGTCCCACCAGCCGAGGCCGCCGTGCGCGCGGCCGCCCGCGCCCGCGCCGTCGACCGCGCTCGGCGCGGTGGGGTCGTCGCTCCAGCCGGCGGCGTGCGCGTCGCCAGACAGCGCGTGGCACACCAGGATGACGTTGTCGCGGGCCACGCTGAGCTCGCCGTACGTCTCGTACGCGATGCGCACCGGCGCGAGCGTGCGTCCGCAGTCGAGCGCAAGCGGACCCGGCAGGTCGAGCGCCCGCGTGCGGACGACGCCGACGCTGCCCTCGTCGGCCGGCCTAACCCGCCGCACTGAGCTCCCCCTTCTCGAGGTGCAGCGCTTCGAGCAGGGCGACGCGGAGGCCGAGCAGGCTCGGGTCGCGACGGTCGCGCGGCCGCCGCGGCGCGACGCGCAGCACGTCCTGCACGCGGCTGGGGCGCTCGGCGAGGAGGACGACGCGGTCGGCGAGGTAGACGGCCTCGTCGAGGTCGTGGGTGACGAGCACGAGCGTGGGGCGGTAGCGCTGCCATGCGGTGAGGAGGTGGTCCTGCAGCTTCATCCGCGTGAAGGCGTCGAGCGAGCTGAAGGGCTCGTCGAGGAGGAGGACCTGCGGCTCGGTGACGAGCGCGCGCGCGAGGGCGGCGCGCTGCGCCATGCCCCCGGAGACCTGCTTGGGGAGCGCGTTCGCGAACGACGACAGGCCCATGACCGCGAGGGCGTCCGCGACGAGGTCGCGGGACGTCGCGCTGTCGGGATGGCGCAGGCCGAACGCGACGTTCTGCGCGATCGTGAGCCAGGGGAAGAGCCGCGGCTCCTGGAAGACGAGGCCGACGCGGGGGTCCGGCCCGCGGATGGGCGACCCGTCGACGCGGATCTCCCCCGCGTAGCGCGTGTCGAGCCCGGCGATGAGCCGCAGGAGCGTGCTCTTGCCACAGCCCGACGGGCCGACGAGCGCGAGGATCTCGCCCGCGGAGACCTCGAGGTCGATCCCGCCGATCACGGGGACGTCGCCGTAGCGCTTCCGGACCGCGGCGATGCTCAGCGGGCGGCTCACGCCGGCATCTGCCCGAGGGTGTCGCGCCACGCCAGGACCCGTCGCTCCACGGCGCGGATGATCGAATCGGTGATCTTGCCGAGGACCGCGAGCACGATGAGCGCGACGAACATGAGGTCGACGCGCGTCTCCAGCTGGCTGTCGGTGAGACGGAAGCCGAGGCCGCGCGTCGAGCCGAAGAACTCGGCGACGACGACGAAGAGCCACGCCTGCGTCGCGCCGAGACGCAGGCCGGTGAGGAGATCGGGCAGGCTCGCCGGAAGGATGACGCGGCGGGCGATCTGAGCGTCGGAGAGGTCGTACACCCGCCCGACCTCGATGAGCTTCCGGTCGACCCCCTTGATCCCGGCGACGAGGTTCACGTAGACGGGGAAGAACGCGCCGATGGCGACGAGCGCGACCTTCGGCGCTTCGTCGATCCCGAGCCAGAGGAGGAGGAGCGGGGCCCACGCGAGGGTCGGGACGGTCCGGAGCGCTTGGAGGGTCGGCTCGAGGGCCTCCTCGGCCTTCCGCCAGAAGCCCGTGAGCGTGCCGAGCAGCACCGCGAGAACGGCCCCGAGGGCGAAGCCCAGGGCGACGCGGAGGCAGGTGATCGCGATGTCGCCCTGCAGCAGCCCTCGCTGCCACAGGCTCACCGCCGCCTCGACGACGAGCGGCGGGGGCGGGAGCTGGTACGGCTGGAACAACCCGGCGGCGACCGATCCCCACCAGCCCGCGACGATGAGGGCCGGGAGGATCCACGGCAGCGCCGAGGGGCGGAGCCGGCGCGGCGGACGCGCGGCGACGGCGTCCGAGCGCCTCCCGGCCTCGACGGAGGTCGACAGCGCGACGTCAGGAGCCGCTATTTCACCACCGCCTTCGCGTACTCGGGATCGATGAGGTCGTCGATCGTCTTCTGGAGGTCGACTCCCTGCTTCGCGAGATGCTCGTCCTGGATGATCGGGATGACCGCGCGCAGCACGGCGGCCTCCGTCTCACCCGGGACGGTCGAGATCTGGAAGTCCATGCGGTCGGTCAGCTCGCGCTTCGCGACGTCGAGCGGGACCTGCGCGTCGTCGGCGAGGATCTGCGCGGTCTCGTCGGGGTGCGCGATGACCCACTTGCGCGCGCGCTCGTACAGCTCGATGACCTTCTTCGTCACGTTCGGGTACTTCGCCAGGAAGTCCTCACGCGCATTGAGGAAGCCGTAGGTGTTGAAGTCCTTGTTGCGGTAGATGAGCTTGCTGCCGGCGTGCAGCTCGCTCGCCGCCATCATCGGGTCGAGCCCGACCCAGGCGTCGACCTGGCCGCGCTCGAGCGCGATCTGCCCCTCCGCGTACGGCTGGTCGACGAACCGGATGTCGGACTGGCTCATGCCCGCCTGATGGAGCGTGCGGAGCATGAAGAAGTACGGGTCGGTCCCTTTGAGCGTCGAGATCTTCTTCCCGCGGAGGTCCGTGATGCTCTTCGCCGTCGAGCTCTTGGCGACGACGAGCGCGGTCCACTCGGGCCGCTCGTAGATGTACACGCACTTGATCGGGTTGCCGTTCGCGCGCGAGAGGAGCGCCGCGGATCCAGCGGTCGACCCGAAGTCGACGGCGTTCGCCTGCAGGTAGTTCAGGGCGGGAGCGGAGCCCGCGCTGAGCACCCACTTCACCGAGGTCCCTGGGAAGGCCCGCTCGACCCAGCCCATCTTCTTGAGCACGAGCGACGGCGGCGAGTAGTAGGCGTAGTCGAGGCGGAGCTGCGGGATCTTCTCGAGCGGACCGATCCCCGACGACGTGACCGCCGCGCTCGCGGCAGCCGGCGCGGACGCGGCCGGCTTCACCGCGCCGCCGCACGCGGAGACGGTGAACGCCAGGATCAGGAGGACCGTGAACGAACGAACGAACGTCATCGACGTGATCGACCTCTCTTCTGCTCTTCTTCAGCGGTCGCGCGGAGCGGCCGGCAGGCCGTCCGTGGGCCTGGCGCCTAGGTCCGGGGCTCCGGCCTACAGCGCCGAGAGACAGGCGCAGGCGCGGCGGCTCCCGCCGGCCTGCCGAGGCATTCGCATCGAGCGATGCGCGGTCACTGATCGCATTTCATAGCGGAAAGATCGGTTTTTTGCCAGAGGGAGTGCGGGCTGCACACCGCGCTAGGGCCGCTCTCCCACGACGACGCGCGGAGCGCCGGTGAGGTCCGCCACGACCCGCACGCGGCCACCCGCCGCCGTGCGCACGACCGCGGCCGTCGCCTCGGCCTGGGCCGGGTCGCACTCGAGGAAGACCGCGCCGCCTGGGAGGAGCCGCTCGGGGAGCTGCACGAGGAGCCTGCGGATGACGTCGAGGCCGTCGGGACCGGCGACGACCGCCTCGCGCGGCTCGAAGGCGAGCGAGGTGCGTTCACGGCTCCAGCGCGCGACCGCCCCGTCCGGCAAGTACGGCAAGTTGGCGGTGACGACGTCGACGGCACCGTCGAGCGGAGTGAGCAGGTCACCCTGGCGCAGCTCGACCCGCGCGGCGACGCCGAGCGCGGCCGCGTTCGCGCGGGCGACCTCCAGCGCCCCGGGCGAGACGTCCGTCGCGACCACGCGGAGGCGCGGCTCGCTGACCGCCAGCGCGACGGCGATGGCCCCCGACCCCGTCCCGACGTCGGCCACGCTCGTGCCTCCGGTGTCCCGGATGAAGCCGAGCGCCGTCTCGACGAGGACCTCCGTCTCCGGACGCGGGATGAGGACCCTGCGGTCGACCGCGAAGCGGAGGCCGAAGAACTCCTTGTACCCGCGGAGGTACGCGACCGGCTCGCCGCGCGCGCGCCGCGCGACGAGCGCCTGGTACGCGGCGTCCTCCGAC
>JAJYLV010000019.1 GCA_021787445.1 Chloroflexota bacterium | reverse complement strand
GGCGTCCGGCGTGCTCCGGGACCCAGCGCACCGTCTCGGCCGCGGCGATCATCCGCGGCCGCAGCTCGGCCATCGAGATGAACCACTCGTCGTCGACGCGGAAGACGAGCTCCTCGTGGCAGCGCCAACACTCCGGATAGCGGTGCGTGTACGGCATCGCGCGGAAGAGCAGACCGCGCCGCTCGAGGTCGTCGGCGATCTCGTGCGCGACGTCGCGCGCGTCCTTGCCCTCGAGCCAGCCGTAGCCCGGGCGGAAGCGCGCCATGTCGTCGATCGGGACGAGCACGGGAAGGTCGAACTCCTTCGACAGACCGAAGTCCTCCTCGCCGCAGCCGGGGGCGATGTGGACGATCCCCGTGCCTTCCTCTTCCCCGACCTCGTTCCACGGGATGACGAGGTGCTTCGGAGCCGACTCCTCGGTGGCCGGGAGCTCCCCGTCGAAGGGCCCGCGGAAGCGCAGCCCGACGAGGTCGCGCCCCGTGAGCGTCTCGAGGACCTCCGCGCCGCTCCACTTCGCGGCCTCGTAGACCTTCTTCCCGACGACGAGCGTCTCCGCCGTCCCGCCGGGCCGCTCGTCGCGGACGCGCGCCCGGACGTAGTCGAGGCCGGGGTGCACCGCGAGCGCGACGTTCGCGGGCAGCGTCCACGGCGTCGTCGTCCATACCAGGAACGACTCCTTCTCGCGTCCCTCGATCGGGAACCGCACGTACACGCTCGTGTGAGTCATCTCGCGGTAGCCGAGCGCGAGCTCGTGCTGGGAGATGGCCGTCCCGCAGCGCGCGCACCACGGCATCGAGCGATGCCCCTTGTACAGCCAGCCCTTCTCGTGGCAGAGCTTCAGCGTCTGCCAGATGTGGCTGATGTTGTTGTCGGTGTACGTGAAGTACGAGTGGTCCCAGTCCATCCACTGGCCGAGCCGCGCCGATTGCCGCGTGAACGCCGAAGCGGACCGGTCGACGCGCGCGCGGCACGCGTCGCTGAAGCGGTCGATCCCGTAGCGCTCGATCTCGCGCTTGTTGGCGAGCTGGAGGTCGCGCTCGACGCCGACCTCGACCCACAAGCCGTGGCAGTCGAAGCCGTTCTGGTAGCGCTGCTCGAAGCCCTCCATCGCCTTGAAGCGCTGGAAGACGTCCTTGTACGTGCGGGCCCAGGCGTGGTGGATGCCCATCGCTTCGGCGTTCGCGGTGATGGGACCGTCGATGAACGAGAAGCGCGCGTGCCCGGCGTTCTTCGTGCGGAGCGCCTCGAAGCTCTTCTCCCGCTCCCACATTGCGAGGACCTCGTGCTCGAGCTCGGGCAGGTCGAAGCTCGACCCCGCCGCCGCGAAGCGCGTCCTCTTCTCGTTCACCGCCATGGCTGCCCTCCGAAATACAAAAGCCGCCCCGCTCACGGGACGGCTCTCACCGCGGTACCACCCGAGTTGGCGACGGTCGTCGCCCTCTCACTCAGCGCCCATCGACGCCGGCCTCTTCATAACGGAGCGGCTTCTCCGGCCGCGTCTACTCGGCTCACGCCTTTCTTGCGGCGGCATCGGGGTGGATGGCCCCTCGAACGCCTTGTCGTACAAGTGTACGAAAGGCGCCACAGCGAATGGAGCGCTCGGCTCTCAGCTCGTGTCGCGCTCCCTGTTCGGCGCCGGCGCACGTCCCGCCCGGCCCGCGGCGGAGAAGACCGCGACGGCGGCCGCCCTTCCGAGGACGGCCGCGATGACCACGGCCACCACCAGACCGACACCGTCGACGGCGACATCCATGCCTACACCCGCTCTTCCGGGGACGAGACCACCACGTTCGAGCGGTGCGATCAAGTGCCGGAGGCCAGGAGAGCGGCGCGCGATGGGCCGGGAGCGACGCCTCTGACGAACAGGCGGTCCCACCCCTCGGGCGAGGAGCGCTGCTCCGCCGCTCGCCGCTCGACGGGTGCCATTCCGCCCTTGCACACCGGCCGGACCGCTCTAGGCGCGGGGTCGCCCGGTCCCCTCGCTAGGGTCGCTTGGCCTCCACGCGCACGAAGCGCTTCGCTTTCAGCTCGAACCGCGGCAGCGCGCCGGGCTCGGCAAGGTCCACCGCGCAGCGGATCCCCAGCGAGCGATGCAGTGCCTCGGCCACCCCGTCGCGGATGCCGCCGGCGATCCCCGGCAGAGGCTCCACGATGACGCGCAGCTCCACCATGCCGCGCTCCTCGTACGCCTCGACGCGGTACTCGGCAACGCCGTCGAGGCCGCGCACGATGCTCTCGATCGCGGATGGGAACACGTTGACGCCGCGGACGATGACCATGTCATCGGCCCTCGCGACGATCCCCCCGGCGAGCTTCGCCCACGTCCGGCCGCAGGCGCAGCGGCCGCGCTCGAGCCTGACGCGATCCCCCGTCCGGTAGCGGATCACCGGCCAGCCCCAGCGCCCGAGGTTGGTGAGCACGAGCTCGCCCTCACCGTCCTCCGCGACCTCCCCGCTCGCGGGGTCGAGGACCTCGGCGATGAACTCGCGCTCGACGAGGTGGACCCCGTCGCGCGCCTCGCACGAGAACCCCGTCGGTCCGATCTCCGTCGCGCCGGTGTGGTCGAACGCGACGACGCCCAGACCCGACTCGATCCGCTCGCGCGTCGCCGGGATCGACGCCCCCGGCTCGCCGGCGTGGATCGAGACGCGCAGCGCCGACCGTTCGAGGTCGACCGTCTCCTCGCGCGCGACCTCGGCCAGGCGCAGCGCGTACGTGGGCGTCGAGAGGAGAACGGTCGCCCCCGACGCGACGATGCTCTGGAGGCGCTCCGGCGTGCTCTGCGCCGCGCCTGAGATGCACAGTGCACCGAGGCGCTCGGCGCCGGCGAAGGCGGACCAGAACCCGATGAAGGGCCCGAACGAGAACGCGAAGTAGACGCGATCGGCGGCCGTGACGCCCGCGGCGCCGTAGATGAGGTCGGCCCAGATCCCGGCCCACCACGCCCACGACTCGGCCGTATCGAGGATCCGCAGCGGCCGACCCGTCGTGCCGCTGGTCTGATGCATCCGGACGTAGCGCTCGAGCGGATAGGTGAGGTTGCGGCCCCACGGCGCGTGCGCCGCCTGATCCGCCGACAGCTCCGTCTTGGTCGTGAAGGGCAGCGCATCCCAGCCGGCGACCAGCTGCTCCGGACGCGTCACGCCCGCGGCGCCCAGCTTCTCCTTATAGAAGGTGTTCCCGGCGAGGACGTCCGCCGCCATCGCGCGCAGCCGCGCCCGCTGCGTCTCGCGCCGCTCGCCGTCCGTCCAGGTCTGGAGCCCGATCGCGCCCACGTTCCCTCCCCGCCAAGGCTATCGTGCCGCCGTGCTGAAGATCGACGCGTTCCCCCACATCCTGCCGCGAAAGCTTTACGACAAGATGTTCGAGCACGCGACCGGCGAGGCGCTGAACATGAAGAAGCGCACCGCCGGGATCCCCGTCCTGTGGGACCTCGACGCGCGTTTCCGGGTGATGGAGCGGTTCGGGCCCGACTACCGGCAGGTCCTCACCATCGCCTCCCCGCCCATCGAGACGCTCGGCACGCCCGCGGTCACGCGCGACCTCGCGAAGCTCGCGAACGAGGAGATGGCCGAGCTGTGCCGGAAGCACCCCGATCGCTTCATCGGCTTCTCGGCGTCGCTCGCGATGAACGACCCCGACGCGGCGGTCGCGGAGGCGCGGCGCGCCGTGACACAGCTGGGCGCCCTCGGCGTGCAGATCTTCACCAACGTGAACGGCCTCCCGCTCGACGACCCGCGGTTCGCGCCCCTCTTCGCGGCGATGGCCGAGCTCGACCGGCCGATCTGGGTGCACCCCGCCCGCGCCTCGAGCTTCCCCGACTACCTCACCGAGCAGCGCTCGCGGTACGAGATGTGGTGGGTCTTCGGCTGGCCGTACGAGACCGCTGTCTTCATGTCGCGCCTCATCTTCGGCGGCGTCCTCGACCGTCACCCGCGGCTCCGGGTCCTCACCCACCACGCCGGCGGGATGGTCCCCCACTTCGCGGGCCGCATCGGGCCGGGCCTCGACCAGCTGGGGGCGCGCACGCCCGACGAGGACCTGACGAAGGTCGGGCGCGCGCTCCCGAAGCGCCCCTACGACTACTACAAGATGTTCTACGGCGACACGGCGCTCTTCGGCGCGGAGCACGCGCTCCGCTGCGCACTCGACTTCTTCGGCGTCGAGCACCTCCTGTTCGGGAGCGACATGCCGTTCGATCCGGAGAAGGGGCCGGGCTTCATCCGCGACACGATCGCGAACATCGAGGCCCTCGGGCTCAGCGACGCGCAGCGCGCCGCGCTCTACGAGGGCAACGCGCGCGCCGTCCTCGGGGTCCGTTGAGCGAGACCGGCCTTCGCGCCTTCCTCGGCCGGCTCGAGCGCGACCACCCCGAGCACATCGTTCACGTCGCGGAGGCGGTCGATCCAGCGCGCTTCGACGTCACCGCCGTCCTGAAGCACCTCGAGCTCCGCCGCAAGTTCCCGCTCGTCGTCTTCGACCGTCCGCTCGATCTGCGCGGCCGCCCGTCGGCCTTCCCCGTCGCGGCGAACGTCTACGCGACGCGGGCGCGCTGCGCGCTCGCGCTCGGCCTCGATGCCGCCGACGCCGATCTCGGGCTCAGCCTCGAGTACGCCCGGCGCGAGGCGCTGCGGATCCCGCCGACCGTCGTCGACCGCGCCGACGCCCCCGTCGCGGAGTCGACGCGGACGGACGACGTCGACCTCCGGACGTTCCCGATTGTCCGGCAGCACGAGATGGACGCGGCCCCGTACATCGACATGACCGCCGTCATGCGCGACCCCGACACCGGCGCGTACAACTGCGCCTTCCTCCGGAACATGTACAAGGGCCCGCGCACGCTCGGGCTCCACATGTCGCCGCGCCAGAGCTGGCAGATCGCGCGGAAGCACGAGGAGCGTGGAGAGGCGACGCCGATCGCGATCGTCGTCAGCCATCACCCGGCGTTCCACATCGGCGCGCTGAACGTCGCGCCCTTCGGGAGCGACGACTACGAGCTCATCGGCGCGATGATGGGCGGCTCCCTCCGCCTCACCCCGTCCGCGACGTGGGGCGACCGCCTCCTCATCCCCGCCGACGCCGACGTCGTCATCGAGGGTCGCATCCCCGCGGGCGTCCGCGAGGTGGAGGGCCCCTTCGGCGAGTTCCCGGGCACGTACGGGCCGCAGCGCGTGCGCTGGGTCATCGAGGTGACGGCGGTCCAGCACCGGCACGACGCGGTCTGGCAGGCCGTCTTCTCCGGCCACCCCGACACCTGGGTCCTCGGCTCGTTCCCCAAAGAGGGCAGCCTCTTCAACCGCATCAAAGGGGTCGTCCCGTCCGTCCGCGCCGTCCACCTGCCGACGTCGGGCGTCGGGCGCTTCCACTGCTACATCTCGATCGACAAGCGCGTGAACGGCGAGTCGAAGCAGGCGGCGCTCATCGCCCTCGGCGAGTGCGACTTCGTGAAGCACGTCTTCGTCGTCGACGCCGACGTCGACGTGTTCCGCGAGGAGGAGGTCCTCTGGGCGGTCGCGACGCGCGTCCAGGCCGACGAGGACGTCGACGTCATCCGCAACGTCAAGGGGAACACCCTCGACCCCTCGCAGCGCGACGACATCATGGGCGCGAAGATGATCGTCGACGCCACGAAGCCGCTCGGACGGCCCGTCGAGGCGCGCATCGAGGTCCCCGCGGAGGCGATGGCGCGCATCGACGTCGACCGTCTCATCGGACGCGATCGCCTCGAGCGCTCCGTCTAGTGCCGCGGATCTTCTGGGTCACCTGCCCGGGGTGCGGGAAGCGCTTCTACTGCCACTACGGCGACCTCCGTCACACGCAGTGGAAGCTGCGCTGCCCCTACTGCGAGAGAGAGTTCGCGCAGGAGGAGTCGCCGCGCATCGAGGAGTGAGTCACACCGCGCGGTCCCCGCGCCAGGGGACGAGCCAGCGCTGCAGCTCGTCGAGGATGAGGAACGAGACGTAGCCGATCACCGACATGACGATGAGCCCCGCGTACATCTTCTCCACCTGGAACGTCTGGTACATGTTGTTGATGAAGTAGCCGAGCCCCGACTGCGACGCGAACATCTCGCCGACGACGATGAGGATGAGCGCGATCCCCCACGCGAGGCGCAGGCCGGTGAAGACGAGCGGCAGCGCGCCCGGGAGCGCGATGGTCCAGAAGGCCTGCAGGCGGCTGGCGCCGAAGTTCCGCCCGACGTCGAGATAGACGGGCTCGATGCTGAGGACGCCGGCGATCGTGTTGAGCAGCACCAGGAAGAACACGCCGCTCGCGACGATGGCGTACTTCGACGGCTCGCCGATGCCGAAGATGAGGAGGAGCAGCGGGAGGATCGCGCTCTTGGGGATCGGGTAGAGCGCGCCGACCATCGGGTTGAGCGCCGCGCGCACGATGCGGGACATGCCCATGACGAGGCCGAGCACGACGCCGGGCACGGCCCCGATGAGGAAGCCGATGATGACGCGCCCGAGGCTGATCCGCGTCTGGTCGAGGAGCTCGCCGGACGCGACGAGCGTGGCGAAAGTGCCGGCGATCGCGCTCGGCGGCGGGAAGAAGCGGACGTCGACGAGGCCGAGGCGTCCGAGCGCCTCCCACACCAGGAGGAGGAGCACGGGCGAGCCGACGGAGATGAGCCGCTCGGCGGCGACGCCGCCGATGCGCGCCCGCCCGAGGCGCCGTGCGCGCGCGGTCTGGACCTTGACCGTCACGAGGCCTGCCCGAGCGCGCCGTAGCTCGCGAGGACCTCGCGGCGCAGCGGCTCCCACACGCGCGCGACGAGCTCGGAGAACGCGGGCGTCGACTTGAGCTCGTACACCGAGCGCGGCCGCGGCAGCGTCACCTCGATCTCGGCCTTCACCCGCCCGGGCCGCGCGGACATGACGATGACGCGGTCGCCGAGCACGAGCGCTTCGTCGATCGAGTGCGTGATGTACACGACCGTCTTGCGGTCGCTCTCCCACACGCGCAGCAGCTCCTCCTGGAGGAGCGCCCGCGTCTGCTCGTCGACGCTGGCGAAGGGCTCGTCCATGAGGAGGATCTCGGGATCCGTCGCGAACGCCCTCGCGACGCTCGCGCGCTGCTTCATGCCTCCGGACATCTGGTGCGGATAGGCGCGCGCGAAGTGCGCGAGGCCCACCTTCTCGAGGTAGTGGTCGACGACGCGCTTGCGCACGCTCGCGTGCACGCCGCGCATCCGCAGGCCGTAGCCGACGTTCTCCTCCACCGTCATCCACGGGAAGATGCTCTGCTCCTGGAAGACCATCGCCGTGAGCGGATTGGCCGGGTCGCGCACTTCGACGTGCAGCTCTCCGGACGTTTGCCGCTCGAGCCCGGCGAGGATGCGCAGGAACGTGCTCTTGCCGCACCCGCTCGGCCCGACGATGCAGCAGAACTCGCGGTCACGCACCTGGAGGTTGACATCGTCCAGCGCGACGAGGTCCGCTCCCCGCAGCGAGAAGTGCATGCCGAGGTGGCGCGCGGCGACGCGGACCCCGTCGTTCACGACGGCTGGATCACTTGTACGGGCCGAGCTCCTTCACCGCGGCGTCGGCGAACGAGGGGTCGACCACCGTGCTCATGTCGAGCGCCTTCTGCTGCGAGCCCTTCTGCACGAAGTACTGCTGCGCCGCGTCGAGGCTCTCGACGTTGACCTTCCCGTTCGGGTCGATCCAGGGGAAGCGCATCTTGTCGAACAGGGGCGCCGGCAGCTTCGTCGCCTTGGACAGGATGTCGATCGCCTCCTGGCGCTTGTCCGGGATCTTCTTGTCGAACGCGTCGGTGTACAGGCGCGCGCCCTCGAGATACGCCTTCATGAAGCGCACCGCGACGTCCTTGTTCTGCGCGAGCTTCTCCGAGAACAGGATGACCGCCGTCTGCTCGCCGGGGACGATCTTGTCCGTCCACGTGATGAGGCTGCCGACGCCGGCGGACAGGGTGTTCGTGGCGAACGGCTCGATGGGCACCGCGACGTCGACGGAGCCGTTCGCGAGCGCGGCCTCCATGTCGGGGAACCTCAGGGGGACGACGGTCACGTCCTTGACCGTCAGCCCGCCGGTCTTGAGGAACTCGTTGAGCGAGTACTCGGGGACGATGTCGCGCGCGGCGATCGAGATCTTGAGCCCCTTCATGTCCTTGGCCGACTTGACCTTGTCGGCGAGGCCCTTCCGCACGATCACCGCCTCGTAGCCGTGGCCCGGCGTGAGGCTCCCCTTGTCCGCCACGATGCGCATCTTCACGCCGTGGAGGATCGCGTTGTAGAGGCCGGCGCTCGGCGCGCCGCCGCCGGCGTCCAGCTCGCCGGTCCCGAGGAGCGGCACCATGTTCGCGGCCGTCTGGAAGGTCTGCGTCTCGAGCGTGATCCCCTCCGCCTTGAAGTACCCCTTCGCCTCGGCGAGGTAGATCGCGCCGTCGGACACGCCGCCGATCTGGCCGAACTTGATCGTCGCCGGAGCGGGCGCGGCCGACGTCTTCGCCGACGCGCTCGCGGCGACCGTCGCGCTCGGCGCGGTCGACGGCGCGGGCGACGGCGCCGCCGCGGGCGCGCACGCCCCGCCGATGATCGACGCGGCCAAGACAGCCACGAGCCTCTTCATTCCGATCCCCTCCAGCGCACGGATGGCGGGATAGTACGGCCGTCCTGCCGTACGATCGCGTCATGCGGCGGAGCACCGACCGGATCCTCACGACGCACGTCGGGAGCCTCGTCCGGCCGCCGGAGCTCCTCGACGTCCTCCGCCGGCACCAGCGTGGCGAGGCCTCGGCGGGCTGGGACGCGGCGGTGCGGCGGGCGGTCGTGGACGTCGTGCGGCGCCAGGTCGAGGCCGGCATCGACGTCCCCAGCGACGGCGAGTACTCGAAGGCGGGATTCACCGCCTACCTGAACGAGCGCCTGGACGGCTTCGAGATGCGCCCGCCCCCGCCCGGGCAGAGCCGCGTGCTGAACCGCGGGCGCGACCGGCGCGCCTTCGCCGACTTCTACGCCGAGTACGACGCGCAGGAGGGCCAGCCCGAGGGCGGCGACCTCGCCGCCACCTGCGTTCGCGAGGTGCGCTACCGCGGGCAGGACGCTCTGCGGCGCGACCTCGAGACGCTCGCCGCGGCGGCGAGGGCCGCGGGCGTGGAGGAGGCCTTCATCCCCGCCGCGGCCCCCGGAACGGTCGAGCTGCAGCGTCCGAACGCGTACTACCCGTCCGAGGAGGACTACCTCGACGCGATCGCCGGCGCGATGCGCGAGGAGTACCGCGCGATCGTGGAGGCCGGCTTCGTCCTCCAGGTGGACGACCCGCGCGTCGTCGTGCAGTACGACCTCCAGGATCCCGCCCCCAGCGTCGACGACTACCGCGCCTTCGCGGCCCGCCGCATCGCGGCCCTGGATCACGCCCTCGCCGGCCTCCCCGCGGACCGGATCCGCTACCACCTCTGCTGGGGCAGCTGGCACGGGCCGCACACGACGGACATCTCGCTCGCCGACATCGTCGACCTCGTGCTCGGCGTCCACGCCGGAGCGATCTCGCTCGAGTCCGCGAATCCTCGCCATGCGCACGAGTGGACGGTGTGGCGAACGGTGAAGCTCCCGCCGGGGAAGGTCCTCATCCCCGGCGTGATC
This sequence comes from Chloroflexota bacterium, assembly GCA_021787445.1. GTDB lineage: Bacteria > Chloroflexota > Limnocylindria > P2-11E > P2-11E > JACPOT01. The sequence continues at coordinate 20,605 of JAJYLV010000019.1, read as the reverse complement.
TCGCACAACACGAACGCGGTCGAGCACCCTGAGCTCGTCGCGCAGCGGATCGAGACCTTCGCGCGCCTCGTCGGAAAGGAGAACGTGATCGCCGGAGCCGACTGCGGCTTCGCGCAGGGCGCGTTCTACCGGCGCGTCCACCCGTCGATCATGTGGGCGAAGCTCCGCGCGCTCGCCGAGGGCGCGCGTGTCGCGAGCGAGCGCCTCTGGCCCGCGCGCGTCCCGGCCTAGGAGCGTGGACCGTCTCACGGCCATGGCGCGGGAGGAGCTCCGCGACCTCGCGTCGCGCTACGGCGTGCCGATCCGCGTGCGGGCCCGCCTGCGGAGCGTCTCCTTCGACCCGATCACGCGCGCCGACCGCTTCGGCGAGGTCGCGATGGCGATCCGCCGAGCGAGCGGCACGCTCCTCCTCTCGACCAAGGAGTTCTATCCCCCGGGCGCCTTCCGCCTCCCGACGGGCGGGATCTCGCACGGCGAGGCGATCGGCGACGCGCTGCGCCGCGAAGCGCACGAGGAGACCGGACTCGCCGTCGAGGTGCGGCGCTTCCTCGCGTGGATCGACTACCTCCCGCCCAAGGGCGACGACGCCGTGTTCCACACCTTCGCCTTCCTCCTCGACGAGCGCGGCGGCGCGCTCGGATCGCTCGACCCGGGCGAGCGCATCTCCGCGTACCGCGAGGTCGCGCCGGCGGAGCTCGCACTGGTCGCCGAGCGTCTCGAGGCGGTGACGGGCGACGCGCCCGACATCGGGGGGACCTGGAGCGAGTGGGGACGCTTCCGCGCGGTCGCGCACCGCGCTGTGGCGGAGGCCCTCGGCACCTAGGCTAGAGATATGACGAGACGGCCCGACCGCGCGCAGCTCGTGTTCATCTCGGCGACGGTGTTCCTCAGCTTCATCGGCTTCAGCCTGCTCGTGCCGATCCTTCCCTTCCTCGCACAGGAGTACGTCCGCGGCAGCGACAGCATCGCGCTCGTCACCGGGTTGCTCCTGTCGTCCTACGCGCTGTGCTCCTTCATCGCCGCGCCCGCGCTCGGCGCGATGAGCGACCGCTGGGGCCGCCGGCCGGTGCTCCTCGTGAGCCTCGTCGGATCCGTCGTCGGGTACCTGCTCCTCGGGATCGGCGGCGCGCTCTGGGTCCTCTTCCTCGGACGCGTGATCGACGGCCTCACCGGCGGCAACGTGAGCACGGCGTTCGCGTACGTGGCCGACGTCAGCGAGCCGCAGGACCGCGCGAAGTACTACGGTCTCTTGGGCGCCGTCGCCGGCCTCGGCTTCATGTTCGGCCCGCCCATCGGCGGCCTCACGGCGCAGCTCGGCGTGTCGGCGCCGCTCTATCTCGCCGCCGCGATCACGGCGCTCAACCTCGTGTGGGGCTTCTTCCTGCTGCCGGAGAGCCTCGCGCCCGAGGACCGCGGCGAGACGCTCCGCGCCCTCGACCTGAACCCCTTCGCGCAGCTCGGCCACGTCATCGCGCTGCCGTCGCTCACGCCGCTCTTCGGCGCGGCCTTCCTCTTCTTCGTCGCCTTCAACGGCATGGAGGGCAACGCCTCCGTCTACCTCAAGGACGTCTTCGACTGGAGCGCGCGCGACATCGGCACGGTCCTCTTCGTCGCGGGCTTCTTCGCCGCCTTCACGCAGGGCTACCTGGTGCGCAAGCTCGTGCCGCGCCTCGGGGCGGAACGCGTCGCCCTGCTCGGCCTCGCGACGGGTGTCGCCGGCCTCCTGCTCGCCGCGCTCACGGCGAGACTGGCCTCCACGCCCCTTCTCTACACCGGCGCGATCCTGTTCATCGTCGGCGACGGGCTCTACGAGCCGTCGAACAACGGCCTCATCTCCGGCGCGGCGGGGCCGAAGATGCAGGGCCGCGTCCAGGGCGCGAACCAGGCCATGCAGTCGATCTCACGGGTCGTCGGTCCGCTCCTCGCGAACTGGGTGTACGTCTTCGGGTCTGCTCTCCCCTGGCTCGTCGAGGCCGCGCTCGTCGTCGGCGGCCTGCTCGTCCTCGCGACGGCGCTACCCGCGGTGCGCGCGGCGATGGCGCGCGCGGCGTAGCCCTAGCGCGGAACGACCGCCTTGTACACCGCGTCGTAGAGGTAGAGGCCGGCCGGCAGGAGCACGACGGCGGCGACGACGATCCGCACGACGACGGGGTGCGGTCTCCGCAGTCGCGTGTACGTCATCACGAGCGAGACCGCGGTGAGCCCGAGGAGCGGGACCTGCACGAACCAGTGCAGGGGATCCGCCCCTTCGACCACGAGCGCGTAGACGATCGCCGCGGTGAGGCAGCCCGCGACCAGGCCGGTGACCGCGTAGACGCCGGCGTTCCGGACGGGCTCGCGCGCCGCGAGGAGGAGCCCGAGGCCGAGCGCGAACAGCGTCGCGCCGAACATCCGCTCGTACGTCACGTGGTAGGGGCGGTAGAGGAAGGCCGCCGGGAACGCGAGCGACAGCGGGATCGGCGCGAAGAAGAGGATGGCGCACACGACGCCGACGATCCGCGCGCCGCGGATGGTCCCGCTGCCGACGTGGTCCGCGCCGTGCATACGGCGACGGTATCAGCACGTACGATGTGAGGCGCGTGTACCGCTCCGAGGTCCGTCGTCTGCCGCGGCCGGCGCGGCGCTCGTCCGGATTCGCGGCCCTCCTCTCCGCGATAGTGCCGGGCCTCGGACAGATGTACCGGTCGCGCTGGCGGCGCGGCCTCCTCATGCTCGCGATCCCGTTCGTCGGCTTCGTCCTCTTCGCGGCCGCCGCGCTCTTCGTCGGACCCGTCGCCTCCGCCGTCGTCCGTCACGCGGCGCTCTTCGTGATCCTCCTCGTCGGCGGCCTCTACGCCTTCCACGTCGTGATCGTCGCGGACGCCTTCGCCATCCACGGCGAAGCGGGCGAGCGACGCCGCGTCCTCGACGTCGCGCTCCTCCTCGCGGTGCTCCTGGGGCTGTCCCTCGGATATTTCTCCGTCTACCGCCACTCGCAGGTGTGGGCCGACGTCCTCAGCGCGGTGTTCGAGCCCGCGGGGCGGACGGTCGGCGCCGGCACCTCGCCGAGCGACACGAGCGGTCCCGGCTGGTCCGGGCACGAGCGGCTCAACGTCCTCGTCCTCGGCCTCGACACGCGCCAGAACGACCCGCAGAGCTGGAACACGGACACCATGATCGTCCTCAGCATCGATCCCGTCGCGAGGACGGCGGCCATGCTGTCGATCCCGCGCGACACGCTCGTCGAGATCCCCGGCTATGGCCAGGACAAGATCAACTCGACGTTCGCCCACGCCGGCGACCTCGCGAAAGGCCCCGACCTCGCGCGGCGCACCGTGTCGGCGTTCCTCGGCGTCCCCATCCAGGCGTACGCGGTCGTCGACTTCAACGCCTTCCAGAAGACGATCGACGCCGTCGGCGGCGTCCTCATCGACGTCCGCGTCCCCGTCCGCGACGAGGCGTATCCCGACTGGGCCGCCGGCGTCCAGCGCATCGCGTTCGACGCCGGCCCGCAGGTCATGGACGGCGCGAGCGCGCTCCGGTTCGCGCGCTCACGCCACGAGAGCAACGACTTCAGCCGCGCCCAGCGGCAGCAGCAGGTCATCTTCGCGCTGCGCCAACGGATCGAGCAGAAGGGCCTCTTCCAGCTGCCGTCGATCATGGAGCGCGTCGGGCCCCTCGTCCGCACCGACTTCGACCCTGGGAACGTGCTCCCGCTGGCGCGCACCGTCCTCGGGATCAACACCAAGGAGATCCGCAGCGCCGTTCTCCTCCCCTGCGACGACCCGAGCGCGTCCCACTGCGAGCTGACCGAGCAGAACGGGCCGAGCGGCTACTACCTCATCCCGGACCTCGCGAAGGTCCGCGCCTTCACCGAGCAGCTCTTCGCGGGAACGGCGCCGGGCTCGACCGACTAGCGCCCGGCCTTGGCCTCCGCGTAGACCGGCGTCACCCAGCTCCGGTAGCGGGATTCCTCGCCGTGCACCGCTCTGAAGTAGATGTCGCGGATCCGCCGCGTGACCGGGCCGAGGGCGCCGTCGCCGACGGTGCGGTGGTCGATGCTCTCGATGTAGTTGAGCTGCGTCCCCGTCCCGCACAGGAACGCCTCGTCGGCGATGTAGAGCTCGGTCCGGTCGACCGAGCGCACCTGGATGGGGATGCCCTCGTCCTGCGCGATACGCATCAGGCTCGAGCGCACGATGCCCTCGAGGATGTTGTCGGTGCCGGGCGGTGTGATGAGCACGCCCTCGCGCACGATGAAGAGGTTCTCCGCGCTCCCCTCCGAGACGCTCCCGTCGGCGTTGAGCACGATCGCCTCGTCGAAGCCGGCCTCGACGGCCTCCGTCTTGGCGAGCGCGGCGTTGACGTACGCGCCTGTCAGCTTGCTGCGGGCGGGGATCGCGTTGTCGTCGGTCCGCCGCCACGAGGAGACGCCGCATTTCACGCCGCGGTCGATGTCGAGGTACGTCCCGAACGGGATGGCGAAGACGGTGAAGGAGTCCTCGAGGTCGTGGAGGCGAACGCCGATGACCTCGCTCCTCTTGAAGGCGATCGGGCGGATGTACGCGTCTTCGCGGTACTGCGAGCGCCGCAGCACCTCGACCGTGATCTGCGACAGCTCGTCCACGGACTGTGGCAGGGAGATGCGCATGATCCGGCAGGAGCGATGGATGCGCTCGTAGTGCTCCCGGAGGTGGAGGAGGTAGAGCTGCTCCTCTTTCGCGTTCCAGTAGGCACGGATGCCCTCGAAAACGCCCGTCCCGTAGTTGAAGGCGTGCGTCATGACGCTGACCTTGGCGTCCCTGAGGGGCACGAACCGGCCGTCGAGGTAGGCCCACGCGTTCTCCGGGGCGGTCCCCTGCTGGTGCTGCGCTGCCGGACGCGTGAGCTCCTTGACCATGTCCCGCTCCTTCTACCTGTCTGCTCGCACGGACGCAGGGCCCGTGCCGTCCTTTTCGGATCGTGACATTAACGCGATCCAAAGGGCCCATGCCTAGTGCCGACCGCTGGACTGGCGAGGGCCCAGGGATAGCATCCCGCCGACTGGTCAGACCAAGGCTTCGGATCCGGTGCCCCGGGCTGCGGGGCATACATCGAAGTGGAGGTTGGGCGTGAGCTCCGCGACCACCGCTTCACCCATCACGGAACGTGAGACCTTGCTTCAGAACCGGTGGCTGATCCTCGTCGCGGGCATCGTCTGCATGATCGCGATCGCGAACTACCAGTACGGCTGGACGCTCTTCGTCACTCCTCTCCAGAAGGCCCTTCACGCGAACAGCGCAGCACCTATCCAGGTCGCGTTCAGCGTCTTCGTGCTCCTCGAGACGTGGCTCGTCCCGTTCGAGGGCTGGCTCGTCGACAAGTTCGGGCCCCGCAATCTCGTCCTGATCGGCGGGATCGTCGCGGGCGCGGGATGGTACTTCTCCGGGAGCGCGACGAGCCTCACGCAGCTCTACCTCGCGTATGCCCTGTCCGGCGTCGGTGCCGGTGTCGTGTACGGCACCTCAGTAGGGAACGGCCTCAAGTGGTTCCCGGACCGGCGCGGTCTCGCGGCCGGCCTCACGGCGATGGGATTCGGCGCCGGCGCCGCGCTCACCGTGATGCCGATCCAGAGCATGATCACCCACTCCGGATACCAAGCGACCTTCCAGCAGTGGGGCATCATGCAAGGGTTCGTCGTCGTCATCGCCGCGCTCTTCCTCAAGGCACCGCCGAAGGGCTGGCTCCCACGGACATGGACGCTCGAGGCGGCCGCCAACGAGGTCCGCAAGCGCCAGACCGCTCTCGACTTCACTCCGGGAGAGATGGCCTCGACCAAGCAGTTCTGGGTCCTCTACGTAATGATGACGATGGTCGCGACCGGCGGCCTCATGGCCACCGCTCAGATCGGGCCCATGGCCGCCAGCTTCAAGGTCGACAAATTCCCCGTCTCGTTCCTGTGGATCCAGATGACGGCGCTCACGTTCGCGCTCTCGGCGAACAACGTCATCAACGGCCTCTGCCGTCCGTTCTGGGGCTGGGTCTCCGACCACATCGGCCGGGAGCGGACGATGTCGCTGGCCTTCGGCCTCGAAGGCCTGGCCATCACGCTCCTCATCCTCTCGCTGCAGATCTTCAAGAGCCCCATCCTGTTCGTGATCATGAGCGCGTTCAGCTTCTTCGGCTGGGCCGAGATCTTCTCGCTCTTCCCGGCCACGATCGGCGACTTCTTCGGGCGCAAGTACGCGACGACGAACTACGGCTTCCTGTATACGGCGAAGGGGACGGCGTCCGTCTTCGTGCCGATCGGGTCCGCCCTCGCCGCGGGCAAGGCGTTCGACTTCCGCGCCGACGTGCTCCTCCTCATCGGCGCGCTCCTCATCTTCTTCACGCTGTTCCTCGCGCCCACCGTCATGCACCTCTCGCTCGGAACGACCACGCGGTACGTGCTCTTCGCGGTGGCAGGCATCTTCCTGCTGTATGGCCTCGTGCTGACCGTCATTCCGACGATGTGGGCGCCCTTCGCGCTCAAGCCCGTCGCGCCGAACGTCGGCTGGGGCGGCGTCTTCGCCGTCGCGGTCGTGTTCGACTGGTGCGCCGCGATCTTCGGCTACTTCATCCTCCGTCGCATGGCGATCCCTGCGGCGGGAATGCGTCCGAGCGTCGGGAGGGAGACCGTCCCGGCTGCCGCGCCCGCCGACTAGCCGCTTTCGCGCCTCATCGAAGGGCGGCGGCTGTGCCGCCGCCCTTCTTCTTTTCCCGCACACTGACGCGGCATGACGCCGCTGGACCTCCTGTTCGTCGTCGGGGCGTTCGGCCTCATCCTCGTCGGAGCCGAGTTCTTCACCGGCGGCATCGAATGGCTGGGGATCAAGCTCGACCTCTCCCACGGCGCGACGGGGAGCGTCCTCGCCGCGTTCGGCACGGCGACCCCCGAGACGCTCGTCCCGATCGTCGCGATCCTGTTCACGAACAGCGCGGCCGCCGACCAGATCGGCGTCGGCGCGATCCTCGGTGCTCCGCTCATGCTCGGGACGCTCGTCATGTTCCTCATCGGGCTGACGGCGTACCTGCTCCGCCGCCGACGGCGACGGACGACGCTCCGCATCGACGCCGCGCACGCGTCGCGGGACCTCGCCTTCTTCGTCGTCCTCTACGCGCTCGCCCTCGCTCTCGCGCTGCTCCCTCGCGACCTCCACTTCCTCAAGGGCTACCTCGGCTGGGTCTTTCTCCCGGCGTACTTCCTCTATCTCTATCTCGTCCTGCGCACGCCCAAGCGCGCGACGACGCTCGATCGCGAGGAGGAGAAGGAAGAGGAGGAGGCGTTCGAGGATCTCTCGTTCGCCGTCTACCTGCGTCGTCTCGGGGTCACGGTGCGGACCGGCACGCCGCCGCTCTGGCTCATCCTGGCGCAGGTCGTCGTCTCGTTCGCGGCGATCCTCGTCGGCGCGCGCTTCTTCGCGACGTTCGTCGACGACCTGTCGTCCGCGCTCGGGCTCGACGCGCTCCTCGTCGCGCTCATCCTCGCGCCCCTCGCGACCGAGCTGCCGGAGGCCGCGAACAGCCTCATCTGGACGAGGGACGGAAAGGACGTGATCGCGCTGGGGAATGTCGCGGGCGCGATGGTGTTCCAGTCGGCGATCCCGGTGTCGATCGGCGTGCTGCTCACCCCGTGGGAGCTGGGACCCTACGGGACGGTCGCGGCGGTGTTCGCGCTCCTCTCGGGCCTGGTCATGTACGCGCAGATCCGCCTCCACGCGAGGGGGAACGCGCTCCCCCTCTCGTCGCTCATGCTCACCGGCAGCCTCTACCTCGTCTTCATCGCCTACGTCATCTGGAGCGTCGTCGCCGGATAGCCCTTAGAGGCGGGTCGTTCGGACGCAAGGATCCGGTCGCTCCGCCACGTCGGAGGGGTATCTCCTCGCGGTAGCGTCGCCGCGGCCCTCGGACCGAGGCTTCCCGGCCGGCGGGGCCAGAGGGAGGACATGCCTTCAATGAAGCGTTTCCTCGCGTTCGCACTCATGACCATGACCGTCGTCGCAGGCTGCGGCGGAGCCGGCACCGCAAGCCCAAGCCCGTCGGCCGCCGCCTCCAGCGCCGCCGCGGTCCCGACCGTGGCGCCGACCGCGACGGCCAAGGCCGTCAAGGTCGGCCTCGTCACCGACGTCGGCGGCCTCAACGACAAGAGCTTCAACGCCCTCGCGAACCAGGGGCGGCTCGACGCCGAGAAGGACCTCAAGGTCCAGACGTCGGTCACCGAGTCGAAGAAGCAGGAGGACTACGTTCCCAACCTCACCAACTACGCGCAGCAGGGCTACGACCTCGTCATCGCGGTGGGCTTTCTCATGACGAACGCGACGTGGAAGGTCGCGAAGCAGTTCCCGAACGTCAAGTTCGCGATCATCGACGGCGCGCCCGCCGACGACAGCGGCAAGACGCAGAACCTGCCGAACGTCGCGAACCTGTTCTTCAAGGAGCAGGAGGCGGGCTACCTCGTCGGCGTCATCGCCGCGACGATGGCCAAGAACAAGGTCGGCAAGGCGACGCACAACACGGTGTGCTCGATGGGTGGCATCCCCATTCCGCCGGTCGACCGCTACATCGCCGGCTACCAGGACGCGGTCAAGACGATCAGCCCGACGACCACGATCCTCAACGGCTACAGCAATGACTTCGTCGACCAGGCCAAGGGCAAAGAGGTCGGCCTCAGCCACATCAGCAAGAGCTGCGACATCCTCTTCCAGGTCGCGGGCGCGAGCGGTCTCGGCTACATCGCGGCCGCGAAGGAGAAGGGTGTCTACGCGATCGGCGTCGACGCCGACCAGGCGTACGTCGCGCCGGGTACGGTGCTCACGAGCGCCCTCAAGCGCGTCAACAAGGCCGTCTACGACACGGTCGCAGCGGTCACCACGAACAGCTTCAAGGCCGGCGACAACTTCTTCAGCGCGGCGAACGATGGCGTCGGATACGGCACGCTCGACGCGGTCGTACCCGCGGACGCGAAGGCCGCCGCCGACCAGGCGCTGGCCGGCATCAAGAGCGGCAAGATCACGCCCAAGGACACGGTCCAGGTCAAGTAGGGCCTTGACCGCCGCTGCGCAGACATCACCGACGGGGCCGCCAGCGGCCCCGTCGGTGCGTCAGCCGAGCTTCGAATGGACGCGCGGACCGGCCATTCCAGTCGTCTCGGTCCTCTTCGCGCTGGTGCTCGGCGGCCTCTTCGTGTGGATCAGCGGCCACGACCCCATCACGGCGTACGCGGCGCTCCTCCGCGGCGCCTTCGGCAGCCCCTACGACATCAGCGAGACGCTCCTCATCGCGGTACCCCTTCTGCTCACCGGCCTCTCCGTCGCGGTCGCGTTCCGTGCCGGGCTCTTCAACATCGGCGCGCAGGGGCAGCTCCTCGTCGGCGCGGTCGCGGCCGGATGGGTCGGGGCGCAGTGGCCGGATCTGCCCGCGATCGTCCTCCTTCCGCTCACGCTTCTCGCCGGGATCCTCGGCGGCGCCGTCTACGGCGGGATCGCCGGCTGGCTGAAGGCGGCGCGGGGCGTCAACGAGGTCATCACGACGATCATGCAGAACTACACGATCGTCTTCGTCATGCACTGGCTGCTGCAGAACGGGCCGATGCAGGCGCCGAACGCGTTCGGCACGCCGGCGTCCGCTCCCATCGGCGCCGGCGCCGTCCTCCCGGTCATCGTCCCCGACTTCCTCGTGCCCTCCTCGCGCCTGCACGCGGGGGTCCTCCTCGCGCTCCTGGCGACCGTCGCCTTCTGGTTCCTCCTGTGGCGGACGTCGCTCGGCTACGAGCTCCGCGCGGTCGGGCTCGGGATGCGCGCCGCGGCGCAGGCGGGGATCGACCCGCGGAAGCGCATGGTCATCGTCATGGCCATCGCCGGCGGGTTCGCCGGCCTGGCCGGGATGATCCAGGTGAGCGGCCTCTTCCACCGCGTCTACGACGGCTTCTCCGCGGGCTTCGGATTCGATGCCATCGCCGTCGCGCTGCTCGGCAAGAACGCGCCGCTCGGCGTCGTGCTCTCCGCGCTCCTCTTCGCCGCCTTCTCGCGCGGAGGCACGCTCATGCAGTCCGACGCCGGGATCTCGTCCCACCTCGTGGAGATCGTCGAGGCGCTCGTTCTCTTCGTCATCGCCGCCGAGACCGTCGTCCGCGCCGTCGCGAGGCGCTGGGGCACCCCCGTCAAGGCGGTGAGCTAGATGGACGTGCTCATCGGGGCGGGCGTGCTCGCGGCGACCATCCGGCTCGCGACGCCGGTCGCGCTCGCCGCCCTCGGGGGGGTCGTCACGGAGCGCTCCGGCGTCGTGAACATCGCGCTCGAGGGCTGCATGCTGGTCGGCGCGTTCTTCGGCGTCTTCGCCGCCGACCGGACCGGTAGCCTCCCCGCCGCGATCGCCGCCGCGGTCGTCGCGGGCATCCTGCTGGCCGCGGTCCACGCCCTCGCGGCCATCACGTTCCGCGCGGATCAGATCGTGAGCGGCATGGCCCTCAACATCCTGGCGCTCGGCCTCACGTCGTACCTCGACTACCAGCTCTACAGCACCACCGGTACGCCGTCGACGATCCCGCTCGTCCCCAACGTCCACCTCGGCTTCCTCGAGAACGCGCCCGTTCTGGGGGGTGCGATCGGCGACCAGAGCGCGATCGTCTGGGCCACGCTCGCGATCGTCGTCCTCCTGCAGCTCTTCCTCTTCCGCACCGTGCCCGGTCTCCGGCTCCGGTCCGTCGGCGAGCACCCGCGCGCGGCCGACACGCTCGGCATCGACGTCCGCCGGACGCGCTACTGGGCCGTCCTCGCGTCCGGTGCCCTCGCGGCGCTCGGAGGCGTGTACCTTTCGCTCTCCGTCGCCGGCTCCTTCAGCGACAACATGACCAATGGCCGGGGCTTCATCGGCCTCGCCGCGATGATCTTCGGGCGGTGGACGCCCGTCGGGGCGCTCGGCGCGGCGCTCGTCTTCGGCTACGGCGACGCGCTCTCCGTCTCGCTGCAGGGCGTGAAGGTCGCGGGGGTCGAGTTCCCGGTGCAGCTGCTCTCGACCATCCCCTACCTCCTCACCGTCCTCGCGGTCGCGGGCTTCGTCGGCCGCTCGCGCATGCCGGCCGCCGACGGTCAGCCCTACGAGAGCGAAGGCCACTAGGCATGGCCCTCGAGACGCCCATCGTGGAGATGCGCGGCATCAGCAAGCGCTTCGGCGAGCTGCAGGCACTCGCGGACGTCGACCTCACCGTCCACCGCGGCGACATCCACGCGCTCGTCGGCGAGAACGGCGCCGGCAAGACCACCCTCATGAACATCCTGTACGGGCTGTACCGCGCGGACGCCGGGACGACCCGGATCCGCGGGAACGAGGCACGGATCGCCGGCCCGCGCGACGCGATCCACCTCGGTATCGGCATGATCCACCAGCACTTCATGCTCGTGCCGCCCCTCACCGTCGCGGAGAACGTCGTCCTCGGCGACGAGCGCGGCGGCCCGCTCCTCGACAGGCGCGGGATCGAGGCGCGCGTCTCCGAGCTGGAGGCGCGCTTCGGCATCCGGGCCGATCCGAGCGCGAAGATCGAGGACGTCCCGTTCGGGGTCCAGCAGCGCGTCGAGATCCTCAAGGTCCTCTACCGCGGGAGCGAGATCCTCATCTTCGACGAGCCGACCGCGGTCCTGACGCCCCAGGAGGTCGACGACCTCTTCCAGATCGTCCGGACGCTCCGCGGCGAAGGGAAGACCGTCATCCTCATCACGCACAAGCTGCGCGAGGTCATGGCGGTGAGCGACCATGTGACCGTCCTCCGCGAGGGCCGCAACGCCGCGCAGCTCGTGACCACGCGCACGACGCCGGCGCAGATCGCGGTCGCGATGGTCGGACGCGAGCTGCGCGAGATCGCGGCCAGGTCCGGCACGCCGGGCGACGTCGTCCTCGAGGTCTCCGGGCTCACGGCCCCGTCCGACCGCGGCGGACCCGCGCTCAAGGGGATCGACCTCGGCGTCCGCGCGGGCGAGATCGTGGGCCTCGCCGGCGTCGGCGGGAACGGGCAGAGCGAGCTCGCGCAGTGCATCCTCGGGCTGCGCGACGCGAGCGCGGGCGTCATCAGGGTCGGCGGCGTCGACGTCGCGCACGACGACCCCCACCGCACGCGCCGGCGCGGCGTGGCCTACGTCCCCGAGGACCGCCGCGTCGAGGGACTCGTCCTGCCGTTCTCGGTGGCCGAGAACTTCATCCTCGGCAAGCAGGACCGCGCGCCGTACGCCCGGCGCGGCATCCTTCGCGCCGACGCCATCCGCCGCGAGGGAGCGCGGCTCGCGACAGAGTTCGACGTCCGTCCGGCCGACCCTGACATCGAGGTGGGCAGCCTCTCGGGCGGGAACCAGCAGAAGGTCGTCCTCGGACGCGAGCTCTCCGAGTCGCCGAAGCTCATCGTCGCGAACCAGCCGACGCGCGGCCTCGACATCGCGGCGACCGAGTACGTCCACGAGCGCCTGCTCGATCAGCGCTCACGGGGCTGCGCGATCCTGCTGATCTCGAGCGAGCTCGATGAGATCCGCGATCTGTCCGATCGGATCGCGGTCATGTTCGAGGGCCGCATCCTCGCCGTCCTGCCCGCGTCCGAGGCGACCGAGGATCGGCTCGGCCTCCTCATGGCGGGGCACGTCGAGGCGGTAGGCGAACGCTCGGGTACGTCACCCGCCTAGTGCTCCGCACCCACCTATTTCCGACCTATCTACTCGGTTGACCGCGCCGATACCGGCCCGTACCGTTCCGCAGGTCGGGTGGTCCGACCACCTGACCGCAGCCCGTGGACAAGTGGGAGGTGCGATGGCCCTCGTCCAGCCCGTCCGGCGTGACCGGCTCTACCAAGGGATCGTCGCGCAGATCGAGGGCCTCCTCGAGCGCGGCGAGCTGAAGCCGGGGGACCAGCTCCCCCCGGAGCGGCAGCTCGCGGAGCAGCTCCAGGTGAGCCGCGCGTCGGTACGCGAAGCCCTGCGGTCTCTCGAGCTCCTCGGCATCGTCGAGACGCACGCGGGTGGCGGCACGTTCGTGCGTCGGGCGCAGCCGGACGACCTCGCGCGGCCGCTCACGAGCTTCATCAGCCGAGGTCACACCATCGCCGACGTCATCGACGTCCGGGGCCTCCTCGAGCCCGCCGTCGCGGAGCGCGCCGCACGCAACATCGCACCGGCCGAGATCTCGGAGCTGCGCGAGATCCTCGCCGCGCAGGAGAAGAGGGTCGCGGCCGGCGAGCCGTACGTGGAAGAGGACACGCGCTTCCACGAGGTCATCGGCCAGGCCGCACGCAATGAGCTCCTCGTCACCGTGGTCGGCGTCATCTGGGACGTCCTTCGCGCGTCCCGCGAGGAGTGGCTCCAGAACGAGGACCGCGCCCACGCGTCGCTCGATGCTCACCGGAAGATCCTCGCCGCGCTCGAGCAGCGCGACCCCGCGGCCGCGAAGGCGGCCGCCGCGGAACACATCCGTGCCGTCGGGGAAGGGATCCTCCGGCTCCTCGCCGAGCACGACGCATCCCGGCGCGCACAGCCCGGAACGACAGAGAACGACCAGGAGGTGGGAACGGCGTGACCCAAGCGACAGCAACACGGCCTACGTCCCTGAAGGCGACCGACATCACGATCGAGGTCGTCTACCGCGGGATCTTCCAGAAGACGCTCGCGCAGCGCATCACCCGCGGCGTCGTCCTTGCCGCGCGGCAGCGAGGACTCCCCGGCACCGCGTTCTCGCGCTACGGCGACTCGCCCGAGCGCAACGGCGTACCCGCGAAGCAGTTCGCCGTCGTCGCGGTGAACGACATCGAGCTCGAGGCGTCAATGGCGCGCTACGAGCCGGCCATCGTGGACGTCACGGTGGCCGTCGACGACACGCTCGTGAAGGGCGTCGAGTCGTGGGCGTGGTACGGACGCCAGCCCATATGGAAGCCGGTGCGCGCGAACGGCGTCGTCCTCGTGACGAGCGACAAGTCACCCGACGAGATCCTCGCGCAGACCGACAAGACCGACCGTCCCTACACGCTCGGCGTCATCCCCGGCGAGGCCTCGTTCGCGGGGCTGTGGGTCTACAAGGACGACCACACCGACTGGCGCGTCCTCGGCGCGCTCTCGAAGGTCCTGCCCGACTGGCTCCCCCTCGACGAGGTCAAGGCGCAGGTCCGCACGCAGACGAAGGACGAGAACGCCGTCGCGTCGGTGCAGTACGGCCACGATGCGACGACGTTCCGTCCGGTCAAGGCCGGCGAGGGCACCGACGCGCACGAGAAGCTCGCCTTCACGAAGCCGGGATGGACGACGATGCGTACAGGGGTCATCGTCGATGCCCGCAAGCCCGGCGAGCGCAACCCGCAGTTCAAGCGCTACGCCACGCGGACCCAGCGCCCCGTCGTCAACTTCGACACGTGCATCAAGTGCACGATGTGCTGGCTCGACTGCCCCGACGAGTGCTTCGAGGTGACGGGGAGCGGCCACTTCGAGGTCGTGTACGAGGCCTGCGTCGGGTGCGGCATCTGCGCGCAGGTCTGCCCCGTCAAGGACTGCATCGTGATGGTCGACGAGCTCAAGTTCGACTCCAACAAGACGGTCTTCCCGGAGTGGGAAAAGGACCGGAACACCTACAACGCGTGGTTCGAGAAGACGAGCGGCCGCTCGGCGGCGCCCCCGAAGGGCGAGAAGGCCGCTGTCGCGGTCGGAGGTGACGAGTAATGGCGGTCGCAGTCAAGACCAAGGAGACCAGTGAGGTCCAGACCGAGCAGCTCATGACGGGCTGCGAGGCCATCGCCGAAGCGATCCGCCTCGCGGACGTCGACGTCATGGCCGCGTTCCCCATCCGCCCCTACGACACCGTCATGCAGGCCGCGGCCAAGCTCATCGCCAACGGCAAGCTGGACTGCGAGTACATCGTCGCCGACGGCGAGCACAGCCAGTTCGAGATCGTGAAGCACGCGTGCGCCGTGGGCTCGCGCGTCTTCGTCGGCTCCTCCGGCGTCGGCTGGTTCTACGCCTTCGAGGCGATCGCCGTCACCGCGGGCCTGCGCCTGCCCGTCGTCGCGATCTGCGGCAACCGCGCCCTCGACGACCCGGGCGCGTTCGGCACCGAGCACAACGACTCCCTCGCCGTCCGCGACCTCGGATGGCTCCTCCCGTGGGCCGAGACGGCCCAGGAGTGCCTCGACCTCGCGCTCATGGCCTGGCGTGTCGGCGAGGACGCGCGCGTCTCGCTGCCCGTCGCGATCGGCCTCGACGGCGGCTTCCTCACCCACTCGCAGCAGCTCGTGAGCGTCCCGACCAGGGCCGCGACGGACGCGTTCCTCCCGAAGTTCGACCTCGGGGACCGGCTCCTGCACCCCGACAACCCCATCACCATCGCGCCCCAGGTCGACCAGGACTGGCTCATGGAGATCCGGCGTCAGAACGACGCCGCCATGCGCCGCGCGATCGACGTCATCACCGAGGCGCACGCCGACTTCAAGAAGCTCTTCGGGCGCGGCGGTGACAGCCCGTTCCTCGACGAGTACATGACCGACGACGCGGACGTCGTCTTCTTCGGGCAGGGCACGCTCGCCCTTCCGATGAAGGTCGCCATCCGCCGCCTGCGCGCAGAGGGCCACAAGGTCGGCCTCGTCCGGCTCAAGTGGTTCAGGCCCTTCCCGACCGACGAGGTGGTGAAGAGCCTGTCGCGCTTCAAGGCCGTCGGCGTCGTCGACCGCGACTACAGCTTCGGCTCTCCGCACTACGGCGGCGTCCTCTACAACGAGGTGCGCTCCGCCCTCTACTCGCGCGAGCAGCGTCCGACGATCGTCGGCTTCGTCGCCGGCCTCGGCGGCCGCGAGATCGACCAGAGCATGGCCCGCGAGATCTATGAGAAGACCGCCGCCGCCGCGACGGGCGGCCTCTCCGCCGGCGACCAGTGCCACTGGATCGGAGTTCGGGAGTGAGTACGAAAAGCGAGCGAGGTCCGGCTTCGCCGGGCGAGCGAGCGACAGACGATGCACGCGGCGCGGCCGCGAGCCTGCACTAGGAGGGAGATGAAGATGGCGGTAGAGACAGCGACCGGGACCGGCACCCTCCCCCAGATCAAGGGGGTGAAAGAGGTCCCCTACGACGAGCTCTTCGTCTCCGGCCACCGGACGTGCCAGGGCTGCGAGTCGGCGCTCGTCATGCGTCACATGGTGAAGGCCGCGGGACCGCGCACGATCGTCCTCGGCTCGACCGGCTGCATGTACGTCGCGAACACGACGTACTACTCGACCCCCTGGGTCGTGCCGTGGATGCACACCCAGCTCGGCGCGTCCGGATCGGCCGCGCTCGGGACCGCGGCGGGCCTCAAGGTCCTCATGCGTAAGGGAAAGCTCAAGGACGAGAAGATCAACGTCATCGCGTTCTGCGGCGACGGCGGCGGGGCGGACATGGGCATCGGCGCGATCTCCGCGGCGCTGACGCACAAGGAGTACGACCTCCTCGTCCTCCTCTACGACAACGAGTCGTACGCGAACACGGACATCCAGCTCTCGAGCCAGACGCCGTGGGGCGCCGTCACGACGTTCTCGCCTACGGGGAGCGAGCGGCGGATCATGCACACCCGCTGGAAGAAGAACGTCCCCGGCATGCTCGCCGCGGGTCACCCCGAGTCCCGCTACATCGCCGCGGGGTGCGCCGCGTACGCCGTCGACCTCATGAACAAGATCCGCAAGGCGCTCGAGGTCGGCGGACCCACGTTCGTGCACACCCTCGACCCGTGCCCGAAGGGCTGGGACTACCACCCCCAGTACAGCCAGGAGCTCGGCCACCTCGCCGTCGAGGCCGGGATCTGGCCGCTCTACGAGGTGCTCGACGGCGTGGTGAACCTCACCGGCCCGACGCGCCAGATCGCCGAGGGCCGCAAGAAGCGGAAGCCGGTCGAGGAGTACCTCCGGCGACAGGGGCGCTTCGCGCACTTCACCAAGGAGGACGTCGAGCACTTCCAGGCCGAGGTCGACAAGATGTGGGAGGAGTGGCTCATCCCCGGCGTCATCCCGTTCACGATCCCGCAGAAGGACGTGACGCTCCTCAACATCGACAAGAAGAAGCCGCTGCACGCGACCGCCTGAGCACGGTCGAGCGCACGTGAAGAGGGCCCGCCGTGACGGCGGGCCCTCTCTCTGTCGCGTCGTGAACGACTACGACGACGGTGGCGGCGCGGCCGGAGGCGGAGGCGTTCCGCCGCCCGCGGGAGAGCCGCCCGCCGGCGCGGGAGCGCTGGGCGCCGGACGTGGGCCGGCGGAGTACGGCCGGTAGGGTGGACGCTCGGGACGGGGCGGCGGCGGGCCGCCCGCGAGCGCGCGGTCGCGCGCCGACATCATCCCGCGGATGTGCTCCGCGGTGTACGGCAGGAGCGCCATGTAGCGCGCGCGCTTGAGCGCGGTCGTGAGCATCCGCTGGTGCTTCGCGCAGGTGCCGCTCTTGCGGCGCGGCTCGATGCGCGCACGGTCGCTGAGGAATCGCTGGAGACGCGGACGGTCCTTGTAGTCGATGCGCTTGACCTTCTCGAGGCAGAACACGCAGACCTTGCGGCGGGGACGACGCGCGCCGGGCGGGCCGAAGGACCGGCCCCCTCCGGGACGCGGGCCGCGCGCGCCGGGAGGTCCGCCGGCCGGGCGCGGGGCGGCCCCAGCGGCCGGCGCCGCCGCCTCGGGCGGCGCGCTGGACGCCTGTGCGGGCGTCTGGGGCGTTTCAGAGGACATCTGCTGCTCCTTCGTTAGAACGGGATGTCGTCGGGATCGAACTTAGCGCCGGCCTCGTCGGGCGCTGCGGCCGGAGGCGCCGCTCCCATGCTCTCGCCGCGGTCGCGCCGCGGGTCGAGGAGCTGGAAGTCGTTCGCCGAGATCTCGAGGCTCGTTCGCTTTTGGCCTTCGCGGTCGGTCCACTCGCGCGGAGTGAAGCGGCCCTCGACGAACACGAGCCGGCCCTTCTGCACGATCTGCTGCGCCGTCTCGGCCTGCTTGCCCCAGCAGGAGATGCGGTACCAGTCCGTCTGCTCCTGCCGCTCGGCGCCCTGCCCTCCGCCGGTGACGCGATTGACGGCGACGGAGAACTCGCAGACCGGCCGCCCGTTCCCCGTCATCTTCAGCTCCGGGTCACGGCCGACGTTGCCGATGATCATGATCTTGCTCATCGAAGCCATGTCCTTGGTCTTCCCTTCTCTTCGGGGCTACTCGTCGCGCTTGACGACGAGATAGCGCAGGAGGTCCTCGGTCAGTCGGATGGTGCGATCGAGCTCCCTCGACTGGTCGGGCGGGAGCTGGAACTCGACGACGCCGTACTGGCCTTCACGGTGGCGGCCGAGCTCGTACGCGAGGCGGCGACGGACCGGAGGGACGACCTTCTCGACGCTTCCGCCGAGCGAGGTGATCGTGTTCTGGATGCGCTCGTTGATCGCGCCGAGGCGCTGCTCGTCGGCACTGGGCTGGGCGAGATACATGAGCTCGTAGGGACGGGTCGGCACTTCGCCACACCTCCTTTCCATGGGAGTGCCGCGGACCGGCTCCCGCAACGCGGGGGCGTCCTGCGCGGTGTCGACGCACGACGCCGGGTCCGGGGCGAAAAGGAGCCGCGACACACGCCGCGGCGCTCGTCGACAGTCTAGCGGAGGCCACGACCGGAGAGGGTCGGCGCGGCCTTGCGACCTGGCGGGATCGCCGGGGCGGAGACGACGGGATGTACCGTGAGGACGATGGACGGCGGTCGCGGTGACGCTCCGCTCCAGACCTTCGGCCAGCTCGTCGACCGGACGGCCGACGACCTTCGCTCGCTCACCTTCGTCGCCGAGTGGACGGGTCCGGGCGAGCGCTTCCCGGTCTTCGACACCGCGTCGCTGCGCGAGTTCGCGGCGAGCGGCGACAGGCGGCTGTTCCTCGCCCAGCTCCTCGCGTCCTACACGCGCGTGTCGAGCGGACGCATATGGTCGCGGAGCGGGCGAGGCTGGCGGAAACGCCGCTACAGCGAGCTCGACCCGCTGTGGCTCGCCGAGCTCGTCGCGTCGCTCCCGGAGGCGCAGCGCGGCCTCGCCGTCCGGCGGCTCGGGGACCTCGCGCTGTTCCTGTCCGGCGTCTTCCCGGACCACGCCGGGCGCGACCCGATCCCGCCGCGAAACCTCGTCCGTATCACTCGCGCCATCGAGTCCCTCGGCGGTCCCGTCGGCGCGCCGCCCGTGGCCGCGGGCGCGTTCAACGAGGGCGGCGTCACCGTGCTCCAGTGGCTCGGGCGCACCGCGTATCGCGTCTCGGGCCGGTACGCGGACGACCCCGAGGTCGTCGCCGACGTCGCGGGCCGCTTCGTCGAGGCGCGCCGCTTCCTCAACGTCCTGACCGACCGCTACCTCTTCCCGGTGCGCGAGGAGTGGTTCCCGCTGGCGTAGGCCCTCGTATCCTTGAGCGTGCCGCCCTAGTCCAACGGCAGAGACGACCGCCTTAAGAGCGGTTCAGTGCGGGTTCGAATCCCGCGGGCGGCACAGGCGCCCTTCGTCACCCACACTGTGCGCACATACCGACCCCAGGAGGGCCCTCGCTTGGGCGCATCTCCCACTCGCTTCGTCATCATCGGCAACGGCGCGGCCGGGACGTACTGCGCGGAGGATCTGCGCAAGAACGACGCGGCGTGCGAGATCGTCCTCATCGACGACGAGCCGTACACGCTCTACAACCGCGTCTCGCTCCCGCGCTACCTCAAGGGCGTCCTCCTCGAGCAGCGCGTGTACGTGCGCGACCGCGAATGGCACACCAAGAACCGGATCGACCTCCGCCTCGAGACGAGGGCCACGCTCGTCGACTTCGACCACAAGACCGTGGCGATCGAGCCGGGCGGGGAGATCCCCTACGACCGTCTCCTCCTGGCGACCGGCGGGCGCCCCAACCCGCTGCGCGTTCCGGGCGTCGAGGGGCGGAAGGCGCTCTTCAACTTCCAGTACTTCGACGAGGCGAGGGCGATCAACGCTCGGATCGCGGAGTCGAAGGTGGGCGTCGTCCTCGGGGGCTCGTTCATCGGCTACGAGCTGACGGAGGCGATGGCCTTCCGGAAGCTCGAGACGCACTGGCTGATGCGCGGACCGTGGTTCCTGCGCAAGGCGCTCGACGCGGACGGCGGCGAGGTCGTCCGCCTCCTGGCGCAGGACGAGGGCGTGCACTTCCACGCCGAGGAGTCGATCGACCGGATCGAGCCGCGGAACGGGTCGATGCGCGTCACGACGAGCGCGGGGGCGACGATCGACGCGGACATCGTCGGCGTCGGCCTCGGCCTCACGATGAACATAGACCTCTTCCGCGACACCACCCTCGCGACGAACGTCGGGGTCCTCACCAACGAGTACCTGGAGACGAACGTCCCGGACGTGTGGGCGGCGGGCGACGTCGCGGAGTTCTACGACGTCGTCTCGCAGCGCCACCACCGTATGGGGACGTGGGACAACTCGCTCAACCACGGCCGGCACGTCGCGCGGAACATGCTCGGCGCGAAGCAGCCGTACGTCGAGGTCCCGACGTACGCGTCCGGGATGTTCAAGTCGAACATCTCGGTCATGGGCGTGACGACCGAGGAGGAGCCGCGCGCCGAGGGGATCGTCGAGGTCGACCTCGAGGGGCGCAACTACAAGCGGCTCTTCT
>JAJYLV010000114.1 GCA_021787445.1 Chloroflexota bacterium | reverse complement strand
CCCTTGCGCAGCGAGGTGGTGACGACCTTCCACAGCGAGATGTGCGGGATGCGGTGCTGCGCGAACGACGCCGCCATCTGCGACGGCGGGATGCCCCACACCTTCTCGGTGTAGGGGCCGAAGAAGAGCCCGTAGAGCGTCCGGCCCATCGCCTGCACGACCCAGTCCTCGGCGGAGACGAGCGGGCGCGGGCGGACCGTGCGCCGCACGACCTCGCTGAAGTAGTGGATGAACGCCTTCGCGGCGAGGAAGGGGTCCATGCTGCGCGCGAGGTCGACCGCCTCGAGCGGGTACTTGTAGTACTTCCCGCGGAACTTGATGCGGACGTTCTTCTGCTGCGCCGGGAAGCCGTCGTGCGCGATCGTCTTGAACATGTCGAGCACGCGCTTGTTGCGCGCGTGGTACGCGTGCGGCCCGAAGTCGAAGCCCGCGCCCGTCTCGCCTCGCAGCGTGGTCGCCAGGCCGCCGAGGAAGTGCTGAGCTTCGAGCAGGGTGACCTGCTGACCGTTATCGGCGAGCTGCGTGCCGGCCGCGAGGCCGCACATCCCCCCGCCCAGGACGACGACGTGCACTGCGGGGGATCGTATCGGCAGGTCCTATCCCGCGCGAGTCGCGCCTTCCTCGGCCACGCGGGCGGCAGCCGCTAACGCACCTGGAGGGGGACCACGGCGGCGTGGCTGCCGCGCTCGCGCAGCCAGCAGATCCCCTCCCACACGACGTCGACGTGGACGAGGTAGTCGCCCGGCCGCAGCGGCGCCGTCACCTCGAGGGTCATCTCGCGGTCGCCGCCGGGCTCGAGCGGCGCCATGAAGTACTGGCGCGCGTTCTCGTAGCGCTCGACGCTCCCGTCGGGGCGGTAGAGCTGGTACGAGACCCCGAAGGGCGCGTCGCTCCAGTCGAACGCGATGTCCGAGCGGTTCCCGAGCCGCAGCGGCAGGTCGATCCGCGCCCCCGGCGAGGCGAGGAGGAGGCGGACGCGCGGGCGGATGTCGGCGCGCAGAGTCACGTCGCGCGTCGCCAGGCGCGCCGGGGTCGAGCGCTCGACGTCGACGTGCGGCGCGACGGCCGAGCCGAACACGAGGACGTCCGCGCCGTCGAAGACGGCGCGCGTCCGCGGGACGCGCGGGTAGCGCTCCGCGAAGCGCGCGTTGAGGTCGCCGGCGAGCGGCGCGCACTGGAAGATCACCTTGTTGTGCCCGATGGCGAGGGGGACGAGCGTCCCGCGGCGCTCGTCGAGGAAATGGACCGTCCCCTCGGAGACGCCGGGGAAGGACGGATTGAAGTAGTCGTCGAGCGCGACGAGCCCGCCCTCGACCGTCGCCTCGGCCGCGAGCGCGAGGTCGCTCCGCGTCTCGTCCGCGGAATGTCCCCCGTCGATGTGGAAGAAGGAGCAGCCGTCGACGCGCGAGGGCGCGACGGCACGCGAGTCCGCCGCGATGACGCGCAGGAACGAGGTGTCGGCGTAGAAGCGCGCGACGTTCGCGCGGAAGGCGGCCTCGTCGCCGCTCATCCCGCCCGACGAGGTGGCGTCGCGCGGCCCGCCGAAGGTGTCGATGCCCGTCATCGGCGACCCGGGCGCGCGCAGCGCGGCGACGACGATCGCCGAGAGCCCGCGGTTGACGCCGATCTCACACGTCGCCTTTCGGATCCCCGCGTCCGCGAGCAGTCCGCCGTACATGAGGAAGAGGAGCGCGGCGTCGAAGGTGAAGGCGCCGTGGATGGAGCCGAAGGCCGAGCGGTACTCGCCGAGGAACCTCTTCTCGTCGCGCAGCCCGAGCCCGTCCGCCGTGGCTATTGCCCCGTCGCGGCGCGCAGCTTCGTGAGGGTGTCCTGGAGGGCGGCGATCTGGCGTCCGTACTCGGCGAAGTCGCCGGAGCGGAGCGCGGCCTGCGCCGCGTCGAACTGGTCGGACGCCTGCTTCACGAGCTGCGCGACGGTCGCCGCGCCGGAGGGCGCGGGCGACGCCGTCCCCGCGGGCGTCGCGCTCGGCGAGGCCGAGGGCGACGGCGACGCGGACGCGCCGGGCGGCGGAGACGCGGGCGGGGCCCCCGAGACGGTCTGGGTGAAGACGTCGGCGAGCGCCGCGGCGAACGTGTCCTCCATGACGACGCGGTCCTGCGTCGCGACGATGACCTTGCGCAGCTCGGGGATGCGGCCCTGTCCGCCCTGGACGAAGATCGGCTCGACGTAGATGAACGAGTTCCCCGCGGGCAGGACGAGCATGTTCCCGCGGATGACGCTCGTCGTGTTCGAGCCGACGGACAGCAGGTTGAGCTGCTGCCGGATCGAGGAGTCGGCGGCGATGCGGTTCTCGATCTGCAGCGGGCCGTAGATGGTCTTGTCGCGCGGGAACGTCAGCACGCGCAGCTTGCCGTAGTCCGAGCCGTCCGAGAGGCCCGCCATCCAGGCGACCATGTTGTCGCGGTCGCTGGCGGCGGGGGTCATCGGCTCGAAGAGGACGAACTCGTTGCGGGTGGAGCCGGGCAGCGTCGTCGTCACGTAGTAGGGCTCGACCGGCGTCTTGGGCCCGTTCTGCGAGAGGACCTCGTCCGCGACGCGCCAGGCGTCGCCGCGGCTGTAGAAGTCCTGCGGGTCGGTCATGTGGAAGGTGGAGAACACGTTGACCTGGATCTTGAAGAGCCCCTCGGGGTAGCGGATGTGCGCGCGCAGCGCCGCCGGCATGTCGGCGAGCGTCTTGGAGAAGAGCGCGGGGTAGATGTTGCGCAGCGTGCGGATGATGGGGTCGGTGGGGTCGGCGACGTAGAAGGTGACGCTGCCGTCGTACGCGTTGGTGACGACCTTGACGCTGTTGCGGATGTAGTTGAGGCCGCCCTGGTAGGCGCTGTACGGGTAGTCGGCGCCGGTCGTGTAGGCGTCCTGGATCCAGTACAGCTTGCCGTCGGCGATGACGAGGTAGGGGTCGGAGTCGTACTGGAGGAACGGCGCGATTAGCCGCGCGCGCTCGGTGATGTCGCGGTGGAAGAGGACGCGGCTGTCGCTGCGCAGCTGCGGCGTCCACAGGAGGTTCCCGTCGCCGAAGCGGATAGCGAACAGGATGCGGTCCCACAGCGTCCCCACGCCGACGCCTCCGCCGCCGGAGTAGCGCGACGTCTTGTCCGCGGCGTCGAACTCGTCCTGTGCCGTGCCGACGATGACGTAGTTGGGCGTCTGCTGGCCGTAGTAGATCTGGGGCTGGTCGATCTTCGGCTGCCCCGTCGGCGGTATGTCGGAGAGCGTGGGCGCCGGAAGCCCCTCGCGCGTCACCGCGTTGACGGGCGTGAGGACGGCGCCGTAGCCGTGGGTGTAGACGAGGTGGTCGTTCTGCCACGTCTTGGCCGCGTCGGGCAGGCGCGTCACGTCGAGCTCCCGCGCCGAGAGCATCACCGTGCGTTCCGCGCCGTCCAGCTGGTAGCGGTCGACGTCGACGTCCTCGAAGACGTACTGCTGGCGCAACCCCTGGAGCTGCTGGTAGGCGTCGAGCAGCGGGCGGTAGTCCCAGAGGCGCACCGTCGTCTGCGGCGAGAGGTACGCCTGCAGCTCGCTCGGCTGCGGCTGCGTCGCGACGTTGAACGCCGACTGGTCCACGTTGGCGAGGCCGTACGCCTCGCGCGTCGCCTGGATGTGGCGCGCGATGTACGGCCGCTCGCGCACGATCTGGTCGGGGTTGACGACGAAGGTCTGGACGATCGAGGGGTACACCCCGAGCAGGAGGATCGCCGCGACGATCCAGATCCCGATGGCGCCGACGAGCAGCCAGATCGTCCGCGCGAACGCGTTCGCGAGCGCGAGCACCGCGCAGATGCCGACGATGGCGGCGAGGATCTCGAGGGCCGGCAGGCGCGCGTTGATGCTCGTGTAGCCGGCGCCGGTGAGGATCCCCTCCTGACGGAAGAGCAGCCCGAACTGGTCGAGGACGTAGCCCACCGCGAGGAGCGCGAGGAAGAGCGCCGCGAGGATCGAGAGGTGCACGCGCGCGGGGACGGCGAAGGAGCGCGCGAGCGCGCCGACCTGCCGCAGGTCGGTGGGCGTCTGGAGCGTCCCGAGGGCGACGCCCGCGATCCCGCGCGAGCTGTACACGATCGCGACGCCGATGGCGACGACGATGATCGCGGCGATGAGCCAGCCGCGCACGAACTCGAGGAGCGGGAGCTGGAAGAAGTAGAAGCCGATGTCACGCCCGAAGACGGGATCCGTCACGCCGAAGGGGACGGCGTTGCGCCAGCGGAGGATGGGGTCCCACTCGCCGCCGCCGGCGAAGCCGAAGAAGATCGCGGGGATGGCGACGACCGGCAGCAGCTTGAGCGTGAGCGTGAGCGCGCCCATCGGCCGGCGGCCCTGCTCGACGACGGCGGCGCGGACGCGCGGCCGCAGCGCGAAGTACAGGTTGACCGCGCCGAAGAGGTAGAAGGCGAGGAAGAACCCGAGGAAAGCCCACACCCCGGCCTGGTAGCGCAGGAGGTACACGCTCTCGAGGCCGAGGCTGCGGAACCACTGCAGGTCGGTGAAGAACGCGACGAGCGGACCGACGAGGAGCGGGACGAGGACGAGGAGGAAGAGGAGGACCGCGAAGATGACGACGATCCCGCTCGGCGGCTGCGCCGCGTGCCGGCGGCGCCCGAAGGTCGAGAAGTCGATCTTGGACCAGTCGATGTCGAAGGGCTCGTGCTCTTCGCCTTCGCCCCCGCGCCGTCCGCGCGGTGGATACCGCATGCGCGGCCAGTCTAGGTCCGCGCACCCCGCGGTCGCGTCGCGATCGCGACGACGAGGGCCGCGACGAAGAACAGCGACGTGAACTGCGACTGCTGCAGCCCGAAGAGCCACGGCGGGTCGAGGCGGACGGCCCCGAGGGCGAAGCGGCCGACCCCGTAGAGGCCGAGGAACACGAAGATGAGGCGCCCGTCCAGGCGCAGCCGGTCGGCGCGCGGGAGGAGCCACAGGACGACGGCGGCGCACGCCAGGTCCCACAGCAGCTCGTACTCGACGGCCGGGTGCACCGGCGTCGTCTGGCCGAGCGTGTGCGCGTTCGTGTAGCGCACGCACCACGGGAGGCCGACGCACGCGGTCGCGTGGTGCTCGCCGCTGATGATGTCGCCGATCCGCCCGATGGCCATGCCCACGCCGAGCCCGACCGAGCCCGCGTCGAGGGCGCGCCCGGCCGGGACGCGCGCGCGGCGCGCCGCCCACCACCCGGCGAGGACCCCGCCGATCGCGCCCCCGGTGATCGCGGCGCCGCCGTTCCACACCGCGAGCGCCTGGATCGGGTCGGCGGCGTAGAGGCGCCACGAGTCGACGACGTGGATGACGCGCGAGCCGATGAGGCCACCGACGATCGCCGTCAGCGCGATCGACTGCCCTTGGTCGAAGGTGAAGAACGGGCGGCCGAGGCGGATGCCGATGAGCGCGCCGACGATCATCCCCGTCAGCGCGAAGAGCGAGTGCCACGAGAGCGCCGCGGCGCCGATGGTGAGGATGGGATCGAACGGGAGGTCGATGACGCCTGTCGTCATGCGGCGTTGCGCACCCGCACCTCGGCGAAGAGGTCGAGGTACTTCTCGACGACGATCGGCCAGGTGTACGTCCGCGCGACGAAGTCGCGTCCGGAGGCGCCGAGACGGTCGCGCACCGCGGGCCTCTCGACGAGCAGCTCGCAGATCTCGGCGAACTCCTCGGCGCCGCGGTACGCCAGGCCGGCGCCGGCGCGCCGCGACATCGACGCGAGGACGTTCGACGCCGCCGGGCACACGACCGGCGTGCCCATCGACCACGCCTCGAGCGTGACGAGCGAGAGCGACTGGAGCGCCTCCGGCACGAGGACGGCGGCGCACCCCTGGTAGGCGTCCCACTTGTCGTCGTCCGGGATCCGCCCGACGTAGCGCACGTCGGCGCGGTCGAGGATCGGCATCTCCCGGTGCCCGGCGAGGACGAGCGTGGCCGGCGTCGCGGTCGTCTTGCGCCAGCGCGCCCACAGGTCGAAGAGGGCGTCGACGCCCTTGCTCTGCACGATCCGCCCAAGGTAGAGGAAGAAGGGCCCCTCGATGCCGTGCTTCTCGCGGAAGCGCTCGGGCCGCGCCGACGCCGGCGCGTCGACGCCGACCCCGACGACGTCGCTCGGCACGCGCTGGTCGGCGAAGCGCCGCTGCACCATCGCGCGCTCCTCGAGCGTGTTGAAGGCGATGGCGCGCGGGAGGTGGAACACGCGGCGGT
>JAJYLV010000113.1 GCA_021787445.1 Chloroflexota bacterium | reverse complement strand
ACGCGCGGCTGTACCGCCAGCTCGAGGACGCCCTCCGTACCCGCGACGAGTTCCTTTCCGCGGTGTCGCACGACCTGAAGAGCCCGCTCACGTCGCTGAAGGGGTGGGCCCAGCTGCTCGAGCGGCGCGTCGGCCCGAGCCGCGATCCCGACAGGGCGGCGATGCGCGAGCCCATCCGCCACATCGTGCGCGCGACCACGACGTTGGCCTCCCTCATCGACGAGCTCCTCGACGTCGCCCGGCTCGAGATGGGGCAGCCGCTCGAGCTCGACCGTCGTCCCGTCGACCTCGTCGAGATGGCCCGCCGCTGCGTCGCCGAGCATCAGCAGCGGACGAGCCGGCACCGCATCGCCCTCGACGTGTCGTCGGCGGAGCTCGTCGGCGAGTGGGACGGCGTACGCGTCGAGCGGGTGATCACGAACCTCCTCTCGAACGCGGTGAAGTACAGCCCATACGGCGGAGAGATCGTCGTCGCGCTCGGCGAGGAGCAGGTCGGCGACCGCCGCTGGGCGACGCTCTCGGTGCGCGATCACGGCATGGGGATCGGCGAGGACGACCTGCCGCGCATCTTCGACCGCTTCTTCCGCGGGCGCCGCGCGACCGGGTCCGCGGAAGGCAGCGGGATCGGGCTCGCGACGGCCCAGCGTCTCGTCGACCTGCACGGTGGCCGCATCGACGTGGAGAGCCACGAGGGGGAAGGGTCGACCTTCACCGTGCGGCTGCCGCTCGCTCCTCCCCCCAGCTGAGGCAGGCGTCTACCGCGCGGACGTCACGAGCGGCCCGGACACCGCCTCGTGAACGGCGATGCGGAAGCGGTAGACGTCCTCGTCGTTGGCGCGCCCGAAGTACACGCGGTTGGTGAGGAGGACGACGACGAGGTCGAGCTCGGGGTCCGCCCACAGCGAGGTGCCGGTGAACCCGCTGTGGCCCCACGCGTCCGCGCCGAGGAAGCGACCGCACATCGCGCCCTCGGGCGCGCGCAGCGCGACGCCGAGACCGCGGCGCGCGTTCTCGCCCCGCGCGTGCTCGCGCCGCGCGAGCGACGCGAGCTCGTTCCCGATGACGGCGCCCGAGCCGAAGACGCGCGCGAGGGCGGCGACGTCGGCGGCGGTCCCGAAGAGCCCGGCATGCCCGGCGACGCCGCCCATCGCGAACGCGTTCTCGTCGTGCACCTCGCCGCGGACCCGCCGCTGCCGCAGCTTCTCGTCGCGCTCGGTCGCCGCGCACCGCTCCGGCGATCGCGGCCCGAAGTCGCACGTCTCGGCGCCGACGCCGGCGAGGATGCGCGCGCGTATCGCGTCGGCGAACGGCGCGTCGGCCGCGAGCGCGAGCCCCGCCGTCAGCATCACGTACCCGAGGTCGCTGTACGTGTAGGTGCCGACGCTCTGCGCGAGGGGCTCCTGCGCCGCGAGCCACACCGCCTCCTCGACGCTCGTGGCCTCCTCGTAGAGCGTCTTCCACCACGCGAGCCCCGCGGTGTGCGTGAGGACGTGGCCGATCGTCACCGCGTCCTTCCCCGGCCCGCGGAAGTCGGGGACGATCTCACGGAGAGGCATCTGGAGGTCGAGGACGCGGTCGCGGACCAGGGCGAGACAGAGCGCCGTCGTCGCGAGCTTGGTGAGCGACGCGAGGTCGAACAGCGACGAGGCATCGCACGCGGCGTCCGGCCCCGCCTCCGGATCGGGACACAGCGACCCCGCGGCGTACGTCGCGCGCTCGCCGCGGTGCTCGACGAGGAGCACGCACGCCGTGCACACGCGCCCGATCCCTTCGTCCACGGCCGCGGTCGCCCCCGCGAGGAGGTCCGTCACCGGGATGGGTGCGCTCGGGACACCTCCGTCATGCGCTCCGCCGCGCGCGTGAGCGCGGCGAGGTCGTCGGCGGAGAGCGGGGCGAGGGCAGCGCCGAGCCCGCGCAGGAGGGCCGGCGCCGCACGGCGGAGAAGGCGCCGCCCGGGGGGCGTGAGCGCCACGAACCGACCGCGGCGGTCGAGCGGGCAGGCGTGGCGCTCGACGAGGCCGCGCTCCTCGAGCCGCTGGAGCAGCCGGGTCATCCCGCTCCTGGTGAGGAGGGCGCGCTCCGCGAGATCGCTCGGCCGCACCCCTTCCGGCGGCGCGGTCGAGAGCGTGACGAGGACGTCGTACTCCGAAAGGTCCACTCCGGTACGGCGAAGGGCGGTCTCCTGTGTCCGCGTGGCCCCCGCGAACGCGCGCGCCAGCGCGTGCCACGCGCCGATCTGCTCGGGCGTCGCGCGTCCTCGGCCCCTCCGCGCACGGGCGGGAGAGCCGTGGGAATAAGTTGCGGGATCAACCAGTTTCCGCAGGTGGTTGAGCATACAACTTGCTCGTATCGCGGCGGGCGCATCGATGCGGCCCAACTCAGAGGAGGACAGCGACCCATGAAGTGGCAGTTCGATCCCGCGCACACCAGCGTCGAGGCCTCGGCGAAGCACATGATGTTCACGACCGTCCGGGTGGACTTCCCGGCAACGTCGGGCGAGATCGACCTCGATCCGGATCGCCCGGAGACCGCCCACGTGCGGCTGACCATCCCGGTCGCCTCGCTCCGCAGCAACGACCCCAAGCGCGACGCGCACCTCCGGTCGGCGGACTTCTTCGACACCGAGCACCACGGGGAGATCACGTTCGAGAGCCGCAGCGTCAAGCGGGCGGAGAAGGACAGGTACACCGTCATCGGCGACCTCACGATCCGCGGCACGACGAAGCCCGCCACCGTCACGGCGAGCCTGCTCGGCGTGACCGACGACCCCATGGGCAAGGGCCGCAAGCGCGCGTTCATCGACGCGCAGACGCGGATCGACCGCCGCGACTGGGGGCTCGTCTGGAACATGCCCGTCCCGCAGGGCGTCCTCGTGAGCCACGAGATCACGCTCGAGGTCTCGGCGCAGGCGACGAGCGTCGAGGAGGCCGCGAGCCAGGTGGCCTAGCCGCGGCGGCGGCGGTAGCGCGAGATCGCGAGCTCGCCGAGGGAGCGGCCGCGCCGTCTCCGGGGCGCCTTCTCGAGGACGATGCGCGCGATCTGATCGTCGGCGACGATGGGCGCGATCCGCCGCCGGCTGCGCGGCCCCGCGATCCGTCCCCCGAGCGCGTCGACGACGTCCTTGACGCGCTCGTCGACGGCGTGCACGTCGAGCGGCCGGTCGTCGAGCGCGAGCGCGAGGCGCACCTCGAGCCGGTCCGCCGGCTGGTACCCGACGCCGCGGCGGGTGAGCGCCTCGAGCACCGCGGCGTGCACGCGGCGTCTCCACTCGTTGCGCGGACGTCCATACGCCGGCAGCTCCACGCCGATCGAGAAGCGCCGCTTGGCCATCTGTCCGTGTGAGGCTAGAGCAGACGGCCGACCTCGCCCACTACCGGCTCGCCGGATAAGCGCTCCGCGCCGGTGGGACGTCGCTCGGACCGGCACAGCCGGATCCTCGCGTCGACCTAGCTGGCGATGGTGACGTCGACGGCGGGATATCCCGTCGCGCCGTTCGGGAAGGGCGGCCGCTGGACGCTCGTCTGGACCTCGCCCTGTCCGTCCGTCGCCCGGGCCACGACCCGATACCGCCCGGCCGTCGCGGCCCACTCGTAGCGCCAGCGCCGCCACGCCTCGCGGCCGACAGGGCTCTCGAGGACGGCATCGGACCAGGTCTTTCCGCCGTCGGTCGACACCTGCACGCGCGAGATCCCGCGATCCCCGGCGAAGGCGATCCCCGCCACCGTGACGCGGCCGCCCTCCGGCCGTGCGGCCGCGATCGGCACGTCGATGCGGACGTGCGTGTTGTAGGTCGCGACGTTGGACCACCCGCGTTGCTGCCAGTACCCCTGGTACTCGTAGGTCACGACCTCGATCCGCGTCAGCCACTTCACGTTCTTCATCCCGTAGATGTTCGGGATGAGTGCGCGCACCGGGTAGCCGTGCTCCTGCGGGATCGTCACGCCGTTCATGAGGTACGCGACGAGCGTGTCGCCGTCGAGCGCCGTGGCGATCGGGAACGAGTCGCTGTAGCCGTCGACGGAGGTGAGGACGACCGCGAAGGCGCTCGGCTTCGGCTGCGCGCGCGCGAGGAGGTCGGCCATCGGTACCCCGGCCCAGATGGCCGTCGAGGTGAGGTCGCCGCCGATCTCGTTGCTGATGCACTCGAGCGTGTGCGGCCGCTCGACGGCGGGAAGGTCGAGGAGCTCGTTCCACGTCAGCGAGAAGGGCTGCTCCACCTCGCCGCCGACGTCGAGCTTCCACGTCGCGATGTCCACGAGCGGCTTGATGATCTCCTCGTCGACCTCGTAGTGATCGGCGTTGCTCGTGATCCGCGGCGTCAGGTGGGCGATCGACGCGAACGAGGGGTCGGCGGGAGGAACGCTCTCCTTCGATCGGAGGTGGCGGATCGCGAGCGCCACCGAGCGGACGCGGTCCGCCGCGCGGAGCGTGCTCCCGAGCGCGGTCGATCCGAGGGCGACGATGCCCGCAGCCGCGACCGCGCCGATGAGGAAGCGCCGCCGCGCGAGGGTCGCCGGGGTGGCGACGCGCTCCGCGGCGAGGAGGAATGCGAGCGCGGCGTAGAACGCCGCGGCGCCCACGGCGCACGCGAAGAGGTCCGCGCCGAGGTCGACCTTCTTGCCGGCGAGGACCTGCGCCGAGGCGACGGTGACGACCCAGGGCAGGGCGCCGAGACCCACGACCGCGCCGGAGGCGACGCGAGATCTCGCCGCTGCGACGGCCGTCGCGCAGCCGCCGAGGAGGTACGCGGCGACGATCGCGACGATGAGGAGGCGCTCCGCCCAGTGCTGGAGGAGCTCGATGAGGGGGACGCTGACGGCGCCCGGCAGGGCCTCGACGGCGGCCTGGCCGAGCGCGGCCGGCGGGAAGGGGGCGCCCGCCTCGCTGAGGAGCAGGACGACGAGGAGGGCGAAGGCCATCGCCACCCCGCCCGCCAGCGCGGCGGTGCCGCTCGGGGTCCGCATGCCTCCACCTTACACGCGCGCGTTCCGCGCGCTGCGACGCTCGCGTTTAGCATCGGGTCGTCGTGAAGGGTCTTCTCGAGGGACGCCGCTTCGGCTTCGCCCTGCGTCCCTGGCTCGGCAACGTCGCCCTGGGGCTCGGCCTAGCCGTCACCATCCTCGACCTGGGGTCGTGGGTCGGCCTCGGCACGCGCGACACGAGCGCGCTCGTCGTCGGCGCGTACTGGCTGTGCCTCGCGGCGGCGGTCGTCGCGCTCCTCGCGCTCTTCACCGCGCTGGCGGAGCTGCGCGACGTGCCCGAGGAGGACACGATGCTCGCGCGCCTCGACGCCGGAGGGATGCTCGTCACGATCGTCCTCTACGGCGCGTCGGCCGCACTGCGGTCGACCGACCTCGGCGCGGCCGGGGCGGCGCCGCTCCCCTTCCTCATGGCCATCGCGGGCCTGCTCGTGCTGTTCGTCGCCTCGGCCATGTCCTCTCTCCTGTACGCGTCGCGCGAGTGGGAGGAGATCGAGGAGATGGTCCGCGAGCCCCACGGCCGCCGGCGGGCGGTCTCTAGATAGGTACCCCCGTCAGGTAGAAGAGGACGCGGGCGGCCACCTCGCCCGCGAGCGCGGTCCCGAGCCCCACGTACAGCAGGCCGGTCGACGACTGCGTGTTCATGCGCGCCGTCCACCACGCGGCGACGACGAGGGCGAGCGTCATGACGATGCCGACGCCGATGCGGATGCCGATCGCGACCGCGAGCGACGACGTATCGAGCGCGCCGACGAGCTCGCCGTGCGCGACGGTGACGGCGACGACGACGCCCTGGAGCACGATCGCGGCGACGACGATGAGCGAGGCGCGCTGGAGCGGCAGCGGCGACAGCTTCGGCGTCACCAGGTACCAGTGGCCGAGGAGCATCGCGGCGTCGACGCCGCCGAGCGCGATGGCGCCGAGCGGCAGGGCGGCGAGCGCGAAGACGTTGTACTGCTGGTCGCCCGGCCGCGCGACGGCGGCGGCGAGGAGCGTCGCGCCGCCGACGAGGATCGTCACCAGGCTGACGACGGCGCGCAGTGTCCGCCAGGGCACGAACGTCGTGAGGAGCTGCGCGACGAGCAGCACCGCCAGCACCGTCACCGCCAGCGCCAGCGAGTCCAGCGCCGCGGGGTGCAGCTGGGCGCTCTCCGCGAGCGATCCGCGCGGGAGCGCCGGGAGCAGGAGGAACGCGAGGATGCCGCACGCCGCGTCCGTCCCCGCGGTCAGCTTGAGGAA
>JAJYLV010000112.1 GCA_021787445.1 Chloroflexota bacterium | reverse complement strand
CCATCCCGAACACGGCAGTTAAGCCCGCCAGCGCCGAAGATACTCGGGACGTCGGTCCCCGGGAAAATAGGTCAGGGCCGGGAATGAAACCACCTCCCGCGCAAGCGTGAGGTGGTTCTCTTTTTTCGTGGCATGTCGCTTGCCCGAACAAGCGACCGCCGATGCGCATCGACGACCAGAACGGCACGGTCGACGAGCCGACGGAGACGGGCGAGCAGGACGCCACGGTCCGCACGGGCGAGCCGACGACGACAGGCGAGCCGCAGACGATGGCGGAGCTGCTCGCCGAGTCCGAGCGCGCGGGCGAGCTGCGCCCCCTGCGGACGGGCGAGGTCGTCGAAGGGACCGTCTCGCGGATCAACGCCGACGAGGTCCTCGTCGACCTCGGCGGGCGCTCGGCCGGGATCCTCTCCCTGCGGGAGGCCGACGAGGAGCTTCACCCGGGCGACACGATCATGGCGTACGTCGAGCGCCCCGAGGGCCCCGATGGCCACGCCGTGCTGTCGCTGCGCAAGGCCCGGCGCGAGCGGCGCTGGCTGAAGCTGCGCGAGATGGAAAGGTCCGGGGAGGTCAGCGAGGTCCGCGTCGTCGAGGCCAATCGCGGCGGAGTCGTCGTCGACATCGGGCTCCGCGGATTCGTGCCCCTGTCGCAGCTGTCGTCCGTGGGGGCGGTCGACCGCCCCGACGATCCGAGCGCCCCGCCGCAGGCGCTCTCCGACCTGGTCGGGACGCGGCTCAACGTGAAGGTGCTCGAGGTCGACCCCAAGCGGGATCGCCTCATCCTCTCGGAGAAGGCCGCGGCGCAGGAGATCCGGCGCCGGCGCAAGGCGAGGGCCACGGCCGAGCTCCACGAGGGCGACGTGCTCGGGGGGACGGTGACCCAGGTCGCGGGATTCGGCCTGTTCGTGGACGTCGGGGTCGCCGAGGGTCTGGTCCACCGCTCCGAGATCACCTGGGACAAGAGCATCAACCCGCTCTCCGCTCACCGCGTGGGGGACCGCGTTCGCGTGAAGGTCATCGGCGTCGACCGCGAGCGGGGCCGGATCTCCCTGTCGATCCGGCAGCTAGAGGCGGATCCGTGGGCGCGGGTCGGGACGGAGGTCCGCCTGGGCCAGGACTACGAGGCGACGATCACCAAGCTCATGGCGTTCGGGGCGTTCGCGCGCATCGCGGAAGGGCTCGAGGGTCTCATCCACGTCAGCGAGCTCTCGAGCGAGCGCGTCGCCGACCCCGCGGACGTCGTCCACGTCGGGGATCGTGTCAACGTCCGCGTCGTCGGGATCGAGCCGGAACGGAGGCGTCTCTCGCTGTCGATCAGGCAGGCGGGACGGTGACGGATCGGCGTCGCGGCCCGCTGGTACGGCGGCCGATCTCGCACGGGTTTTGGCGGGTCGCGCCTGTATGATGTGAACACAATGGCGTCGCGCCACGTAATACAGGCAAAGGCCGACTGATGGGTCCATTCGACCGGTTCAACGATCGCGCGAAGCGCGTCCTCGCGCTCGCTCAGGACGAAGCCATCCGCTTCAACCACAACTACATCGGGACGGAGCATCTGTTGCTCGGTCTCGTGCGAGAGGGCGAGGGCGTCGCCGCGCGTGTCCTCGACTCGCTCGGCGTCGAGCTGTCGAAGGTGCGGACGGCCGTCGAGTTCATCATCGGCCGCGGCGACTCGACGACGGCCCCGAGCGACATCACGCTGTCGCCCCGGACCAAGAAGGTGATCGAGCTCGCCATCGACGAGGCGCGCAAGCTCGGGCACAGCCACGTCGGCACCGAGCACCTGCTGCTCGGCCTCGTCCGCGAGGGCGAGGGCATCGCCTCGGGAGTGCTCGAGTCCCTCGGCGTGTCGCTCGAGAAGGTCCGCCACCAGGTCATCGCAACGCTCGGCCAGCAGCAGCCGACGCACGCCGAGGCCGCGGCGAGCGGCCCCGGCGGCAAGCCGTCGGGCTCGAAGACGCCGACGCTCGACCAGCTCGGAGTGAACCTCACAGCGATGGCCAAGGCGCAGCAGCTCGACCCGGTCATCGGACGCGAGAAGGAGATCGAGCGCGTCATCCAGATCCTCTCGCGGCGCACGAAGAACAATCCCGCGCTCATCGGCGAGCCCGGCGTCGGCAAGACGGCCATCGCCGAGGGGCTCGCGCACCGGATCGTGAAGGGCGACGTCCCGGAGACGCTCCAGGGCAAGCGTGTGCTCACCCTCGACATCGGCTCGCTCGTCGCCGGCACCAAGTACCGCGGCGAGTTCGAGGAGCGTCTCAAGAAGATCATCGAGGAGCTGCGCCACGCGCACGACGTCGTCCTCTTCATCGACGAGCTGCACACGCTCGTCGGCGCGGGGGCGGCGGAGGGCGCCGTCGACGCAGCCAACATCCTCAAGCCGTCGCTCGCGCGCGGCGAGCTGCAGTGCATCGGCGCCACGACGCTCGACGAGTACCGCAAGTACATCGAGCGCGACGCCGCCCTGGAGCGCCGCTTCCAGCCGGTCATGGTCGACGAGCCGACCATCGAGGAGACGGTCGACATCCTCATGGGGATCCGCTCGCGGTACGAGGAGCACCACAAGGTCGCCATCACCGACGACGCCGTGAAGGCGTCGGCGGAGCTCTCCTCGCGCTACATCACCGACCGCTTCCTCCCGGACAAGGCCATCGACCTCATGGACGAGGCCTCGAGCCGCGTCCGCCTCCGCTACTCGACCCTCCCGGCCGAGGTGAAGGAAGCTCAGAAGGAGCTCGAGCGCATCCAGACGGAGAAGGAATCCGCGATGGAGTCGCAGCAGTACGAGACGGCGTCGAGCCTGCGGCAGCAGGAGCGCGCCCAGCAGGACAAGCTGCAGCAGTCGAAGGCCGACTGGCTCCTCGCGCAGTCGCAGAAACGTCCCGAGGTGACCGACGAGGACATCGCCGAGGTCGTCTCGATGTGGACCGGGATCCCGGTGCGCCGGCTCGCCGAGGAGGAGACCCAGAAGCTCCTGCGGATGGAAGAAGCGCTGCACGAGAAGGTCATCGGACAGGACGAGGCCATCCGGACGGTCTCGCGCGCGGTCCGTCGCGCGCGCGCCGGCCTCAAGGACCCGCGCCGACCGATCGGTGTCTTCTTCTTCGTCGGCCCGACGGGGACGGGCAAGTCGTACCTCGCGAAGCAGCTGGCCGAGTTCATGTTCGGCAGCGCCGAGAACGTCGTGAAGATCGACATGTCCGACTACATGGAGCGGCACAACGTGTCACGCCTCGTCGGGTCACCGCCCGGCTACGTCGGCTATGAAGAGGGCGGCCAGCTCACGGAGACCGTCCGCCGCAAGTCGTACTGCGTGATCCTCCTCGACGAGATCGAGAAGGCGCACCCCGAGGTGTTCAACATCCTCCTGCAGATCTTCGACGAGGGGCGGCTGACGGACGCGAAGGGCCGCGTCGTCGACTTCCGCAACACGATCCTCATCATGACGAGCAACCTCGCGCAGAAGATGCTCAGGAGCGAGGCGGCTCTCGGGTTCCGCCAGGCGAAGACGGGCGACGACGCCGATGTCCAGGCGATGTACGAGCGGATGAAGGAGCGCGTGCAGGACGAGATGAAGCGCTTCTTCCGTCCGGAGTTCCTCAACCGCATCGACGCGACGGTCGTCTTCCAGCCGCTCAACAAGGAAGAGATCCGCGCCATCGTCGACCTCGAGCTCGACCGCGTGCGCAAGTCGCTCGCCTCGCAGGAGATCTCGATCGAGATCACCGACGCGGCGAAGGACGCCATCGCGGCCGTCGGCTACGACTCCAACTTCGGTGCCCGGCCGCTCGGGCGGACGATCCAGAACCAGATCGAGGACCCGCTGTCCGAGATGCTGCTCCAGGGCACGTTCAGGCCCGGGGATGCCGTCCTCGTGGACGCCAAGGACGGCAAGGTCGAGATCACGAAAGCCGAGGAACGCAAGCCCGAGCCCGTCGGGTCGGCCGGCTGAACCCCTCGGTCTGACCGCAGCGTCCCGCGTCGCCGCGCCCTCTCCCTCCTGATCGGTCAAATGGTTCGACCTCTGGCGCTATAGTCGCCCGACGCACTTTGGGACAGAGGGGGATGCGGTGACCGGAGAGCTGCCCGCGGTCCTGGCGTTCGGCATCGTCGACGCGGCGGTCCTCGCCGTCGCCGCCGTGGCATTCACCCTCCAGTTCGGCGTCACGAACTACTTCAACTTCGGCTACTCGGAATGGCTGACGTTCGGAGCCTTCATCGCGTACGTGATGAACGTCCAGCTGTTCCATCTCAACATCTGGGTCGCGATGCCGATCGCCGGAGTCGCGACGGCGCTGCTCTCATACGTCATCAACCGCGTCGTGTTCCTGCCCTTCGTCAAGCGCCGCTCGGAGACGCTCTACATCCTCATCGTCACGCTGGCGGTCGGTCTCCTGCTCAACAACGCCTACATCGTCATCTGGGGCACGGCGTACCAGGAGTACGCACAGCCGCCCCGGGACATGCATCAGCTGGGGCCGATCACGATCGGGACCGACCAGATCGCGTTCTTCGCGATCGCCATCGCTCTCATGCTCGCGACGCACGCCATCCTGTCGTACACGAGGCTCGGCCGATCCATGCGCGCGATCGCGGACGATCGGCAGCTCGCGGCGGTGTGCGGTCTCGATCCCGAGCGCCTCGCGGACGCGACGTGGCTCATGACCGGGGCCATGGCGGGGATAGCCGGCGTCATTCTCGCGATGCAGGTCCACACCTTCGGTCCCGACATCGGAGCGAACTACACCTATCTCATCTTCCCGGCCGTCATCATCGGCGGGATCGGACGCGCGTACGGCGCGATGCTCGGCGCCACGATCATCGGCGTGCTCACGACGCTGGGCGTGCTCATCATTCCCGCGGCGCTCTCGCCGACGCTCATCTTCGCCGCGATCGTCGTGATGGTCCTCTTCCGCCCGCAGGGACTCCTCGGCGGGCTCAGCCACGGACACATGCAAGAGGTGTGAGCCGGTGAACGAGGTCGGGTTCTACGTCGTCACGATCCTCATCTACGCCGCGCTGAACGGCATCTTGGTCCTCGGGCTGAACATGCAGTTCGGCATCACCGGCATCTTCAACTTCGCGTACATCCTTCTCGTCGCGGTCGGCGCGTACGCGACGGGGATCGCCGCGCTCGGGCCGGCGACCGGCGGCACGCACTACATCGGCGGATTCGGCTGGCCCTTCCCCTGGGACCTGGCGTTCGGCATGGCCGCGACGATCGTGTTCTCGCTGGGGCTCGCGCTCGTGGCGTTCCGGCGCATTTCGCACTGGTACCTCGCCCTCACGCTTTCCGCGATCGCCTGGGCGCTCCTCGTGCTCGCGACGAACGATCTCGGGCTGGTGAACGGGGAGATCGGCCTCGCCGGGATCGCCGGTCCCTGGCAAGACCAGCTCGATCCGACGACGTACCAGTTCGCGTTCCTCGGGCTCGCGCTGTTCGCGCTCGCCATCACCTACGTGGTCTTCTGGCGCGTCGAGCGGTCGCCGCTCGGGCGCGCTCTGCGCGCCGTGCGCGAAGACGAGATCGCGGCCTCGTCGCTCGGGAAGAGCCCCGCGCGCCTGAAAACGGTCGGGTTCCTCCTCGGGGCCGCGGCGGCCGGCCTCGGCGGAGGGCTCTCGGCGATCTACCTCGGTGGGTGGAGCACCGGGTCGTGGGCTCCCGGCGAGACGTTCATCCTCCTGACCGCCGTGATCGTCGGCGGGCGAGGCTGGGCGCCCGGCGCGATCCTCGGCTCGCTCATCGTCCTCGAGGGCATCATCGAAGGCACGCGTTTCCTGCCCGACCTCGGCGGCCGCACCGACATTCTGCCGGCGCTGCAGTCGATGATGGTCGGGCTCGTCCTCCTGGCGGTGCTGTGGTGGCGGCCTCACGGACTGTGGCCGGAGCCGAAGGAGCGCTTCGACGGCGTCCGCGAGAGCGGCGCGCGCGCCCCCATCTCTCCGAAGGCGGTGCCCTCCGATGACGCGTGAGGGTGCGGGGCCGCTCCTCGAGGTCCGTGGCGTCGCGCACTCGTATGGCGGCGTTCAGGCCGTGGCCGGAGTGGACCTCGACGTTCAGCGCGGCGAGTTCCTCGGGCTGATCGGGCCCAACGGTGCGGGCAAGACCACGCTGCTCGATCTCATCTCCGGCGCGGTGCGACCGGAGCGCGGGCGCGTCGTGTTCAACGGTCATGACATCACGCGCAAGCCCCTCCACGCCGTGGCGCGGCTCGGCCTCGTGCGCACGTTCCAGACGGCGCGCGTCTTCGCGCGCATGACCGTCCTGTCGAACCTCA
>JAJYLV010000111.1 GCA_021787445.1 Chloroflexota bacterium | reverse complement strand
TGTGGGCAGGGAGGGAATCGAACCCCCACAGCCGAAGGCGGCTGATCTACAGTCAGCGGAGCTCACCACCTGCTCGACCTGCCCGAACGTGATGCGGATCCCTATTGTATCCGGCGCGGGGCCGATGGAAGAGCCCTCGCTCAGTCGCGCGGGTCCCCCCGCTCGAAGCGCTCGATGCAGCGCAGCAGGTCCGCGAGGTGGAAGGGCTTCGCGATGTAGGCGTCGGCAGCGACCTCCTCGGCCCAGCGCCGCGCGTTCGCCGCGGCCGTCATCACGATGATGCCGATCCCGGGATCGTACTCGCGCACCGCCCGAGCGACGCCCCAGCCGTCGAGATCGCGCATCCGCATGTCGAGGAGCAGGAGGCCGGGCCGGGCCGTTCGCGTCATCGCGACGGCCTCGCGGCCGCCGCGTGCCGTCAGGACGTCGTAGCCCTCGGCGGCGAGGATGTCGCGCACCGTTGCGAGGATCCAGTCGTCGTCGTCGACCACTAGGACGCGGAGCCTCGCGCCGCGTGGCCGTTCGGCCGGGATCGACGCCGCTGTCGCGCGGATGGGCTGCATCCGCGCATCGCGCGGACCGCCCCCGAAGACGCGTTCGAGGCGCATCAATTCGGCCTCCCCTCCCCGCTCAGCGGGAGCGCGACGTGGAACGTCGACCCCTCGCCGACCGCGCTCTCCGCCCAGATCCGTCCCCCGTGCTCTTCCGCGATACCGCGGCAGATGTACAGGCCGAGCCCCATCCCGTGGAAGCGGCGGTCGTCGACGTTGGAGCCGCGGCTGAAGCGGTCGAAGATGTGCGGAAGGTCGACGGCGGGAATACCGATCCCCTGGTCGCGGACCGCGATGCGCGCGGTCTCCCCATCCTGCCATAGCTCGATCGCCACGGGCGTGTGGTCGGTGCTGTACTTCGTCGCGTTCTCGACAAGGTTGTCCAGCAGCTGCTCGATGCGCCGCCGATCGACGCTCGCAACGACCGGACACCGCACGTCGACCTGGATGCGCGTCGCGGCGTCGTCGTAGCGAGCCGCGATGGTGGCGACGACGGCTCCGAGGTCGGTGGGCTCACGCTCGCCGACGAGGTGCTTCTGCTCGAGGCGCGCGGCGTCGAGGATGTCGGTGACGAGGGTCCCGAGGCGCTCGGCCGCCCGCGCGAGCCGCTCGAGCCCCGCGATGTCCGCTCCGGCGGCGGGGTCGCGCTTCGCCCGCGCCTCGAGGAACTGCGCCTGCGCGAGGACGGTGGTGAGCGGCGTCTTGAGATCGTGCGCGGCGGCCGAGAGGAAGTCCTCCTTCAGGCGCGCCGCGGCTTCGCGCGCCTGAAGGCCCGCGGATCGCTCGATGAGCGCGCGCGCCTCGAGGACGGCCGCGGCCTGATCGGCGAGGAGGCCGGCGAGCTCCATGTCGGACTCGGCGAAGAACGGCGGGCGAGGTGCGTAGAGGCACAGCACACCGACGCGATGCTCGCCGCTCGAGATCGGAGCGGCGATGGTCGCGCCGACGCCCGTGCGCCGGTACGTCTCGGCACCCTCCGGGTGATCGTGGAGCGGGTCCGCGCTGAACTCGACCCTCCCCGAGGAGAACGCGCGTCCTCCCGCGAGCTCACCCGGCCGGACCTCGACGACCTCGGCGGGAGGGTTCGTTGGTATGAAGCGCAGGACATTCCTTTCCTCGTCCCAGAGCCCGATCGTCGCCGGCGCCCCCACCGTCGACGCGGCACTCCGCTCGAGGGCGCGCACGACGTCGTACGTGGTCGGCAGATGCGGCAGCGTGGTGGCCTGCTTCAGGAAGGCGTCGAGCTCGGGGGCCTGCCACGCGCGCTTCAGCATGAGCGGCGGAACGAAGCCGACGTAGTAGGCGACGCCGGAGCAGAGGGCGAAGGTCTGCGTGATCGCGTCGACGATCGCCGCCGGCACACCCGAGAGGAACGGCTCGACGCCCGCGGCGAGCAGCGTGGCCCCGATCAGCGCGGATCCCAGGGACACGGACTGCAGGCGCCGTTGGGTGACGCCGTGCGCGGCGCGCGCCTCGCGGATGAAGCGGAGAGCGCAGTAGAGGAACACGGCGCAGAAGTAGCCGACCATCGCGAGGACCACCGCCCCGGGGGGCGTGCCGCGCGACAGCACCGCCGCGATCACGGACGCCGCGAGGACCGCCTCGGTCGTCCGCATGAGCGCGGGCCGCACGGTGGAGAAGCTGCCGACGAGGCGTAGGAGGGCGTACGGCAGGACCATCACCGCGGCGACCTCGGCGACGACGATCCACTCGGGCGTGCCGACGACGGGCGCGACCCGCGACGCCACGATGACGACGGCGAGGCTACCGAAGAAGAGCGCCATGTCCGCGTGTGACGGCGTTGGCCGTCGGATGGCCCTGCGCAGGACGAGCGCGAAGCTCAGGAGGTAGATCGCTTCGGCGACCGCGTTGAGCAGACCGAGTGCGTTCATTCCGCGCGCCGCAGATCCTATCGGAGGACCGATACGACCAGCCGACCAAGCACGACGAGATGATGCAGAGACGGTCGGCGCGCGAAGGTCAGAAGAAGGGGGACGTGGCGGGCTCGCGCGCGGTGTCGGGCGGCAGCTCGAGCGCTGATCGCACCGCGCTGATGAGGTCGGCGATGTCGAAGGGCTTCGCGAGGTAGCGCGCGGCGCGGATACGGCTCGCCGCCTCCTCGATCCGCCGGCTGGCGGTCACGACGATGAAGGGAACGACATCGCCGTGCCGATCGCGGATGCGGTCGGCGACGCTCGCGCCGTCGATCAGGGGGAGGCCCATGTCGAGAACGACCGCCGCGGGTCGCTGGCGATCGGAGATCGCGATCGCTTCCGCCCCGTCGCACGCCGCGACGGGCTCGAAGCCCTCCTGCTCCAGCGCGTCCCGCAGCAGCTGCCGGATGCTCGGGTCGTCCTCGACGATGAGGATCGGCCCCTTGGCGCTCACACCCATCGATCCTCCGATGGTGCGCGCAACTCGCGGCGCGACGCAACTAAAGAGCGCTCGCTGCCCCGTTCGTTCGGCCTGACTAGCGTGCGCCGATCGCGACCGCGAGCTCGCGGACCGTAACGGTCCGGACGAGTCCCGCTTTCACATAGGGATCTTCGGCGATCCACGCGTGGACGTCGGCCTGGCTGTCCGCGGCATAGATGAGGATCGCGGCGTCGATCGGGTCGACGGTCGCAGCCGCAAAGGGCAGACGCCCGTCGTCGTGCGCGCGCTGCACGTGCGCGAGGTGCGCGGGCCGATGCGGCAAGCGTCGCTCGGCCATCTCGGGGACGTAGCCGTACGAGATCAGGAACGTTCGTTGCGCCATCGTTACCTCCGCTTCTCGATGCAGCCTACCGGCCGCGGCGCACCCCGCTCGCAACACATGTCGGCGTGCCGCACCCGCGCCGCCCATGCGGTGGACCGGGGCCCGACCCGCGACGCGAAGTGTGGATGCCGCACGCCGCGCGTGCCGGCGCGCGCCGGCGTCCACACCACCGAGACCGCCTTCGTCTGGAAGCCTGCCCTTACGCTGATGACGACGTGATCATCATGGGCGGCGGGCCGCAGAGCGGCATGGGGTTCCGCTTCGGGATGCGCACCGAGGGCGCGCGTCGCCCGACCCTGGCGACCTACCGGCGCCTCCTCCACTACGTGACCGCGTACCGGGCGCAGCTCGGCGTCTCGATCATCCTGCTCATCGTCTCGACCCTCCTCGGCCTCGTCTACCCGCAGGTCGTGCAGCGCGTCCTCGACGTCGGCCTCAAGGATCCGAGCCTCCTCAACGGCCTGATCGCCGTCCTCGTCGTCGTGCTCCTCGTGCGCGCGGGCGTCGACGGCGTGCGCCAGTACGTCATGGCGTGGACCGGAGAGCACGTGATCTTCGATCTCCGGATGTCCATCGCGCGGCACCTGCAGAGCCTCTCCCTCGCTTTCTTCCACCGCCGCCGGACGGGCGAGCTCATGTCGCACGTGACGAACGACGCGACGATGGTCCACGACGTCGTCACCCAGACGGTCATCTCGGTCATCGGCCAGGTGCTCCAGCTCGCGGGCGGCGTCGCCGTCATCTTCGTCATGAACTGGAAGCTCGCGCTCCTCACGCTCGTCGTCGCGCCGCCGATCGGATTCCTCGGGCAGTACCTCGGGCGCCGGATCCGGGTCATCTCGCACGAGGCGCAGGACGCCCAGGCGGACGCCTTCGCCGTCCTTCAGGAGGCGATCGCCGAGGTCAAGGTCGTCCAGGCGTTCACGCGCGAGGAGTACGAGGCGCGCCGCTTCCACGACAAGCTCCTCGTCGGCCTCGCTAAGTCGCTCGAGCGCGCCCGGCTCGCTGCGACCTTCTTCCCGCTCATGGGCTTCCTTGCGTTCAGCTCCTCGATCGTCGTCCTGTGGTTCGGCGGCCACGAGGTCGCCGCGGGCGAGCTCACCGCCGGCCAGCTCGTCGCATTCCTCCTCTATATCAACCAGGTCGCGGGCCCCGTCGGCGGACTCGCCGGGCAGTGGACGCAGATCCAGAGCGCCTTCGGCGCGGCCGACCGGCTCTTCGGGCTCATGGATACGGAGCCCGAGGTGCGCGACGCGCCCGACGCGTCCCCCCTCCCCCCGGCGCGCGGCCTCATCCGCTTCGACGACGTCTCCTTCGCGTACGGCCGCGCCGAGGTGCCGGGGATGCCCGACGGCCCCGGGCCGCGCGTCCTGCGCGACGTGAGCGTCACGATCGACGCCGGCCGGACGACCGCGCTCGTCGGACCCTCGGGCGCGGGGAAGACGACGTTCGTGCATCTCGTCGGTCGCTACTACGACCCCGTCGCCGGCAGCGTGAGCGTCGACGGCCACGACCTGCGACGCGTCACGCTGCGCTCGCTGCGGGAGCAGATGGCGGTCGTGCCGCAGGAGCCCATCCTGTTCGCCGCGTCGATCGCCGAGAACATCCGCTACGGACGCCTCGACGCGACCGACGACGAGGTCGAGGCCGCGGCGGACGCGGCGAACGCGACGGAGTTCATCGAGCGGCTGCCGCGCGGGATGGCCACGATCGTCGGCGAGCGCGGCGTGCGTCTCTCCGTCGGGCAGCGTCAGCGCGTCGCGATCGCGCGCGCCCTCCTGCGCGACGCGCCGATCCTTCTCCTCGACGAGGCGACCTCGTCGCTCGACAACGAGAGCGAGTACCTCGTGCAGCAGGCGCTCGACCGCCTCATGCGCGGGCGCACGACGATCGTCATCGCACA
Source organism: Chloroflexota bacterium (assembly GCA_021787445.1). Lineage (GTDB taxonomy): Bacteria > Chloroflexota > Limnocylindria > P2-11E > P2-11E > JACPOT01. The sequence continues at coordinate 1,079 of JAJYLV010000111.1, read as the reverse complement.
CCGGCTCTCCACCGTCGAACGCGCCGACCGCATCCTCGTCCTCGACGTCGGCCGCGTCGTCGAGTCGGGCACGCACGCCGACCTCCTCGCGCTCGGTGGCCTCTACGCGCGCCTCTACGAGCGCCGCTTCGAGACCGACGTGGCCGAGCCGAGCGAGGCGGCGACGGCACCGCCCCGCGTGCGCATCTGGCGCGCGGCGCCCGAGGCCGTGGGCGAGGGCGGCGACGGCGCCTAGCGCGCCGGCGCGGCCGCGAGAACGAGCGTGTCGACGGCGGTGACCGCGGGGTCCGTGCGTAGCGGACGACGGATGCGCTCGGCACGCTCGACGTGGAGGCCCGGCAGCTCGCGCGCGATCTCCTCCGGGGTGTACAGGATCTCGCGCTGGCGCGGACCGTGCGCCTCCGGGGGGTTCTCGCGGTCGTGGCCTACGACGAGGATGCGGCCGCCCGGTGCGAGGCCGGAGACGGCGTCCGCGAGGAAGGGCGTGCGCTCGCGCGGCGGCATATGGATGTACAGGACGACGATCAGGTCGAAGGCCGCGGCCGGCGGCGCGTAGCGACGCAGGTCGGCCTCGACCCACCGCACATGGAGACGGCGCGCCGCCGACTCGCGCGCCGCGCGCTCCAGCGCGACGGCCGAGAAGTCGACGCCGGTGACGCTCCAACCGCGCTCCGCGAGCCAGATCGCGTCGGCACCTTCGCCACAGCCGAGGTCGAGCGCACGACCCGGCGCGAGAGGCGAGACGGTCTCGACCAGGAGAGCGTTCGGCTCCGCCGACCACAGGCGATCGTGCTCCGCGTAGCGCGCGTCCCAGTCGGAGCGTTCCACCCCTAGACCGTATTCTCCGCGCCGGTCTGCGGCACCACCTGGACCTCGACCTCGACCCCCTTCCGCACGCTCGCGGTCACGACGCAGAAGTCCTCGAACAGCTCGAGGCAGCGCCCGATGCGGTCCTTATCGAGCGCCGTCGACTGCACGCGGTCCCGTCGGACCGCGGCGGATCCGCGTCACTCACCCCTTCCATCCGCTGAGCGGCCGCGAGCTCGACCTCGTCGGGTACGCGCACACCTGGGGCGAGC
>JAJYLV010000110.1 GCA_021787445.1 Chloroflexota bacterium | reverse complement strand
TCCGCGTCGCCTCCACGATGCGCGCGATGTAGTCGAGGACGGGATCGGCGACGGTGACCGCCTCGACCTCGGCGCGCGCCGCGGCGAGCGCTCCGGCGGGCAGCGGCTCGAGCGAGGCGACGTCGGCGAGCGGGACACGACGGTCGTGCGCGCGCAGGATCGCCCGTTCTTCGGAGGGCGCGGGGTAGCGGACGAGGGCCTTGAAGAGGAAGCGGTCGAGCTCGGCCTCGGGCAGCGGGTAGGTGCCCTCGTACTCGACCGGGTTCTGCGTGGCGAGGACGAGGAACGGCTCGGGGAGCGGGAGGGCCTCGCCCTCGAGGGTCACCTGGCGCTCCTCCATCGCCTCGAGGAGCGCCGACTGGGTCTTCGCCGGCGCGCGGTTCACCTCGTCGGCGAGCACGACGTTCGCGAAGATCGGTCCGCGCCGGATGCGGAACGAGCTCGTCGCGATCTCGTAGACGGTCGTCCCGACGACGTCGCTCGGCATGAGGTCGGGCGTGAACTGGATGCGCTTGAAGCTGCCGCCGATGAGGTGTGCGACCGTCCGCGCGAGGAGGGTCTTGGCCGTGCCGGGCACCCCCTCGATGAGGAGGTGCCCCGCGAGGAGGAGCGCGATGAGCGAGAGGCCGACGGTCTCCTCCTGGCCGACGACGATGCGGTGGACCTCGGCGCTGAAGCGCGCCGCGACGTCGCGCGCGCCGAGCGCGACGGTCATGCCGAGGTCTCCTCGGGGCGCAGCAGCGCGTCGATACGGCGCACGATACGCAGAAGGTCGGCGTCGCCGCCGCGCGCGAGCTGCGCGTCGATCTCGCGCGCCTCGGCGGCGCGCTCCGGCGAGATGCGCTCGAACGCCGCGAGGAGGCGGTCCGGCGGCGCGCCGGGGTCGAGCCCGACGGCGCGAGCGATGCCGCGGCTCAGGTCGCGCCGCAGCCGGTCGCGGGCGATCTCGCTCCTTCCCGAGCGGCGCACCAGCCCGGCGAAGGCGCGCACGTGCTCGAGCTCCGACCGCGCGGGCCGGTGCTCGAGCGGCAGCGGCGGGCCGAGGCGGCGGCCGGTCACGGCGAGGTAGCCGAGGACGAGGAGCCCCGCGAGGAGGAACGCGCGGCCAGGCCACGTCCGCTCGAGGATCGCCAGCGCGTCGGCCGGCGGGTGCGCGCCGTGGTGGTACTCGTCGAACGCGACGGCGCCGCCCGAACGCGCGGCGGCCGCGGCGAGGCCGAGGACGAAGAGGCCGTTGTCGGCATCCGTGATCTGCCCCGTGAGGAACGGCGCGAGGCTGCCGACGACGTAGAGCACGCCGCGCCCGTCAGGGACCGCCACCGCGAGATCGCCCGACCCGGCGCGGACCACCGGCAGCGCGCGCCCGCCCGCGGCGACCCCGCGACCGCGGTCGACGGAGACGCGTCGCGCGCCCGCGGTCGTCCCGAGCGGCGCGACGGTGTCGAGGACCGAGCCCGCGAGGAGCCCCGCGAGATGCACGCCGTACGCGTTCAGGAGGGGCGCCTCCGCCAGGCCGGCCTCGGTCGCGACGACGAGCGTGCCGCCCGACGAGACGTACTGGCGCAGCGCGGCGACGTCCGACGCCGTGAGGGGCTCCGACGCGCCGAGGAGGAAGAGGACGGGCTCGCGGACGGGGTCGGGGTCGAAGCTCGCGCCCTGCAGCACGACGGTGCGGATGCCGCTCTGCTCGAGCCACTGCCGCAGCAGGGCCGTGCCCCCGGGCCCGTCGTCGTACACCGACGCGCTCCGCGCGGCGCCGCCGCCCCCTCCCGATGTCGACGCCACGGTCACCGCGAGCGCCGCGGCGAACAGCGCGATGGCGACGACGTAGAGGACGTTGAGGCGGCGGAGCGTGCGCATCAGGCCGCCGCTCGGAGCGCGAGGCTGCGGGCGCGCTCGGCGTCCGCGGCGCGCGCGTCGTGCAGCCCGTACCAGATCCGTCCGTGGAGCTCGACGAGGTCGCGCAGCGAGTCCGCGTGCGGGATGGTGAGGGCGCGCGCCAGGACCTCTCCGTCGGTGAGCGAGGGGTCGTAGCGGATGGCCTGGTGCGCCGCGAGCGACGCGAGCGCGTACAGGTACAGGCGGTGGATCGCGTCACGCGTGCGGCCCGCGTGGAGCGCATCGTCCGCCGCGCGCAGGTGCTCCGCCGGATCGGCCGCGCGTGCGGCGCGCAGCTCCGGTAGGACGGCGTCTTTCCGGAAGCGCTCGCGGAGGTCGCGGCCGAGGATGGCGAGGACGAGGAGCAGGGCGGCCAGGCCGACCCCACCCGCCGCGACGATCGGGATCCGCTGGTCGAGCGGCGCGCCCTCGAGGCCCGCGAGGTAGCGCATCAACCAGGCGGCGATGACGGCGGGGATCGAGGTCCGCCCCGCGCTGCTGCCACGCTGGGCCGCGAGCTGGCGCAGCCGCGCGTCGGCCGCGGCGGGGTCGATCCCGCCCTCCGCGTCGAGCGATCGCACGAGGAGGTCGATCGCCCTCGCGGCGGCGTCCAGCGAGGCGTCGTCGGTCGCCAGGCCGGCCGCGAGCGCGCCGTCGTCGACGGGCACGGCCGTGCCGGCGACGTCGAGCGCGGTCGTGCGGCGGAGGAGCGCCTTCGCGGCATCGACGATCGCGCCGCGTGAGGCCTGCGGCGCCGCGCGTGCCTGCAGCACGAGGCCGCGCGCGGCGGTGAGGCGCTCGCGGTACGCCGCGCGGCCGAGGCTGTCGGCCTCGGCACCCGTCGTCTGAAGCACGAGGCCCAGAGCGACGACGGCGAGGAGGGCTAGACCTCGCGCGGTAGGGCCTCCGCCGCGAGCTGGAGGTCGAGCGCCTCCTTGCGCACGCGCAGGTCGTAGTAGAGGACGGCGAACGTGCCCCAGTAGACCGGCGCCCACGCGATCGTCGCGAGCAGGTTCACGGCCTGCTGCACGACGAGCTGGACGGTGCGATCGGTGACGAGCGAAGCGACGACGAAGAACGACAGCAGGCTCGAGACGACGGCCTGCAGGATCACGAGGAGCAGGATGAGCCCGAGGATGCGCCAGCGGCCGCCCTCCGCGAGGCGCCATGCCCGCGTGAGCGACGCGACGGGACCGGCGCTCTCGAGCACGACGATCGCCGGCGAGACCATCCACGACGCGGCGAGGTAGAACGTCGCGACGAGGCCGGCGACGACACCGATGAGGACCGACCACCACTGGTGCGAGATCGCCATCCCGATGATGAGGACGGTCCACACCAGGGTGACCGCGACCACGGCGACGATGCCCATGCCGAGGAGGCGCGGCGAGGCGCGGAGCCCGGCGCCCAGCGCGGCGCCCACGCTCGTCTCCTTCCCCATGTAGCGCGCGGCCGCGGCGGCGACGAGCGATCCGCTCTGGACGAGGCTCATGAGGAGCACCGCGACGAGCGCGAGCGTGCCGTACGTGACGAGCGCGCCGGCGGAGGCAACGACGCGATCGACCGAGGGCCCCGCGCCGTCGGTCGCGAGGGACCCGAGCGGGACGAGCGCGCCGGCGAAGAGCACGGTCAGCGCGACGAGGACGAGGACGAGGACGAGGTACGGGATCGCCGCCACGGTGAGGTACAGGAGCGGGCGCGAGCGGTAGAGGGCGAAGACGCGGTCGACGACGTCGCCGGCGCCGAGCGGACGCAGCGCCGCCCCCTCCTGCACGGCGGCATCGTACGGCGGCACCGCGTCTAGGCGGTATCCACCGTGACGGGGCCCTCGCCCTGCCGCTCGCCGAGCGCGAGACGCCGGTAGAGGCGCGCGAGCGGACCCGGAGCCCACCAGTTGACCGATCCGAGGAGCCGCATCGTCGCGGGCACGACGAGCGCGCGCACGAGCGTCGCGTCGATCGCGACGGCGAGCGCCATCCCGAGGCCGAGCGCCTTGATGAGGAAGACCTCGGCGAGGCCGAACGCGAGGAAGACACCGACCATGATCGCGGCCGCGCCGGTGATGAGCCGCCCGCTGCGCTCGAGCCCTTCGGCGACGGCGCCGGTGTTGTCGCCGGTGCGCACGTACTCCTCCTGGATGCGCGAGAGGAGGAGCACCTCGTAGTCCATCGAGAGGCCGAAGAGGCTGCAGAACATGATCACCGGCAGCGTCGGGTCGATCGTGCCCGACGCGGTGAAGCCGAGCTGATCGGCGAGGTGGCCCTCCTGGAACACGAACACGAGGGCGCCGAACGACGCGCCGATGGAAAGGAGGTTCATGACGATCGCCTTGAGGGGCAGGACGACCGAGCCGAGGAGGAGGAAGAGGACGATCGCCGTCGCGAGCATGACGTACGCGACCGCGGGCACGGTGCGGCTCTCGATGAACGTGACGGTGTCGAGGTCGCTCGCCGGGAACCCGGTGACGAGCTTCTCCGCGCCCGGGGGCGCGGAGAGCGCGCGCGCATCGCGGACGAGCTGGTGCGCGGCGTCGCTGTTGTCCTGCACGTCCGTCGCGACGTCGTAGAGGACGATGTGCGGACCGACGGTCTGCTCGCGGAGAGCCGCGAGGCGCTGCGGTCCGATCGCGCTCATCACGGCCTGCAGCTGCGGCGGGAGCTGGCTCGCGGGCAGCGTGTAGAGCGCGGTGTACGCGCCCGCGTCGAGGCGCGGGTCGAGCGAGAACGGGCTCGAGACCCTCTGCGCGTTGGGCAGGGCCGCGAGCCTCCGCTGCAGGTCGACGAGCTGCGGGATGTGGGCGGCGCTGAGCGGGTCGCCGCCCGCGTAGTCGACGACGACCTGGACGTGCGTCTGCCCGGCGCCGGGGAAGTCGGAGATGAGCTTGTCGTACGCGGCGCGCGACTCCTCGCGCTTCGGCAGCATCGTCACGTCTCCGTTCGCGAGGTCGATGTGCACGATGGGCGAGGCGATGACCCCGATGAGGGCGATGATGGGAACGAGGACGAGGACGGGCCGCTTCATGACGCCCATCGCGAGGCTGTGCCACGGCCCGCGCCCCGTCGGGTCGGCGGCGAAGATCGGCACGCGGACGAGGTCGATGCGGCGCCCGAGGACCGAGAGGAGCGCCGGCAGGAACGTGAGCCCGTAGAGGACGGCCATCCCGACGACGATCGCGGCGGCGGTGCCCATCGACGTCAGGTACGTCCCCTGGTAGAAGAGCATCCCGGACTCGCCGATGGCGACGGTGATGCCCGAGAACGTGATCGCGCGGCCGGCGGTCGCGAGGGCGTTCGCGACGGCCTCCTCCGTCGAGCGGCCGCGGTGCAGCTCCTCGCGGAAGCGGTTCGTGACGAAGAGCGAGTAGTCGATGGCGACGCCCAGCCCGAGCAGCGTGACGATGTTCTCCGCGTACTGCGAGACGTCGGTCGCACGCGAGAGGAGGAACATCCCGGCGAGCCCGGCGAGGACGGCGAGGAGGCCGACGCCCAGCGGGATGAACGCCGCGACGACGCTGCCGAAGACGATGAGCAGGAGGATCGCGACGAGGGGCAGCGAGATGAGCTCGGCGCGGCGGAGGTCCGTGGCGAGGACGGTGTTGAAGCCGTTGACGATGGCGACGGTGCCCGTCGCCTGGACCTGGAGCGTGTCGGAGCGGACCAGAGAGCGGAGCTGCGGGTAGTACGCGCCGGCGGTCACCGTGTCGTCCGTGAGCGCGACGCTGACGAAGGCGGCGTGCCCGTCCTTCGAGATGTACGGCGTCGGATCCGCGACGGAGCCATCGAACGGCGAGACGATGCTCGCTACCCGCGGATCGGAGCGGAGCGGCTCGAGCGAGCGCGCGACCGCCTCCTGGAACGCCGGATCCTTCGCCGTCAGGGTCGGGCTTGAGTAGATGAGGACGAAGGTCGCCGCGCTGGCCCGCGGCAGCTCCTGCTCGATGAGCTTCGTCGCGCGCGCGGACTCCGCGGTCTGCGTCGGTCCCGCCGGCTGCAGCTTCCCGCCCTCGTGGACGACGTAGCCGGACGCGCCGAGAAGGACGAGGGACAGCGCGAGGACGAGCCAGTGACGCCGGTGGACGAAGCGACCCCAGGCTGAGAACACGGACGACCTTTCCTTGGGCGGACTGTCGGGGTGGGCGGACTCGGACCGCCGACTTCCTGGCCCCAAACCAGGCGCTCTACCAGGCTGAGCTACACCCCGCGGACGCTGTCATTGTCCCATTCCCGCCGCGAGGGGCGGACGGACTACTCCGTCGAGATGCTCTGGTCGACGATCTCCCCGCCGGGCTTGATGACGCGGAACGCGTCGGGCGTCCACAGCAGCGCGCGGACCGTCGCGGCCTCCTCCGTCTGGCCGCTCGCGGCGAGCGCGTCGACGTACGAGCCGAGCAGGTCCTCGAGCGCGGTGTGATCCTCGTCGGTGAGCTGGCGGACCGACACCTTCGCGCCCTTCGCGAGGCGG
>JAJYLV010000018.1 GCA_021787445.1 Chloroflexota bacterium | reverse complement strand
GCGTGAGATCGGCATCCGCAAGGCCGTCGGCGCGCGCCGGCAGGACATCCTGTCGCAGTTCCTCATCGAGGCCATCACGCTCACCGGCACCGGCGGCCTGCTCGGGATCGTCCTCGGCTGGGCGATCACCGAGGTCGCCAAACGCGTCGAGGCCGGCCTGCCGGTCGCCATCACGCCAGGGACGGTCGCCCTCGCCGTCGGCGTGTCGGTCTGCATCGGCGTCGTGTTCGGCCTCTACCCGGCCATGCGCGCCGCCCGCCTGCACCCGATCGAAGCGCTGCGCTACGAGTAGCGCCTCGGCGGGCATGCCGCCGGCCGGCCGCTCCATGGTCTTCTGAGCGTTCTTGACCCGGCGCTCGCGCCTACTAACCTCGAGTAGTAGGGGAAGGACGGGGCGTACGGGGGACCATCGAACAGAGGAGAGGTACGAACAGATGCACCGGTTCGATCGTGGACTGCGGCCGCTCGTCGTTGCGGCCGTCGCGCTGGCTCTGAGCGCGTGCGGTGGAGGATCGACGGGGGCGTCGTCGGCGCCGAGCGCATCGTCCACGGCGAGCGCTCCCGCCGGCGGCGTGCGGATATCGAGCACGACGATCGCGGGTCTCGGCTCCGTGCTGGTCGATGCCCAGGGACGGACGCTGTACATCTTCGAGCCGGACGCGCACGCGAAGGTCACGTGCGTCGCGGACTGCGCCAAGATCTGGCCGCCCGCGTTCCTTTCCGCGGGCCAGAAGGCCTCGGCCACCGGAGACGTCAAGCAGTCGATGCTCGGCAGCGCGGCCGACCCGGATGGTGGCGACGTGATCACCTACGGCGGCTGGCCGCTCTACACGTACGTGGGCGACTCCTCCGCGGGACAGCACAACGGTCAGGCGCTGAACCTCAACGGCGGGCTCTGGTACGTGATCTCGCCGTCCGGCACCGTGGTCAAGACGAAGCCGTAGCGACCCGAGCAGGACGGCGCCGCGCGACGCTAGGCTGTTCGCCGTGGGAGCGGCGCGTCCTGCCCGCGGCGATCCATCCCTCCTGATGCTCGCGCGCGTCCGTCGCGCCCTGCGCGCGGTCAACACGGCGGTGGACCGCGGGTCGCAGTCTGTCGGCATCACGCGCCAGCAGCAGTCGGTCCTTCTGGCGCTCGCCGCGCACGGCGGCCGGCGCGTCCCGCTCGCGGACGTCCGTGCGGAGCTCAACATGGATCAGGCCACCGCGAGCATCCTTCTCGGACGCCTCGTGCGTGGCGGCCTCCTCGTCCGGGAGCGAGGCGCCGACCGCCGCGCGGCCGACTTGACCCTCACCCCGAAGGGCCGCTCCGCTTTCCGCCGCTCACTTCGCGCCATCCGCGCTGAGATGCGGAGTGCCGAGCGCCGCGGCGAGCTCGCGCCGCTCAACGGCGAGCTCGCGCTCTATCTCCGCTTCCACTTCGGCCGCAGCGGGAAGGCGTAACGATGGCGGTGGTCGCCATCGCGCGAGAGATCGGCGCGGGCGCGGCGGAGGTCGCGGCAGCCGTTGCGCACGGGCTCGGCGCCGAGCTCGTCGACCGTCGGATCATCGACGAGGTCGCGCGGCGCCTGCGCATCGCTCCCGAAGAAGCCGAGCGCTTCGACGAGCATCGCGAGAGCCTGCTCGAGCGGCTGCTTTTCGCCATCGGATCGGGCAGCACGTACGGCGTGGGGGACGCGTGGAGCTGGACGCCTCCGTATCCCGGCGACCCCGCGTTCGACGTGCATCGCGCGTCGCGCAGGGTGACCGAAGATGTGATCCGCGAGGCGGTCCGCGGGGGGAGCGTCGTCATCGTCGGCCGTGGGGCGGCACACCTCCTTCGCGACGATCCGAGCGTCCTCCGCGTGTTCCTGAGGGCGAGCGTCGAGACGCGGCGCACGCGGCTCATGAACAGCCAGCGGATCGACGCGAAGACCGCCGCCGACAGGGTGAGGGAGAGCGACGTCAACTGGGGCGCGTACGTCCGCGATGCGTATCACGTCGACTGGCGCGACCCCGCCAGCTACGACCTCGTCATCGACACCGGTCGGCTCGGCGCCCGCCGCGCCGCGCGGCTCATCCTCGCCGCCCTTCCGCCAGGCGGACCGGGGGAGGACCCCGCCGCGGCCTGATCGGCCCTCGTGCCGAAGGGCTCGGCGCACGCCGCCTTCGGTGCGCAGAGCGAGGGGCCCGTCCCTTTCGGTATCGTGAGCCCGGGAAAGCGGTGACGACGTGAGCCATCACGACGCATTCGGGCGTCCCGGGATGGGGCCGACATGGAGCTCGAGCGCGAAAGACTTCGTCGTCACCGCGCTCGGACCCAGCCGTCTCTGGGCGACCCTGGGGCACGGGATCGTGAACGAGGTCTACTGGCCCGCCACCGGCATGCCGCAGATCCGCGACCTCGGGTTCATCGTCGCGGGCGGTGGCCGGTGGACGGAAGTGAAGCGCCAGGCCCGTTACGCGCTCAGCACGCCGGCACCCTGGCTTCCGTTGCCCACGGTCGTCCACCAGGGGGACGAGTACCGGCTGACCCTCGAATACCTGCCGGATCCGACGCGCGACGTGCTCCTGATCTCATATCGGCTCGAAGGCGAGGGGCTGCGGCTCTACCCGCTGTTGGCCCCGCACCTGAGCCGCAGCGGCACGAACAACACGGCGTGGGTCGATGGCCACGACCTCCACGCGCAGCGTCAGGACCGCGCGCTGTGCCTGAGCTCGTACCCGCCGTTCCGGCGCGGGAGCGCCGGATTCGTCGGGGCCTCCGACGGATGGCAGGACTTCGCGCACAACGGCGCGATGACCTGGGACTTCGCTCGGGCCGAGGACGGGAACGTCGCCCTGATGGGCGAGCTGGATGAGCCCAGTGGCGTGCTGGCGCTGGCCTTCGCGCTCGGCTCGTCCGGTGCATCCACGCTCGCGCGGTCGAGTCTGGCCGAGGGCTATACGCACATCCGCGACAGGTTCATCGAACAGTGGACCGGCTGGTCGGAACGGCTGCGACTCCCGGCGAGCGATCCCGCCCTCGCCAGCGCAGCCGGCCTTTCCGCGGTCGTGCTTCGCGGTCACGAGGACAGGACGTATCCGGGAGCGATCGTCGCCAGCCTTTCGATCCCCTGGGGCACGCGTGGCAATGACCCCGGCGGCTACCACCTGGTGTGGACGCGCGACCTGGTTGAAGCGGCTCTCGGCCTCTTCGTCGCCGGCGGGATCGAGGATTGCAAGCGCGTCCTCGCGTATCTGGCCGCGCGGCAGGAGCCGGACGGGCACTGGGCCCAGAACTTCTTTCCGGACGGGCAAGGCTACTGGCGCGGCATGCAGATCGACGAGGTCGCGCTGCCGATCCTCCTCGCCGCACGGCTGCGGCAGGCCGGCGAGCACGAGACGGCGGCGACGAGGGAGATGGTCCGACGCGCCGCGGGATACGTCGTCCGAAGCGGTCCGCTCACGGAGCAGGACCGCTGGGAGGAGAACGCCGGCGCCAGTCCCTTCACCCTGGCCTGCGAGATCGCGGCGCTCGTCGGAGCCTCGCCGTATTTGGATAGCGCCGCCGAACGCGACTACGTCCTCGCTCTCGCGGACTGCTGGAACGAGCGGATCGAGGAGTGGACGTACGCGCGCGGCACGCCGCTCAGCCGCCGCTTCGGCGTGGACGGCTACTACGTGCGCATCGCGGCGCCGCCCTCCGCCGGCGGCATCGACGGCGAGATCGCGGTCCGGAACCGCGGAGGCCTCACGGTCCGGGCGCACGAGATGGTCGGCCTGGAGTTCTCCTACCTGGTGCGTCTCGGTCTGCGCGATCCGCAGGATGAGCGGATCCGGAACACGCTGACCGTCGTCGACGGGACGATCCGTCACGAGACGCCATCCGGACCGGGCTACTACCGCTACAACGGCGACGGCTACGGCGAGCACGCCGACGGATCGCCCTTCGACGGCGAGGGCATCGGGCGGATCTGGCCGCTTCTGACGGGCGAGCGCGGACACCTCGCGCTGCTCCAAGGAGAGGACCCGCAGCCGTACCTGCGCGCGATGAATGGGATGAGGGGCAAGTGCGGGTTGATCCCCGAGCAGGTCTGGGATGGCGACGCGCTACCCGACCGCGGCCTCTTCCCGGGAGCACCCACGGGTAGCGCGATGCCGCTGGTGTGGGCGCACGCCGAGCTGCTCAAGCTCTTGGCGGCGTGCTCGGATGGGCGCCCGGTCGAGCTGCTCGACGTCGTCCGCGACCGCTACGCAGGTCGAGCGCCCAAGGCCGCAACCTGGTACTGGCGCGAAGAGGTGCCGTTCGCGACCCTTGACCGCGGGCGCGCTCTTGTGATCGAGGACAGGCGCCCCTTCGTCCTGCGTCCGACGTACGACGGTCGGGCCCAGGCTGACCGACCGGCCACGCCGCTGGGTCTCGGCATGTTCGGCGTTCGTCTCGACCCGGACGGGCTCGGCGGCGCGAGCGAGATCCGCTTCAGACGCATGGGGGCCGATGGCCAGCCATGGGATGAACGCGACCAGGTCATCACGGTCCGCGACGTGTAGCTGGATAGGGCGGATGACCGAGCGATACGACCTGCTGATCCTGGGATCCGGCTCGACGGCGTTCGCCGCGGCCATCAAAGCGGCGGAGCTGGGCAAGACCGCCGTGATGACCGAGAGCCGCACCATCGGCGGGACGTGCGTGAACCGCGGCTGCCTGCCGTCGAAGGACCTCATCGAGGCCGCGCGTATCTTCTGGGAGGCGCAGCATCCGCGTTTCCCCGGACTGGGCGCGAAGACGCTCGACCTCGACTTCCGTCGCCTCATCGAGGGCAAGGACGAGATCGTCCATGAGTACCGGAAGAAGAAGTACGACTCCATCGTCGACGAGAGCGACAAGATCAAGATCGTGAAGGGCCGCGCGCGCCTCGTCGATCCGCACACCGCAGCGCTCGACGGCCAGCACCTGGTCGGCGACCAGGTGCTCATCGCCACCGGCAGCCGGCCCGCCGTCCCCGCGATCGCGGGTCTCGGGGACGTGCCGTACCTCACGAGCGACCTGCTCACCAGCGACGAGCCCATGGAGCTAACTGAGCAGCCGCGCTCGCTGGCGATCCTCGGCGGCGGATACATCGCGCTCGAGCTCGCGCAGCTCTTCCAGCGCCTCGGGACGCCGGTCACGCTCATCCAGCGCTCGCCGCAGCTCCTCACCGGCTACGAGCCCGAGGTCCAGGCCGAGATCGAGGACGTGCTCGTGAGCGAGGGCGTGGACCTCCGCCTGGGTGCCGCGACCCGTGGCGTGCGCCGCGAGGGCGACGGGATCGCGGTCGTGCTCGAGGACGGCGAGGTGCGGGTGGAGCGCCTTCTGGTCGCGACAGGTCGCACGCCCAACACCGACGCCCTCGGCCTAGAGGCGGTCGGGGTCGCGCGCGACGAGCGCGGCTTCGTCGAGGTCACCGAGGAGCTACGCACGAACGTGGCGCACATTTGGGCCGCTGGAGACGTGATCGGCCGGCACACTGGAGCGCAGATGGCCACCCCCGTCGGAGCCCACGACGGGAACATCGCGGCGGGCAATGCGCTCGGAAGCGGACCGCGCAAGGTCGATCACGCCGTCCTGCCGCGCACCATCTTCACCGACCCCCAGATCGCGACGGTCGGGCTGACCGACGAGGAGGCGAACGGCGCCGGCTACCGCTGCAGCTGCAACGCCGTGCCCATACGCATCGTCCCGCGCGCCGGGGCGATCCGCGACGAGCGCGGTCTCATCAAGATGGTCGCGGACGGAGAAAGCGGAAAGGTGCTCGGAGTCTCGATGATCGGCCGCGACGCCGGCGAGGTCATCCACGAGGCGGCCATGGGCATGCGCTTCGGTGCCACGGTGCGCGACTTCATCGACATGGTCCACGTCTATCCGACCATGGCGGAGGCGCTGAAGATCGCGGCGCTGTCGTTCTTCAAGGACGTCGAGAAGCTGTCCTGCTGCGCGGAGTGACAAGGGGCGGCTGCTCCCGAGAGCGAACGCCGCGGTCAAGCGACGAAGACGCTGGACCTCGCGACCTGGAAGGATCCGCCAAAGACGCCTGTGGCCAGCGTCACATCGGCGGGGGACCATGCACGGGCTCCGTAGATGGCGTCTGGCCCGCTTTGACGTGATGCGGTGGACCCGTAATGGTCTTGGCCGCGAGCCCGGACCGCAACGAGGGCCGGCGGAACCCGCTGCGTCGACCGCTGTTCCTCTCGACGGATACGCGAGTTCAAGGCGAGGGCACGGCCAGCCCGCTGCGCCTCGGCGTGTTCATGGACTCCGGAGGAATCTCAGGTAGAAGGCTGCGAACAGCAAGACGGTGCCAACATTCGCGATCAGCCGATCCCAGGCGAAATCGCGGAAGAACGCGACATCTTCAGCGACTATGACGGCCACCATCGCCACCACGTAGAGCACGAGAACAACCGGTCTGTCCATATCAGTCCTTCTTCTTGGGCCGCCTTCCTCCGTGCGGTCGGCTTTGGGCACAACGCCGAAGTTGACGATCTCCATGGTCGCGGCAGGGTCGTCCGGATCCACCTCGGTTTCTATCCCGAGTGTGAAGCCGGTGGTCAAGCCTCCATGTCGCCACCCCGATCTGCGCGGGACCGGCAAGCGCGTTGGGTGGGTCAGATCTTGTTGGGCGGCTTGGTGAAGATGAAGACCGCATGACCGACCAGGCCCATCGAGGAGGCGAGCAGGTAGACCGGACGGATGCCGAGGGGCCCGGCGTAGAAGAGAGGCGCTTCGCTACACCCGTGTATCAGCGTCGCCGCCCAAAAGCCGATCCAGACGGCGAAGGCGACGTGGTGCCACCAGGCAACGTGTGGCAGACGAGCCAGGCGCGCCGCGAAGATGCCGGACATCCTATCGGGCGCATGTTGCAGTCGCCGCAGCACTCTTAGACCTCCAAGTGCTTTGCTGCTGTCCTCTGCGAACGTGGATATCGAAAGCGGCCCGCTGAGTCAGCTTTTAGTGCCGCCGTAGTTCAGTCCTCTTCCTTCACGACGCGCCAACGATGGATGGTGTCGGGCTGCGTCCTCATCGCGACGTAGTCGATCAGGCCCTCCGTCTCTAGACCTCGCATCTGGATCAGACCGTACCTCGCCCTGCTCGTCATCGTGCTGCTCGGCGCGGTCGTCGCTATGGCCATCGCTCGCCTTGCAGCCGCAGCCCATCTCTTGACTATCACCGGCGCCAAGAGCGAGCGAGCCTTCGACTACGCCCAGCGGCTACAGCGAGTATTCGGGGCCAGTACACCGGACATCGCCGACGTAGTGATCGTGGAGTTCAGCGCGCCGCTGCAGTCGTCCACAGTTTGACCGCGGTCCTGACCGCACTTGAGGCGACATCTGACGGCATCTATCGGTCTCGGGCGGTACACTGATCTCGGATTTCCTTAGGAAATCCGCCCGAGAGTGCGAGGTCTCCGGTGAGGCCCGCGGTCTTCAAAACCGTTGATGGGGCGCTGACGCGCTCCGTGGTGGGTCCGACTCCCATGCACTCTCGCAGCTCTTGCTGAGCGGCGCCAAGGACGCGGAGGAGCAGGCCCGGCGTATCGGCGCCGTCGCCGTCGGCGGATAGACTTCTCGCCCCACGCAGCCGATCAAACACGACCGAGATTCCAGGACCGCGATCGCTCCCGTCCTCGAGAGCGTCGCGACGGATACGACGGCGGTCGCCGAGCCTGGCCGGACGAACGCGCTCGCTGCGCTCCGCTACCGCGAGTTCCGCCTCTTCTGGGTCGCTCTCATCGTCTCGAACACCGGGACGTGGATGCAGATGTTCGGGCAGGGCTACCTCGTCGTGCAGCTCGCGGTGCGCGACGGCGTGCCGCAGCTCGCGCCTCTGTACATCGGCCTCGTCGGCCTGGCACGCGCGGTCCCCGGCCTCGCGTTCGGCCTCTTTGGAGGCGTCGTCGCCGACCGCGCCGATCGGCGCCGTCTCCTGCTGGTCACGCAGAGCCTCGCCGGCCTCTTCGCGGCGGTGCTGGCGGGCCTCACGATCGATGGCCGGATCGACATCGTGCAGGTGATCCTGCTCGGCGCGCTCAACTCGCTCGTGTTCGCCTTCGACGCGCCGACGCGGCAATCGATGGTGCCCCGGCTCGTGCCGGACCGCGACCTCATGAGCGCGATCGGGCTCAATTCGGCCGCGTTCAACGGCCCCCAGATCATCGGTCCCGTCCTCGGCGGGCTCATCGCCGCCGCGATCTCCGGGAACGACGCGAGCGACCTGCGAGGCGTCGGCTGGCTCTTCGCGCTCAACGCGATCTCGTACCTGGCGACGGTCACGGCGCTCGTGCTCATGAGCCCGATGCCCGTCGAGGGAGGTCGGGGCGTCCCCGTGATCCGATCGATCCGCGAGGGCCTCGGCTACATGGGCCGCGACCCGGTGATCCGGTGGGTCATGATCCTGCTGGCCGTCTCCGCGATGTTCTCGCGGCCCTACATCCAGCTGCTGCCGGCCGTCGCCAACGACACCTTCCACGTCGGAGCGCTCGAGCTCTCCTGGATGCTCGGCGCGTCCGGCGTCGGGTCGCTCCTCGGCGCGGTCGCGACCGCGTCGCTGGGCGGGATCCGCCGCCGCGGCCTGGTGCTCCTCGCGTCATGTGCCATCGTCGGGGCGCTCGTCGTCGTGTTCGGCGCCCTCGGCTCCTTCGTCGCGACGCTCCCCGTCCTCACGCTCGTCGGGTTCGGGACGATGCTCTTCCTCGGCCTCGCCAACACGATCGCTCAGACCCGCTCACCGGATCACCTGCGCGGGCGCGTCATGAGCGTCTACTCGATGATGCAGCAGAGCCTCATCCCTCTCGGGACGATGATGCTCGGCGCCCTCGGCACGTTCACGGGCGTGTCGGCGAGCCTCGTCGTCGGCGGCGTCGTCGTGATGGTCGTCAGCCTCTACGCCGTCGTGCGCGTCCCGACGCTCCGCGACGCGACGCCGCAGGCGCGCCACCGTCGACGGGGGCAGGTGCATCCGGCACGTCGGGAGATCCGCGGCGGGGGCTCGGCGGACTGAGGGGCGTCAGGGGAAGCGCTGGGGCTGGGTCGCATCGCGAGCGCCGGAGCGCGTGACGGGAACGAGCTTCCCGAGGCGCGCGCGGTCGATGAAGCAGTGCGCGCAGAGCATCTCCGGCGAGCCGTTGTCGCCGCTCAGACGGATATACGCGTCATCGCCGCAGTCGGCGCAGGTCCCCGGGGCGTTCTTCGTGCTCTTTTCCACGTCTGGTGATGGCTGTTCAGAACGGGCAATTTCTCGGCCATCGCGGCTCTTGACGCCGCCGCCTCTTCTGTAGAACATATGTTCTAGCCGGAGGCCAGACCGGGCAGCTGACGCAGGGGAGCGTGGGCATGAGCGCACTGGCCGAAGCGATCGCGCGGCTCGACGTCCGCTTTGGAGCGCGCACCGTCGTCTCCGCCGCCGCGGCGGAGGACGTCGCGCGGCAGAAGCGCTTCCTGACGGGAACGTCGTTCGACCTGCTCTCCGGAGAGATCCGGACGGGCATGGCGGCGGCTTTCGTCGGTGAAGGCTCGAGCGGCAAGGTCACCCTCGCGCTCCACGCCGTGGCGGCGGCCCAGCGTGAGGGCGGGATGGCGCTCTGGGTGGATCCGACATGCTCGTTCGACCCCGCGGCCGCACGCCGCGCGGGCGTGGACGTGCGGCGGACGATGGTCGTGCGCGCGCGTGCGCGGGACGCGGTCGTCCTCGCCGTCGCCGCGGGGCTGCGGAGCGAGGGCTTCCGCATCGTCGTCGCCGACCTCGGGCCCTCGTTCGCGGCGGTCGCATCGCCCGATGCGCTCGCGCCCGTGCTGCCGAGCGTGCGTGGATCGGTGTCGGCGCTCCTCGTCGTGTCGGACGAGCCGCCTCGGCTCCTCGCGATCCCCACCTTCGCGTTCGAGACGGGTCACGCCGAGGACGTCCACGGCCGCGCGCTCGGGTGGGCGTTCGAGGTCCGGCGCGTCGGCGGCGTGCACGACGCGCGCGCGCTGCTCGGCGTCGGCCTTCTCGACGGGCGGCTGTACGACGCGGGTGTGCGCGCCGACGTGCGCGAGGAGGCGGTGTGACCCACCGCGTCATCGCCGTCGTCCACCTGCGCGGCGAGGTGTCGGACGCGCGCCATGCGAAGGTGCTCGAAGCGCTATGCGCTTTCCTGCCGCGCGTCGGCGTCGAGGACCGCGGCGTATTCGCCTGCGACCTGCGCGGGACGGAGCGGCTCCTCGGATCCGCCGAGCGCGTCGCGGCGCGGATCGTCGGCGTGCTCGAGCGCGCGCGCGTCGCGGCGGCCGTCGGCATCGCCGCTCAGCCGTTCGTCGCGCGCGTGTGCGCGGAGCGCGCGGCCGCCGGCGAGGTCGCGCGCGTCGCGGCCGGCGAGGAGCGCGTGTTCCTCGCGGATCTTCCCCTCGCGACGCTCCCGCTCGAGGAAGAGCACCGCGAGGAGCTCGCGCTCCTCGGGATCCGCGGCGTCGGCGCGTTCGCGGCGCTCGACCGCGGCGCGGTCCTCGACCGCTTCGGCCGCGCGGCCGCGGCCGCACACGCCCTCGCGTGCGGCGAGGATGCGAGCGAGGTACGCGGCGTCGTGCCGCGCCGGCGGATCGCCGCGCGGAGGCGGTGGGACGCGGCGATCGACGGGCGCGAGCAGCTCGTCTTCGCGCTCAAGTCCGTGCTCGACGAGATCTCCGCGGAGCTCGCACGCGACGGTCTCGCCGCGCTGCGCCTCGAGGCGCGCCTCGAGCGTGAGGACGTACCGGTCCTGCGCGTGGAGCGTCTCGTGTTGCCGCCGACGGCGAACGGAGCGGCGCTGCTGCGCTCCCTCCGCTGGGCGCTCGAGGAGCGCGTGGAGGGGATCGGACGCGTGCTCGGCGTGCGCGTCGAGGCGACGGAGGTCGAGCCCGCGCGCGCGCGACAGATCGGCCTTTTCGCCGCGGACGGAGCGAACGACGAGGAGGCGATCGCGCTCGCGCGCTACCTGCGCTCGCGTCTCGGTCCCGGCGTCGTGCTGCGCGCCGAGGTCCGGGACGAGGAGGCGCGTCTCGCCGAACGCGAGGCGCGCTGGGAAGAAGCGGTCTCGTGACGCGCTTGTTCGCGGACCCGCATCCGGCGCGGCTCGAGTGGCGGGAGGGGGAGCTGCGCGCGCTGCGCGTGGCCGACCGGCGCTGGACGGTGGTCGAGGTGGTGCGTCGCTGGCGCACCGAGATCGAATGGTGGAAGAAGGACGGGGGCGTCTCGCGCGATCACCTGACGCTGCGCACGGCCGACGGGACGCTGTGCGAGGTCTTCGGCGATCGCGGCACCGGCGATTGGTACCTGCAGCGCCTCTTCGACTGATGGGACCAGAGCTCGGCCGGATGACGCACCTGGCCGCCGCACGACATCATCCGGCCTCGCTCTGAGCGGCTATCGCCATGTCGTCATCGTTCGTGCACTTACACGTCCACTCGTGCTTCTCCTTCCTCGACGGCACCTCCACCCCCGACGAGCTCGTCGAGGCGGCGATCGAGCAGGGCATGGACGCGATCGCGATCACGGACACGAACGGGCTGTATGGCTGCGTGCGCCTCTGGAACGCGGCGAAGGAGCGCGGGATCAAGCCGATCTTCGGGACGGAGATGACGCTCCCGGAGGTCGGTCGGGTCGTGCTCCTCGCGAAGGACCGGACGGGGTGGGCGGGCCTATGCCGGATCGTTTCGGCGGCGCAGCTGGCGGGGAAGAAGGGTCTGCCAAGACCGACGATGGCGATGCTCGAGGCGGACGCGGCCGGGCTCTTCGCGCTCTCCGCGAGCGAGGACCGCGCCGTGCTCGAGCGCCTCCGGGGGATCTTCCGCGATCTGCTCTACGTCGAGCTCGTCGACGGTCTGCAGAAGGACGATCAGGCACGCTGCGATCGGCTCGTCGCGATCGCCGGCGAGCTCGGGGTCGGCGCCGTCGTGACGAACGACGTGCACTACGCCCGGCCGGAGGGACGCCGGCTGCACGACGTGCTGCGCTGCATCGACATGGGGCTGACGATCGACGGGGCGGGGGAGCGCCTCGCGCCGAATGGAGAGCGCTTCCTCGCGAGCGGCGCGATGCTCCGCGATCGGCTCGCGGGTGGACCGGATCCGGCACGCTTCGACGAGGCGTTCGCGAACGCGCGCCGCATCGCCGACGCGTGCGACGTCGATCTCGACCTCGGGCATCAGCGCCTGCCCGGCTTCCCCGTGCCCGAGGGGGAGACGGCGTTCTCCTACCTGTACGACCTCTGCCAGAAGGGCGCTCGCGAGAAGTACGGCCGCATCACGCCGCGCGTGAGCAGCCAGCTCGCCCACGAGCTCGAGGTGATCGAGCACGCGAAGCTGGCGGAGTTCTTCCTCATCAACTGGGACATCGTCCGCTTCTGCAAGGAGCGGCGGATCCCCGCGCAGGGCCGCGGGTCGGCCGCGGACTCCATCGTCGCGTACGTCCTCGACATCACGAAGGTCGACCCGATCGCGCACGACCTCCTCTTCGAGCGGTTCCTCACCGAGGACAGCAAGACGATGCCCGACATCGACGTCGACATCGCGACGAATGACCGCGAGGAGGTCATCCAGTACGTCTACGCGAAGTACGGCGAGAAGTACTCCGCCATGGTGTGCAACCTCGTGACCTACCGCGCGCGCCTCGCCTCACGCGAGGTCGCGAAGGCGCTCGGCTTCCGCCCCGAGGTCATCGACCGCATGGCGAGGGCGATCGACCACTGGCACGTCGACCCGCGCGTCACGTTCCACGATCATCCGGGGCGCCACCCTCACTACGGGAGCGTGGGTCTGCACGAGCCCAGGCCGCTCGCCGACACCGTCGAGACGCTCGCGGAGATCTTCGACGAGACGGAGCGCGAGCGCTTCCCGCTCTTCCGCGAGATCACGCTCGCGATCGCGGACCTCCCGCGGCACCTCTCGATCCACAACGGCGGGATGCTCATAACGGCCAAGCCGCTCGTCGACGTCGTGCCCATCGAGCGGGCGACGATGCCGGGACGCAACGTGGTGCAGCTCGACAAGCGCGACGTCGAGGACCTCGGCCTCGTGAAGATGGACCTCCTCGGGCTGCGGACGCTCTCGCTCATCAAGGATGCCGTCGCCATGGTCGAGGAGCGCCATGGCGCGCGCCTCGAGCTCGGCTCGCTGCCGCTCGACGACCCCGCCGTCTACGACCTCATCTGCGAGGTCGACACCATCGGTCTCTTCCAGGTGGAGAGCCGCGCCCAGGCGCAGGCGCTCCCGCGCGTCCTGCCGCGCACGTTCGCCGACATCGTCGTCGAGGTCGCGATCATCCGTCCCGGACCGCTCCAGGGGAACGCGGTCAACCCGTACATCCGGCGGCGCCAGGGCAAGGAGCCCGTCACGTACGCGCACCCCGCTCTCGAGCCGGCACTGAAGGAGACGCTCGGGGTGATCCTCTTCCAGGAGCAGATCCTCAAGGTGGCGATGGTCATCGCCGGCTTCACCCCTGCCGAGGGCGACAAGCTGCGCCGTGCGATGAGCCGCGCGCGCTCGGTGGACGACATGGAGAAGCTCCGCGGCCCCTTCGTGCGCGGCGCGCTCGCGCGCGGCGTGGACGAGGCGACGGCGAACACGATCTTCGGGCAGATCGCGGCGTTCGCCGAGTTCGGGTTCTGCAAGAGCCACGCCGCGGCGTTCGCGCTCACCGCGTACCACACCGCGCACCTCAAGCTCTACTACCCCGCGGAGTTCTACGTCGCGCTGCTCAACAACCAGCCCATGGGCTTCTACAGCCCCGCCGTCATCGCCGGCGACGCCAAGAGGCACGGCGTGAGGATCCTCCCCGTCGACGTGAACGTGTCCTTCGCGAAAGCCGTTGTCGAGGACGAGACCGAGGAGGAAGAAGGAGGCAAGGCGGACGGCGAGAGCTTGGTACCCGCCGCAGCGCAGGTGCAAGACCTCTCGCGGACGATCGCAGCTCATCGGATCTGCCGCACGCACCACGTCCGCCTCGGCCTCACGTACGTGAAGCACGTCGGCGACGACGAGGCCGCCGCGATCGTCGCCGAGCGCGAGCGCGGCGGGCCCTACCGCTCGTTCGACGACCTCGCGCGACGCGTGCCGCTGAAGGAGGATGCGCTGCGCAGCCTCGCGCTCGTCGGTGCCTTCGACCACCTCGGCGAGCCCCGGCGCGAGCTGCTGTGGCGCGCGCGCGACGCCCACCGCACCTCGCCCGCGTTCGCGCGGCCAGTGCTCCCGCTTCCCGCCGTCGACGCGCCGCCGCTGCCCGGCCTCAGCGACGCCGAGCTCTCCGCGCTCGACTACCGCCTCACCGGCGTCCCCACCGGGGCGCAGGTCATGGCCTTCTACCGCGCGGAGCTCGCTCGCCGCGGGACCCTCCGCTCGATCGACCTCCCGCGGGTAGCGCACGGTACGCGCGTGCTCGTCGCGGGAGCGATCGTGGTGAAGCAGCACCCCGAGACCGCGAAGGGTCACGTGTTCCTGTCGCTCGAGGACGAGGTGGGGCTGGCGAACGTGATCCTGCGGCCCGCGACGTACAAGGCGGCGAAGGCCGTTGTCGACGCGAGCCCGGCGATCGTCGTCGACGGCATCCTTCAGAGCGTCGACGGGGTCGTGTCCGTTCTTGCGCGCACTGTCGAGGCCGTCGACCTCTTCGTGAGGCCCGCCGCCCGGGAGTGGCAGTGAGAACGCCTTCTTTCGACCCCGTCGTGCCTGGGTCCGCCGGCCGAGCGCCGATCCGATACCGAACAGAGCCCGTCGGCCCTCGCCGCGTGCGCATACTGCCCCCGCAGGACAGCGTGGCAGGCGAGCTAGGGGGCGCCTGGACGCCCTGAGAGCTGGGGGTCGCATAAGTTGGAGGACCAGGGCGAGCGCTTTGCCCAGGACCTTCTGGATTCCATCTTCCGCGTCGCGACGGAGCTCGTGCGCGGCGAGCGCGCGTCGCTCATGCTGCGCGACGACGAAGATTCCGACTTCGTGATCTCGCGCGCCGTCGGGCTCGCCGAGGACGTCCGGCGGCAGGTGCGCGTGCGCGTTGGCGAGGGCATCGCGGGCAAGGTCGCCGCGGAGAAGCGGCCGGTCCTCGCGGGCGGGGGCATCAGCGTCGGATCGGAGCGCTCGTACAAGACCGGATCCTTCGTGTCGGTCCCGATCGTCGTCAACGACGTGACGCGCGGCGTCCTCAACGTCGCCGACCCCGTCGGCGACCGGGACTTCGGCAGCGCGGATCTCGCGACCCTCGAGATGCTCGCCGGTCACATCGCCGCGTGCCTCCAGCAGAAGGATCAGGAGAACGCGCTCAAGCTCCTCGCCGAGACCGATCCGCTCACGTGGCTCTTCAACCGGCGCCACTTCGACCGCCGCCTCGCCGCGGAGGCGGACCGCGCGCAGCGCTCCGAGCACCTCCTCGCCCTCCTCATGGTCGACGTCGACGGCTTCAAGCGGATCAACGACCGTCACGGCCACGGCGTCGGTGACCAGGTCCTGCGGATCGTCGCCGGGGCGATCCGCGACGCCGTTCGCGTGTACGACGTCCCGACGCGGTACGGCGGCGACGAGTTCGCGGTCATCCTTCCCGAGGCGGACACCGAGAGCGCGGCGCGTGTCGGCCGCCGCGTCCTCGACAAGATCGCGGCGGCGACGCTGCCGGCCGAGCTCGTCTCCGCGGGGGAGCGCGTGCGGCTGTCGATCGGCGTCGGCACCTTCCCGCGTCCGGCGACGGAGGCCGCGGCGCTCGTCGAGATCGCCGACAGCGCCATGTACGAGGCAAAGGCGGCCGGCGGCGGCATCCGCGTCTGGGAGCATTCGCTCGCCGTGGGGCCGCGTGGCGCGATGCGCTCGTCGCACAGCCCTGTCGAGCACGTCCCGTACCTCGCCGATCCGTCGCGCCTCGCGACCCCGGCGCTCCAGAAGGTCGTGCCGGCGGATCTCCTCGAGACCTGCAACGCGGTGGTCGTCGGCCACGAGGGACAGGTGATCACCGTCGCGCTGCCGCAGCCGAACGCGAACGCGGTCGAGGCCATCTCGCACGCCTCGGGCCTCGCCGTGTATCCGGTGTACAGCGGCCCCGCCGACCTCGCGGCGACGCGCCGCCGGCTCGCCTCCTAGGAGACGCCGCTCCCCGAGCTCGTCGCTTCGGTCGGGCCGGCGCGCCGTGACGGCCGTGCGTCCTCGCGCTGTACGCCTCCGTCGGAGCCCCTGAAGAGGTAACCGACCCCCGGCACGGTCTGGATGACGTCGCGCTGCGTCCCGTCGGACGCGAGCTTGCGGCGGAGGCGGCTCACGTTGAGCTTCACGAGGTCGCCTCCGACGTCGGCGTCGTAGCCCCAGACGCCCTCCAGGATCTCCTCCTGCGTCAGGACCCGCCCGGGGTTGGCCATGAAGTGGCGGAGAAGCTTGAACTCCGTCGGCGAGAGGTGGATGGGGACCTCGCCTGTCCGCACCTCGTGCGTCGCCTCGTCGAGGACGATGTCGCCGGTCTTGTACACGGACGGCGCGGGCCGCCCGCGGACCTGCACGGACCGCCGGAGGATCGCCTTGACGCGCGCGACGAGCTCCTTGGGGCGGAAGGGTTTGGTGATGTAGTCGTCGGCGCCGAGCTGGAGACCGCGGAGGACGTCCGTCTCGTCCTGGCGCGCCGAGAGGATGAGGATCGCGACGTGGTCGTCC
The DNA here is from genome assembly GCA_021787445.1 of Chloroflexota bacterium. GTDB lineage: Bacteria > Chloroflexota > Limnocylindria > P2-11E > P2-11E > JACPOT01. The sequence continues at coordinate 14,287 of JAJYLV010000018.1, read as the reverse complement.
GCCCGCCGCATGCGCTCGAGGACGACGAAGCCGGCGAGCTTCGGCAGGTTGAGGTCGAGGACGATGAGGTCGGGCCGGTCGCGCTCGAAGGCCTCGAGCGCCGTCTCGCCGTCGTAGGCGCGCGTGACGTCGTAGCCCTCGCGCCGGAGCGCATAGTCGAGGAGCTCGACCAGGTCGCGGTCGTCGTCGACGACCAGCAGCTTCACGTGCCGCTCGCCTCCTCCGTGAGCTCTCGCGCCTTTGGGATCGTGAAGTGTATCGAAGTACCGGCACCTCGCGTGCTCTCGACGCGTATGTCGCCGCCCTGTGCTTGAACGATCGCGCGGCAGATCGTGAGCCCCAGGCCGACGCCGCCGGCGGCCTCGCGCACCTCGCGCGAGCGGAAGAACGGGTGGAACAGCTGCGCGCGCTCGTCCTCGGGGATGCCCGGCCCCTCGTCGCTGACCGTGACCTCGACCGACCCATCCGCCGCCGCGGTCGTGATCGTGATCGTCGTCGACTCCGGGGCGTACTTGCTCGCGTTCACGATGAGGTTCGACAGGACCTGCGCCGTCCGGCGCGGGTCGGCGAACACGCGGTCGGCCCCCGCGGCGATCCGCGGAACGAGGCGCTGCTCCTTCGCGTCGACGAGCGGCTGCACGAACTCGAGCGCTTCGCGCAGGGCCTGCCGGATCGTCGTCGCGGTCGTCCGCACCTGGAACGTGCCCGCCTCGATGCTCCCCGCATCGAGGAGGTTCTCGACGAGGTGCTCGAGGCGCAGGGCGCTCCGCCGCAGCGTCCCGAGCATGTGCTCGAGCTCGTCGCGCGGCATCGTCGCCGCGTCCTGCTGCAGCAGGTCCAGCGACACGCTCATCGAGGCGATCGGGGTGCGCAGCTCGTGCGCGACCTGGAGGAGGAAGTCCTCCTTGAGGCGCAGCATCTCGGCCTGCGCCGTGACGTCGCGGATGGTGTGGATCCAGCCGCGCTCGGCGACGTCGGTCGAGACGACCTCGAGGACGCCCATGCGCTCCTCACGCGGGAACCACGCGCGCCGGACGACGTGGCCCTCGGTCCGCTGGACGATCGCGGCGCCGCTCACGAGGAGAAGGTCGCCGAAGCGCCGGCCGAGCAGCTCGTCCTCGCCGAGGAGGCGGAACGCCGCGGGGTTGGCGCTCGCGATGCGATCGTCCGCGCTGCACACCACGACGCCGTCCGTCAGCGCGATGAAGGCCTCATCGAGCTCGATCGCGCCGATGCCCGCCGCACCTTTCGCACCCGGGCGTTCGGTCCTCGGTCCCACTCCGGGGCGATGGTATGTGCTCATGCCGGCGGGACGTGCAGCCGGACGCGGGTCCCGTGCCCCGGGCTGGAATCGAGGACCAAGCGCCCCCCGGCCTGGCGGGCCGACTCCCGCATCTGCAGCAGGCCGAGGCTGCCGCGCGCCGAGTACGTCGCGAGGGTCGAGGCGACGTCGAAGCCGACGCCATCGTCCTCGACGGCGGCGACGAGCATCCCGTCCTTCTCGGCGAGGTCGACGCACACCATCGCGGCATGTCCGGTCTTGATCGCGTTGCTGATCGCCTCGCGGACGACGTGGAACGTGCTCGCCTCGACCTCCGGCGAGAAGCGCGTCTCGAGACGGACGTCGCGCGCGACGACGCGGGTCCCTCCTGTGCCGTTCGTCCGCTCGATCAGGCTCTCGACGGCGGACGCGAGCCCCTGCTCCTCGAGGATCACCGGCCGGAGCTCGAAGAGGAGCTCGCGCAATCCGCGCTGGGCTTCGAGGACCTTCTCGCGCAGCCGCGTCAGCTCGTCGAGCGCGCCGGGGAGATCGCTGCGCGCGCGCCTCTGCGCGAGCTCGATGCCCATCGCGGTGCTCGCGAGCGTCTGCGCGACCCCGTCGTGAAGGTCGCGCGCGAGGCGGTGCCGCGTCTCCTCGGCGATGCGTACCTCGCGGAGCCGCTCCGCGGCGAGCTCCGTCGTCAGACGCACGTACTCGAGGGCGACCCCCGCCGACGCCGCGAGGCCCTCGCCGATCGCCTCGTGCCGCTCGTCGAAGGCCCCCGATCGTTGGTTGACGACCTGGAGGACCCCGAGGCGCTCGTGCGCGCGCGAGTCGATGGGGACGACGAGGAGCGAGCGCGTCCGGAAGCCCGTGCGCGCGTCGACGCTCGGATCGAACCGCGGATCGTCGTAGGGGTGATCGATGCGGAGCGCATGCCCTTCGCGGGCGACGGTCGCCGCCAGCCCCGCCCCGTCGAGGGGGATCCGCAGCTCGCGGAACTCACCCTGCGTCACGGCGCGCGACCAGATCTCCCCTCGCGCGGCGTCGACGACGTAGAGGGTCGCGCGCTCCGCGTCGAGCAGCGTCGTCGCCACCGCGCCGATCCGCCCGAGGACGACGTCGACGTCGGATTCGAGGGCGAGGTCGCGCTGCAGCTCCAGCAGCGCGCCGAGCTCGGCGGATGGGCCGTCGCGGCCGCTCATCGCGCCCAGTATGGGATGCGCCTCCTAGGGTGCCTCCTCCCTCTTCGCGATCTCGCGCGCGGTCGCGAGGGTGTCGATCTCCGCGACGGGCTTGTCCGGTCGAAGGCGAACGATGCGCGGGAAACGCATGGCGAGACCCGAGTCGTGCCGGTCGCTCGCCTGGATCCGATCGAACGCGACCTCGATGACCGTGTCGGGCTCGACGACCCGCGCGTGCCCGCGGTCCTCGACCGTGCGCGCGAGGAAGTGCTCGGTCAGGTCCGCGATCTCCCGGTCGGTGAGGCCCGAGTACGCCTTCCCGATGTGGCGCAGGCGTCCGTGCTCGTCGCGGACGGCGAAGGTGTAGTCGGAGAGGACGCCGCGGCGCTTGCCGTGGCCCCATTCGACGGCGGTCACGACGACGTCGAGCGTCCGCAGCGCGCGCTTCACCTTCAGCCACTCCATCCCGCGCCGCCCGGGCCGATACCGCGAACGCGGGTCCTTCACCATGAGGCCCTCGTTCCCGCGGCTCCGCGACGCCGCGAACTCGCGCTCGAGCGCGGCGACGAGCTCGCCGCCCGTGCTGTCGATGACGCGCAGGTCGGGCGTACGGAGGGGGCCCGCGAGCGGCAAGCCGCGCAGGACGAGCGACCGCTGCGAGAGCGGACGCTCCATGAGCGGATCACCGTCGCGCTCGAGGACGTCGAACGCGACGAGCGTCGCCGGCAGCTGCGCGAGGAGGTCCGCCGAGACGGTCTTGCGGCCGAGGCGCGTCTGGAACTCGGTGAACGGCACGGCGCGGTCGCCGCGGAAGGAGAGGATCTCGGCGTCGAGCACGAAGCTGCCCGGGATCGCGCGGAGCGGCGCGAGGAGCTCGGGGAACCGCTCGGTGACGCGGTCGAGGGTCCGCGAGTAGAGCTCCACGCGGTCCCCGGCTTTGTGCGCCTGGGCGCGCACGCCGTCGAACTTGTCCTCGACGAAGTACGGGGGCGCGAAGCGCTTCGCGACCTCGGCGAGCTCGAGGACGGGCGTCGCGAGCATCATCCCGACCGGCGCGAAGTGAGCGAAGACGGCCGCCGCCAGCGTGTCGTGCTTCGCGCGCACGGCCGCCTCGCCGACGTCGCCGCTCAGCATGTTCGCGCGCGCGACCGCCTCCCGCTCCCGCCCGAACGATCTCGCGACGGCATCCTCGAGCAGGCCCTCGCGCAGGCCGATACGCATGTCGCCGCCGACGATCTTCACCAGGTAGCGCGCCTCGCCTCCCGTCGCGCGGGCCAGGAGCGCCCGCAGGAGCGCGCGCTTCGCGTTCGCGCCCTTCGTGGCCGCGATCCCGTCGAACGCTGCCGCGAGGTCGCGCAGCGTCAGCGCACGCGCGTCCCGCGGCGGCGTCGCGATCAGGTCGGCGGCGACGTCGCCGAGGTCGGCGTGACGCCGGTATGCGGCCCCGATGTCGTCGGGCGAGGCGCCGGAGCGCTCGAGGATCGCGTCGACGAGCGCGCTCCATCCGGCGGCGAGGACCCGCTGGTCCGCTCGCGGGAACGGTCCTCCCGCGAAGAGGCGCGCGGCGATGGCGAGATCGTCGTCCTCGAGCGTGCCGAGGTAACGCGCGAGGGCGGCCATCTTCTCGAGCTTCTTCGCGGTGCTCCGTACGGCATCGGCCGTCGCGGCCCAGCTGGCGAAGGGCGACGACACCGTCACATCCTGTACCGCCTCGCCGACGGCGGCGAGGGCCCGCGGCGCGATCGGCACGGAAGGCGCATGATCGGCGGTGCCGATGGGCTGCTGTCTCGGGGGGTGCTTCCGCTTGCTGTTCGGCACGCTGTGGCGTGTCCTCCTCACGGCGCTCATCGCGCTCCTCTTCGCACGGGTCGATGCGTACGTCGCGCGGCGGGGGTGGGACGAGACGGTCGCCGGCCGCGCCTATCACGCGTATCGCACGCGGAAGTGATCGGCCGTCGGGCTGACCGGCCAGCGCCGGATCAGAATGCCCGCCCATGAGCGTCGCAGCGCCCGCGCGCATCGACGTCTTCCGCATACCGACGCGGATCATGTTCGGACGAGGCGTGTCCGAGCGCGTCGCCGAGCCGCTCGGCCAGGTCGGCGCGAAGCGCGTGCTGATCGTCACCGATCCGGGCGTCGTGAACGCCGGGCTCGTCGGCCCGATCGAGCAGCGCATCCGGGACGCGGGCATCGCGTATGAGGTCTACGACGGCGTCGTGCCCGATCCGACCGTCGGCGACGTCGACCGCTGCTTCGAGCGCGTGACGGCGATGAAGGCGGACGCGCTCGTCGCCGTCGGCGGGGGATCGTCGATCGACACCGCCAAGATGGCCGCTGTCCTCATGGCCAACGGCGGCAGCGCGCTCGACTACGTCGGCAGCGACAAGGTGCCGAAGCCCGCCGCACCCGTCGTGGCCATCCCGACGACGGCGGGAACGGGCGCGGAGATCACGATCAACAGCGTCATCGCCGACCCCGAGGCGCACAAGAAGCTCGTCATCATCAGTCCGAACGCCACCGCGCTCTTCGCGCTCGAGGATCCCGACATGACGCGCGGCCTGCCGCCGTTCCTCACCGCGATCACCGGGATGGACACGCTCGTCCACGCCGTCGAGTCGTTCGTCAACAAGAACACCTATGCGATGACGCGCGCGCTCGCCATCGAGGCGATCCGCGACGCGGCGTGGGCGCTGCCTCGGGCCGTGAAGGACGGCGCCGACCTCGACGCGCGCGAGCGGATGATGCGCGCGGTCGTCAGCGCGAGCCTCGCCTTCAGCAACACGCGGCTCGGGAACGTGCACGCGATGGCGCTCCCGCTCGGCGGCTGGTGCCACGTCGCCCACGGGACGGCCGTCGCCGTGCTCCTCCCGCACGTCATGGACTTCAACCGCACCGCCGCGCCCGAGCGCTTCGAGGCGGTCGCGGAGGCGATGGACGCCGGGAAGGATCCGAGAGCGGCGGTGTCCCGCACCCACCGGCTCATCGAGGAGATCGGGATCCCCGCGCGCTTGTCGCAGTGCGGCGTCACCGGCGACACGATCCAGGCGATGGCGAAGGACGCGATGCAGTCGGGGAACATCGCCGTCAACCCGCGGGAGACGACCCTGGCGGACATCGAGGCGCTGTACCGCGCGGCCCTGTAGCCGATGCCGCTCGCGATCTTCGACATGGACGGCGTCCTGTACCGCGGGTCGCAGGTGCTCCCGTATGCCCACGAGACCCTCGAGCGCCTTCGCGCCGGGGGGTGGCAGGTCTTCTTCGCGACGAACAACTCGACCGCGATGCGCGACGACTACGTCGAGCGCCTGCGCGAGCTCGGGCTGGGCGGTGACCGCGAGCATGTCGTAACGAGCGCCTACGCGACCGCGCACTTCCTCGAGCGCCGCGAGCCGCGGCCCCGCGACGTGCTCGTCGTCGGCGCCGACGCGCTGCGCGAGGAGATCCGCTCCGCGGGGATCGCCGTACGGTCCGTCGCGGAGCTTCCCGGCGCGCACCCGCCTCCCCCCGCGGCCGCGGACGGCGTCGATCCGGGCGCGATGCGCACCTATCTCGAGGGCCTTCGGCTCCCGCCGCCTCCCGACACCGTCGTCGTCGGTCTGGACCTCCACCTCACGTACGCCAAGCTCGCCGAGGCCCAGCGGGCCGTCCTGGCGGGCGCGCTCTTCGTCGCCTCGAACAAGGACCGCGCTTATCCGGTGGAGGGACGGCTCCTTCCGGGGTCGGGGAGCATCGTCGCCGCGATCGAGACGGCGACGCGCCACACGGCGATCTGCGTGGGGAAGCCCGCGCCCTTCCTATTCGAGGAGACGGTCCGGCGGGCGGGCGCCACGACCGGCCCGACCATCGTCATCGGCGACTCCGTCGAACAGGACATCGTCCCGGCGCACCTCATCGGGGCGACGGGGATCCTCATCCTCACCGGCGTGACGAGCGAAGCGCCCGCGGCGGGCAGCGGGCCCGACCGGCCCGACCACGTCATACGCTCGCTGCGCGAGCTCTTCGAGCTGCCCGAGATCGCGGGGGTCTGAGGTCGCAGAGGGTCTCGATCCCCTCCGGTCGCTGAACGACGGTGGCGATCGGACCCGGCGCGAAGGATGATCGTCAGCGGGCGGCATGCAGGCTCGCGCGGGGCGCGCGCGATCGGCATGACGGTTGCTCGGAGTACCGGCGTGGGCGGCTTCGCCGGCGGCCTCGCGGTCGGGATCGTGGTCGGGCTCGCGCTCGGCGTCGTGACGATCGGCTTCCTCGCGATCTCCGCTTACGAGCATGGCTACGCCGACGCCGCCGGGAAGCGCAAGGAGTGGAGGGCCGAGCTCGTCGCCCGCCGAGCCGCCGCGCGCGAGCCGGCGGCGCGGCCAGCGTCGACCGCGCCGTCGCCCGTGGCCGTCGCCGCTCCCGCCGTGACGCCGACGGCGGCCGTGCCGGTCGCCCGGGCCGTCGCCGTGGGCGCGCGCAAGGCCAGCTAGACCTCCTTTTCGCACCGCGGCCGTCTGCGCCCCACCCGCCGCCTGCGGCCGCGGCCTCCCGGGGGCGTCCGCTCACTGGGCCTCGACGCCGACCGTTCGGTGGCGCAACATGCCTCCGACCCCAAGCGAGGGGAAGCCAGGTCGGAATGGAGGCTCCATGAGGATCGGTCGGCTGCTCGCCGCAGTGACTGCCTCGGCGCTCACTTTCACCTCATTGGCCGGAGGCGTGTCGGCGGCGGTGCCGCGCCAGGCGTCGAACGCCGTACCCGTCTGCCCCGGTCCGGCGCAGGCGGGCTCGGCGCGCTGCCACTCTTACGTCGTCGTCGGCGCGAACGGCAAGCCGATCGTGACCAACACGACGGTCAACGGGTACCGTGCGGCCGACCTGGAGGGCGCGTATGGCCTCGTCGCCGCCGCGGCGGCCGCCGGCGCCGGCGTCACGATCGCGATCGTCGACGCGTACAACGACCCGAACGCGGCGAAGGACCTTGCGGTGTACCGCTCGACGATGGGTCTCCCTCCCTGCGGCAGCGCCGGCGGCTGCTTCCGGCAGGTCGGCCAGAACGGCGGCTCGAAGCTGCCCCGCACGAACTCCGGATGGGCGCTCGAGATCTCGCTCGATCTCGACATGGCGTCCGCGATCTGCCCGAACTGCGCGCTCCTCCTGGTCGAGGCCTCGTCGAACAGCTTCGCCGACCTCGGCGCCGCCGAGGACTACGCCGCGGCGCACGCGAGCGTCGTCAGCAACAGCTGGGGCGCGTCGGAGTTCTCGGGCGAGACGGGCGGCGCATACGACGGCCACTTCGACCACCCGGGCGTGGTCATCACCGTCAGCTCCGGAGATAACGGATACGGGGTCGAGTACCCGGCGGCCTCGCAGTACGTGACCGCGGTCGGCGGCACGACGCTGGATTGGGACGCCGCGAGCAAGACCCGCGTGAGCGAGACCGCCTGGTCCGGCGCCGGGAGCGGCTGCAGCGCGTACGAGGCGAAGCCGGCCTGGCAAAGTGGCATCGCCGACTGCCCGCGGCGCGCGGTCACCGACGTGTCCGCTGTGGCCGACCCGAACACTGGCGTCGCCGTGTACGACACCGTCCGCTACAACGGGCAGTCCGGCTGGTTCAAGGTCGGTGGGACGAGCGCGGCGGCGCCGATCGTCGCCGGCGCGTATGCCCTGGCGGGCAACGCGAGCGCGGTGACCTTCGGATCCTACCCGTACTCGCACACCTCCGCGCTGAACGACATCACCTCCGGCAGCAACGGGTCGTGCGGAGGCGCGGATCTCTGCACGGCGGGGACCGGCTGGGACGGGCCGACCGGGAACGGCACACCGAACGGTACGGGCGCCTTCTAGACACCTCGCGATCGGAACGAGCGGGCCGCCTGCATAGGGCGGCCCGCTCGTGCATATCTGCGAACATGCCTCCGTGGAGCGAACGAGGGCCGTGTGCCTCGGCGGAGGCCTGGGGGCGCCGACGGTCATGCGCGGGCTGAAGCGGCACACCGACGAGATCACCGGCCTCATCGCGGTCACCGACTCGGGCCGTTCGACGGGGAAGGTCCGGATCGCGCTCGACGTGCCCGCGCCGGGCGACGTCCGGAGCGCGCTCGTGACGCTCGCCGAGGGCGACCCGACGCTGCGCCGGCTCTTCCAGCACCGATTCCGGACGGACAAGAGCGAGGCCCTCGACGGCATGGCGTTCGGGAACCTCTTCCTCGCCGCGCTCACTCAGCTCGAGGGCTCGTTCCTCGGCGCCGTCGACGTCGCCTCGCGCCTGCTCGGCGTGAAGGGCCGCGTCCTGCCCGTCACCCTGTACAACACGCACCTCTGCGCGCTCCTCGCGGACGGGACCGTCGTCGAACAGGAGGTGAACGTCCGCGCTCCGGGGAAGGCGCCCATCCGGCGCGTCTTCCTCAAGGACGGGCACGTCGATCCGTGCGCCGGCACGGTCGAGGCGATCGAGCGCGCCGACCTCATCACGCTCGGACCCGGCAGCCTGTACACGACGGTGTGCGCGTGCCTGCTGGTCCCGGAGATCGCGCGCGCGATCGCCCGCAGCGATGCGCTCGTGGTGTACGTCGCGAACACGACGCGGCAGCCGGGACAGACGGACGAGCTCGGCCTCGCCGACCACGTCGCCCGGATCATCGAGCACTTGGGCGGCGGCGGTCTCGACGTCGTCCTCCTCAACGACGACCCACCACCGCCCGAGCTGCGGGCGCACTACGCCGCGCAGGGCCTCGACTACCTCGAGCCGACCGAGGCCGAGGTCGCGGCGATCCGGGCGCTCGGCGTCGAGCCCGTGCTCGCCCCGCTCATCGACAAGTGGTCGGGGCCGCGCCAGCTGTGGGAGAAGCTCGACACCATCCGCCACGAGCCCGACCGCGTCGGAGATGCGCTCATCTCGCTCCTGCGCGCGCGGACCGCCGCCGCTGCGGCGGGGAGCGCCTCCTGATGGCGGGTGCGGCGGCCTCGCGCGTCCGGCATTTCGTCACGCTGGCGGACCTCACGCCGGACGAGCTCGCCCGCCTCCTCGCCGATGCGACCGCGCTCAAGCGCGAGCCGGTCCCGGCCGGCGCTCCGGCGCGTGGGCGCTCGCTCGCGCTGATCTTCGAGAAGCCGAGCCTGCGCACCCGCGTCTCGTTCGAGATGGCGATGGTCCATCTCGGCGGCCACGCGACGTACCTGTCGCCCGCCGAGGTCGGGCTCGGCCGCCGCGAGAGCGTCGCGGACGTCGCGCGTGTCGCGAGCCGTTACGTCGATCTCATCGTGCTGCGCACGTTCGCGCACGAGACGACGGAAGAGTTCGCGCGCTTCTCGTCGGTCCCCGTCGTGAACGGCCTCTCCGACGTCTCGCACCCCTGCCAGGGCCTGACCGACATCTTCACCATCCAGGAGCGCAAGGGGGCCGCCCACGACGTCGCCGTCGCGTACGTGGGGGACGGCAACAACGTTTGCCATTCGCTCATGCTCGCCGTCGCGCTCGCGGGTCAGACGATCCGCGTCGCCGCCCCCCAGGGATACGAGCCGCAGCCGCGCTCGCGCGCCGCCGCGGCGGCCATCGCGCGGACGACCGGGGCCGCGATCGACGTCGTGCGCGATCCGAGTGACGCCGTGCGGGGCGCGGACGTCGTGTACACCGACGTCTGGACGAGCATGGGGCAGGAGCAGGAGTACGAGCGGCGGCGCCGCGCCTTCCAGGGGTACCAGGTGAACGCCGCGCTCATGCGACTGGCGAAGCCCGACGCGGTCGTGATGCACGACCTGCCGGCGCACCGCGGCGAGGAGATCACGGACGACGTGATGGACGGGCCGCAGAGCATCGTGTTCGACCAGGCGGAGAACCGCCTCCATGCGCAGAAGGCGCTGGTGCGGTGGCTGATGGCGGTGGCGGGATGAGCGAGCGCGTGATCCTAAACGACTGCTGCGAAGACTGGATCGTCCAGTGGGGCGGCTTCTACCGCGTGGGCGACGCGTTCCTCTGCCCCGAGTGCGCGACGGAATGGCGCACGTCCGCTCCGGCGACGTACCGCCGCTCCTCCGACGGACACGAGTTCGAGCGCCGGGAGCGCGTCGGCCCCCAAGACCGCTTCCCGTACCTCGCCGCGGCGGACGGCCGCGAGCCGCGCGTCGAGCGCTGCTGCACCAAGATCCTCCTCACCCACGGCGACCGGATGCCCGACGGAGCGTTCGTGTGCCCGGTGTGTTCGACAAGCTGGACGAAGCGGTCGGATCGCCTCCATGGTCTGCGCGTCCCCGTGTTCGAGAAGGAGGGTCTTGCCGAACCCCTCACCATTCAACCGGGACGCCCGCGGCCGTTCCTCGTCGGCGTGTCGGAGTACTCGCCGCCGCGAGACTAGGCCGGGCGCGCTGAGGAGGTAGGAGATGGCTGAGCAGATGGCGACCGAAGCGGCGGTCCAGACGCCGCCCGCGCCGCGTGAGAGCGCCGCCGCCGTATCCCTCGTCAACCGCCGTCGCCGCGGGGTCGTCGGAGGCGCCGTCCTCGTCGCCGTGGGGATCACGTACCTGCTCCCGACGCTCGGCGTGCCGAACGCGACCTCCTACCTGTTCCTCGCTCTCGGCGCCGCCTTCGCCGCGGCCTATCTGACGGGTCTCAACCCCTACGTCTACCTCGTCCCGGCCGCCACGCTCATCAGCTTCGGCACCGGCCTCCTCATCCCCGGCTGGTTCGGCCTCCCCCCGGAGGCGACCGCGCCGGTCTTCCTCGCCTCACTCACGGTCGGGTTGGTGGCCGTCTTCATCATCCGCCCGAACCGCCGCTGGCCGCTCATCCCGGCCGCGATCTTCGGCCTGATCACGCTGCTCGAGGTGTTCCGCGTGGCGACCGTCATCCCGGCCGAGCTGCAGCCGCTCTTCGTGCCGGCGATCCTCATCGGCGTCGGCGGCTACTTGATCCTGGCGCCCCGCCTCTAGCGCCCGGGATCGGGCCCGGGGGCCCACGATCTAGTACTTCTGTACCAGTCGCCGGTCCTACCCCGAATTGACCGCTTGACACGCTTCTGTTGCCCGTCGGGCAGGCAGGCGGTGGATGCTGCGGCTGATCCTGCGGGGTCGTGCTGAACTCGGGCCAGGGGAGGCCGGGAGAGGACTGGCGTGGGAGAGCGGGTCTCGCTGCTCGTTCAGGTCGTCGCCGCGCTGCTCGCGCGCCTCCACGGCGCGCTGCGAACGCTCGCGCTCACCCGGGTGCGCTTCGGGCCGCTTCCCGTTCCGGTGGCGCCTCCGCCATCGCCGATCCGCGACGACGAGCTCCTCGATAAGCACGGACGTCCCCTCCGAGGCGCGGCGCGCGCCGCGCGCATGGCCGCCATCGAGCGCCGGCGGGCCGCGGCGCCCGCACCGGTCCCGCCCGCGCCGGAGGGCCGCGTCATCGTCCTTCCGCGGCCGCCGCGGCTCCGTCGACACGTCGCCCTGCCGCGCCTCCGCGTCCCGACGCTTTCCCTGAGGGCGCTTCGCCTGGTCACGGTCACCGTGACCGCGACCTTCGTTTTCGCGACGATCATCGGCACGACCGGGATCGTGAACTCCCGCAGCAGCGTCGCCCTCGGCGCGTCGAGCACGCTCTCGGTCATCTCCGGCCAGGTCACCGCGCGGGCGTCGGACGCCGATCCGTTCCAGCCCGTCGCCGACGGCGCTGTCCTCCACGCTGGCATGACGATCCACACAGCGTCCGGTACGTACGCCGTTCTCACGTACTTCGAGGGGTCGACGGTCTCGCTCGACCCGAACACGACGCTCGTCATCACGGCGCTGCAGGCGAACCCCGACGGCTCCACGGTCATCTCGATGGAGCAGCAGCTCGGACGGACGTGGCACTCGGTCACGCACCTCCTGAAGCCCGACTCGAAGTACGAGGTGCAGACCCCGACGGCCACCGCGACGGTGCGCGGCACGATGTTCGACGTCGGCGTCGAGCGCGATCCGCAGGGCGAGCTCGTGACCACGGTGCAGACGGTGCAAGGCGCCGTCGCGACGTCGAAGGCGCCGACGCCACAGGAGCCGCAGCCGAAGGGAGAGGTCCTGGTCAAGCCGGGCTTCGAGGTGAGCGTGACGACGGCGGCGCCGCTGCCGCAGCCGAAGCCGGCGCCCCAGCCCCAGCGCCAGGTCACCGTGACGGTCGGCGCCGCGGTGGGGATCGTGCTCGATCCCGTCGGCCGCGCGGACGGCGTCAAGGACGGCAAGGTCATCGTGCAGACGCCGGGCGCGACCGTTCAGGTCGTGGACGGAAAGCTCGTCGTCAAGCTCCCGGACATCCCCGACGGCAAGATCGCGACGGTCATCGAGCGCAAGGACGCCCCGCAGCGCGACGTCGACGTCCAGACGACGACGACGGAGCGGGGACAGGCTCCGCGGACGACGACCGAGCGCGTCGACACGTCGGCGTCCTCCGGACCGCAGATCGTCGCCGTCGAGGTCGCGAAGGGCGACGGCGTCCAGGTCACGCCCGTCACGCCGCAGGAGATGCGGACGATCGCTTCGAGCGTGAAGATCGCGCGGCCGCTCAAGGTGACGGCCGAGGCGGCATCCACGCGCGGCGATCAGCAGCAGGGGGCTGGGCAGCCGCGGAGCAGCGGCTCGGACACCAGCGCATCGCGCGGCGGTCAGGACGAGGGCGGCGGCCCAGGTGGTCCCGGCGGACCCGGAGGTGGAGGTCCGCCGTCCGGATTCGTCCCGGCCGTCCAGCTCCCGCAGCTGCCGTCACTCGGGCCGAGCGGTCCGAGCTCGACGGGTCCGTTCCTCGGGCGTGGACAGGATCATGGCGGACGGCAGAAGCAGCAGGACCAAGGACAAGGCGCGTCGCAGGCGCAAGGCGGTCAGCAGCAGGGCGGACCCCAGCAGGGTGCTGTGCAGCAGCAAGGCGGTCCGCAGCAAGGCTCATCGCAGGGCGGCGGTCAGCAGCAGGGAGGATCGCAGCAAGGCGGCACTCAGCAGGGCGGTGGTCAGCCGCAGGGCGGGTCGTCACAGGGTGGTGGTCAGCCGCAGAGTGGCACTCAGCAGGGAGGGTCGCAGCAGGGCGGCGGTCAGCAGCAGGGCGGCGGTCAGCAGTCCGGCTCTCAACCGGGGGGCGGGCAGCAACAGAGCGCGTCCTCGCAGGGCAGCGGTGGCTCGCAGCAAGGCGGGTCGCAGCAGGGCGGCGGTCAGCAGCAGGGCGGCGGTCAGCAGCAGGGCGGGTCGTCACAAGATGGTGGTCAGCAGTCCGGCTCTCAACCGGGCGGCGGGCAGCAACAGAGCGCGTCCTCGCAGGGCAGCGGTGGGTCGCAGCAAGGTGGGTCGCAGCAGGGCGCCGGCCAGCAGGGCGGGGGCTCGCAGCAAGGCGGATCGCAGCAAGGTGGGTCGCAGCAGGGCGGCGGTCAGCAGGGTGCCTCCCAGCAGGCGGGCTCGCCGGCGTCCGATGAGAGTGGCGGCTTCGTGCCGCATCTCGACCTGCCGAAGCTGCCATTCGGGAACGACAAGCGCTCGTCGAGGAACGACGCTCACAACGACAGCACACCGGGGCTCGAGGCGCCGAAGTTCGAGCTCCCGCACGTGCCCGGCTTCGCGCCGAGCGACACGGGGCCGCACCACTAGCGACGCGCCCACCGCGCGCGACGGTACAATGTCATTCGCGACCGCCCGGTCGCGACCTCACGGCGGCGTTAGCCTAGTGGTAAGGCCCCGGGTTGTGGACCCGGTCAGAAGAGTTCGATTCTCTTACGCCGCCCCGCATGGAATGTCCTGTAATACGGTTTTCTACTTCCCGATCTTCGCCTTCGCGTCCGCGTAGAGCTGCCGCACCATCGGCGCTGCGGGGTGGTACTGGCCGACCTCGAGGTAGACCGTCCACACGTCGACCGCCTCGGCGTACTTCTTCTGCTCG
>JAJYLV010000017.1 GCA_021787445.1 Chloroflexota bacterium | reverse complement strand
ATCGAGGGCGACCGCGGCCTCTTCGACCGCTTCCGCGACCGTCTCATGATCCCCATCCGCGACGGGAAGGGACGCGTCATCGCGTTCGCCGGCCGCGCGATGCGCGCGGGCGTCCCGGCGAAGTACATGAACTCGCCGCGCACCGATCTCTTCGACAAGGGCGGGACGCTCTTCGCGCTCGAGGTCGCGAAGCCACAGATCCGGCGCCGGAGCGAGGCGATCATCGTGGAGGGCCAGTTCGACGCGATCTCGTGCCACCAGGCCGGGCTCGACAACGTCGTCGCGTCGATGGGGACGGCCCTCACCGTCGATCAGTACCGGATCCTCAGCGGGCTGAAGATCGAGAAGGCGGTCGTCGCGTTCGACGGCGACGCCGCGGGGACGTCGAGCGCCGAGAAGCGCGGCCGCGAGCTCGCCCTCGTCGTCCAGCGCGCCGCACAGGTCGAACGTGCACGGCGCGGCTCCGTGACGGGGCAGACGGCGACGGGTGTCTACGTGAGCCTGCTGCCCGCCGGGACCGACCCGGACGAGCTCGCGCGGCGCGATCCCGGCGGGCTGCGGCGCGTCCTGGCGGAGGCGACACCCGTCCTCGCCTTCGTCATCGAGCAGGTGCGTGCGCGCTCGGACCTCGTATCTCCGGACGGCCGACGGCGTTTCCTTTCGGAGACGCTTCCGCTGCTGGGAGACGAGCCCGACCCGCTCACGCGGGACATCTACGTCGGGACGCTCTCCCGGCTGTCGGGCGTCCCGGAGGAGGCGCTGCGGGAGGAGGTCGCCGGGATCCGGCGGCAGGGCCGGCCCTCGGCCGTCGCGGGGGAGCCGCCATCGGCAGCGACGGGTGAACACGCCCGCTCCGGCGGCGAAAAGGAAGGAAATGACGTCACCGAGCGTTATCTAATGGCACAATTGGTCCGGTTCCCGGAAGAAGCGGCGCGCCTGGATCTGGATCCCGCCGAGATCGCCGACCCTGACCACCGCGCCATCTACGAGCTGCTCCGTTCTGGCGAGCGTCCCAGCCCTCGCTATCCGGCACGACTGGCTGCCGCTGTCGCAGCCCTCGGCGCATCGACGCCGCAGCCGGTGGACGAGGACCACGCCGCGAGGGGCATCGAGATGGCGGCGATGCGCCTGCGGGCAGAGAACGTGCGGCGACGGATGGGGGAGGTGCGGGCCACACTGAATCGCGGGAACGGGGACGTGGGAGAGCTCATGGACGAGCTGGCGAGCCTCACCGAGCGGCTCGCGGGGCTGATGAGGACCCGTGAGCGAGACACGGTGCTCAGAGAGGCACGAGAGATAGAGGACGAATGAAAGCGACCGTCAGAGACAGGACATCGAGCAAGGCCACGCTGGCGCCGAAGACGACGCTGACCCGGCCGACCGAGCGCGCCGGCTCCGTCATCCATCCGGAGCACAAGGAAGCGGCCGATCGGCTGCTCGCGCATGGGCGCCAGCAGGGCTACCTGACACAGGAGGAGATCGCGCGCGCCCTCCCGGACGCGGAAGCGCCGGAGATCGAAGAAGTCCTCCTGACGCTCGACGACAACAACGTCGAGATCCTCGAGGCCGAGCGCGGACCGACGTGGGCGCAGGTCAAGGAGGAAGAGGAAGAGACCGAGGAGATGCAGCGCGAGGACGCCATCACGGCGGTCCTCGCGAGCGACCTCATCAGCGTCGACGACCCCGTCCGCATGTACCTCAAGGAGATCGGCAAGGTCCCGCTGCTCAATGCCGAGGAGGAGGTCAACCTCGCCAAGTCGATCGAGCTCGGCGAGCAGGCGCTCGAGTCGCCCGCGCTCGCGGCCGTCCACCTGTACGAGCTCGGCGTCGAGGTCAAGAAGCGCATGGCCGTCGGACGGCCGAAGGACCTCGTGGACGAGGCGACGCGCTTCACGCTGAAGTCTCTCCAGTACACGCTCAACGACGAGGAGGGTGAGAAGGAGCTCAAGAAGCTCACGACGCGCCTCCTCAAGCTGCGCGACCCGCTGCGCGCCGAGGCGAACAGCAAGGAGATCTCGAACGAGGCGCGCGTCCTCATCGAAGAGATCGTCCTGATCGTCGACAACGCGAAGCGCGACCCGCACCGGCTCGCCTTCCGCATCCTCCCGGCGTACTCGAAGGTGCACGGCGCCGCCGAGGGCGCGGAGCAGCTCGCCGCGCTCGTGGCGCTCGGGCAGGAGATCCGCACCGCGCTCGTGAAGTACCTCGACCAGATGGTGCGGAACGATCCCGACGAGCAGCGCGGCCTCCGCCGCCTCGCGGACGAGCTCATCCAGAAGGGCGACGACGCGCGGCACAACCTGACCGAGGCGAACCTCCGCCTCGTCGTGTCGATCGCGAAGAAGTACATCGGTCGCGGCATGGGCTTCCTCGACCTCATCCAGGAGGGGAACATCGGCCTCATCCGCGCCGTCGAGAAGTTCGACTATCGCAAGGGCTACAAGTTCTCGACCTACGCGACGTGGTGGATCCGCCAGGCGATCACCCGGGCCATCGCCGACCAGGCGCGGACGATCCGCATCCCCGTCCACATGGTGGAGACGATCAACAAGCTCATCCGCGTCTCGCGCGGCCTGCTGCAGGAGCTGGGGCGCGAGCCGACGGCCGAGGAGATCGGCGAACGGATGCTCATCACGCCCGACAAGGTGCGCGAGATCGTGAAGGTCTCGCAGGAGCCCGTCTCGCTCGAGACGCCCATCGGCGAGGAGGAGGACTCGCACCTCGGCGACTTCATCCCCGACAACCAGGCCCTCGCCCCGAGCGACGCGGCCTCCCACAAGCTCCTCAAGGAGCAGGTCGAGTCGGTGCTCGAGGGGCTCACGCAGCGCGAGCGGCGCGTCCTGCAGCTGCGGTTCGGCCTCGAGGACGGCCGCACGCGGACGCTCGAGGAGGTCGGACGCGAGTTCAACGTCACGCGCGAGCGCATCCGTCAGATCGAGGCGAAGGCGCTCCGCAAGCTGCGGCACCCCAGCCGCAGCCGCAAGCTCAAGGACTACTTGGAATAGCGGTCGTAGCTGACGATCTCGGCTAGGGGCTTGCGCCCTCCGGGGCGCGCCCCTGGCCGGGGATCCGTGGGCGAGACCGGCCGTCCGATCATCACGATCTGGCGGGCCGTCTTGTCGGCCGGGATCCCCAGGAGCTTCTTCACCTCGGCCTGCTGCGAGGCGTCGCCGTACCACGCGATCCCGCCGCCGTATCCGAGCGCGTGAGCGGCGACGAGGATCCGCTCGGTCGCGCGGCCCTCGTCGTAGGCGTGGCTCGCGTCGTCCTCGTCCACGACGATGGCGATGCCGAGCGGCGCGCCGGCGATCCAGCTGATGGGCGTGCGGAGGCGGCTGAGCTTCACGATCGTGTCGCGGTCGCGCACGACGATGAAATGCCACTCCTGCCGGTTGGTCGAGCTTCCCGTCCAGCGCGCCACCTGGAGGATCTGGCGGAGGACGCCGTCCGGGACGGGCTCGGCGGCGTACTGGCGGATCTGGCGCGTGGTGCGCAGCGTCCCGATCATCGGCCGCTAGCATCGCACCGATGGAGCAGGCGCGGCCGGAGGTCGATCAGGGCGAGCTGGAGAGGCTCGACAGCGCCCTCCGCGTCGCGGAGTCGGCGCTCGAGGAAGCGCTCGAAGCCGCCGAGAACCTCGGGAGCTTCGACCGCCGGTTCGACGTCCCGCGCGCCCTCGCCGGCGCGCAGCGCCTCGTCGGCAACGCGCGCGAGGCGGCGGAAGCGGCGCGCTCGCGCTAGCGTCTCCGCGTCGCGGACGTCGTCCGGCGCGCGGCTTTCCGCGGGGAGCGCGCGGTCATCGACCAGGGCACGTCCGACGGGAGCGCGTCGCGCAGCATCGGCTCGAGCGTGGTGACGTAGCGTGCGAGCGTCTTGGCCACGCGGTCGCGTAGCGCCTCGTCGACCGCCTCGACCTCGATCGGCTCCCAGATGCGTGCCCATCCTTTGTCCCACTCCTCGAGTCGTGCTGCCGGTAAGGCGCGCCGGGTCGCGCGCTCCTGTGCGCGGAACGCGCCGAGAAGCCGCGCGTTCGTCAGATCGTCGGCTTCGAAGTGCAGGCCGACCTCTATCGTCCGGAGCCGCGCGCGGTACCACGCCTCGTAGTGGAGGTCACGGTTGCCGTAGTAGAGCTGCGCGATGACCCAGCGCGCGTTGCTGCGGAAGTCGCGAATGTCCATGGGGACGCGCGGCCGGACGACGTCGGGGAGCGAGCGCAAGAGGCCGCGTGGATCCACGCAGGTCAGTATCGGCGCGTTGACCCGCTCGCCCTTACAATGCATGGTGTCGGGTGACCGACGAGTGATCCGGTGTAGCTCAGAGGTAGAGCGAGCGGCTCGTGGTCAAGGGCAGCCCCTTGGGGAAACTCAGGGGTGTTACTGGGTGAACTGCGGGAAACCTAAAGCGTGTTGTCGCCATGGCGATCCGCAGCCAAGCCTCGAAGAACGCTTCGAGGAAGGTTCAGAGACTATGCGCCCGGCGCCTAAGGCCTGCAGGGCTATGGCGAAGAGATAGTCCACGCCCGAGGGAAACCTCGGGGTTCTGTGTAACCGCTGGGTCGGAGGTTCGAATCCTCCCACCGGAGCCGATGAAGGACCGCCGACGCGTCGGCGGTCCTTCCTTTATTTGGGCCGATCGTCCCTTGCTGCAGAGCGTAGGATAGAACTAACGTTCGCATATGCCCATCTGCGCGCGATGCGGCAGGGAGTTCGAGACCTATCCGACCGTGAACGGCGTGCGCCTGAAGCTGGATGGGCGGAGGCAGTGTCTGGACTGCCTCCCACATCGACCGCTCAAGAAGCCCCGGAAGCCGGTGCTGCACGCGCCGAAGTCGAAGATATGCGAAGCATGTGGGAAGCAGTTCCCGGCCAAGATCGTGATCGCCCAGAAGGTCCATTCGCTTTACAGCCGCCGTTTCTGCCTGGAGTGCTCTCCGTTCGGTGTGCACAACACTTCGAGAACACCACCGGGGTCGATGTCGCTCGGCCAGCTGAGCGAGCATCGGCGACTCCGACGCAACGCGAAGACCTATCGGTACCAGAAGAAGCGGCGCGGACTGTTCAAGCGGCTCGTCATCGACAAGCTTGGGGGCAAGTGCCGGGACTGCGGCTACACGGCCAGCACCGTCGCGCTAGATCCGCACCACACGGATCCGACCACCAAGAGGTTCAACATCAGCTCGTTCAGCGGCTCGACCGACCGTTTGTTGGTAGAGGCCGAGAAGTGCGTGCTTCTGTGCGCCAACTGCCATCGGCTACGTCATGCAGAGGGCGAGCGGAACGCGAAAGGTGGGCCGGTGGTCGAGTTTCGTCGCCGGCTGAAGCTGCGGGCCGTGGCGTATATGGGCAGGAGGTGCCACGGATGCGGCCGAAGCGGTCCTCCCGCGATCTTCGACTTCCACCACCGCGATCCCGCCGAGAAGGACTTCGGGATCAGCGAGGATGGCGTTCCGCGTCCATGGGACAAGGTCGTGGCTGAGCTGGCGAAGTGCGTCATGCTCTGCGCCAACTGCCACCGTGAGGTGCATGCGGGCATGCGCCAGATCGACGACGGACTCCTCGGTCTCGCCGAGGATCGTGGGAGCTACGTCCTCTCGCGGAGCGCGAAGGTGAAGAGCGCGGCCTGACGCGCGTGCTTGCGCTCACTATCTTTCGCCCGATGCGACGAGTATCCGTCGTCGGGATCACGGGAGCGGGTAAGACCACCTTTGCGCGCGCGCTTGCGCAGCGCCTTGGCGTGCCGTTCATCGAGCTCGACGCGCTCCACTGGGGACCCGGGTGGTCGGCGGCGACGCCAGAGGAGCTCGCTCGTCGCGTCCGCGAAGCGACGGCTGCGGACGCCTGGGTCGTTGACGGCGGTTATTGGGGGAAGATCGGCGGCCTGGTCTGGTCGCGCGCTGACACGGTGGTGTGGCTGGACCCGCCGTGGCTCCTGACGTTCGTTCGCATACTGCAGCGGACGATCCGACGCAGCCTTGCGCGGACCGATCTGTGGAACGGCAACCGCGAGTCGCTGCGTGAGGCATTCACCTCACGACAGTCGCTGTTGCTGTACTCGATCCGGACATCGCGCCACCGGCGGCAGGTGTGGGAGGAGAGGATCTCGCTGCCGGAATACGCACACATCACGGTCCACCGTTTCCGCTCCCAGCGCGCGGCGGATGAGTGGCTCGCTGCCGAGCGTCCCGTTCCCGCAGACTGTCGCGAGTGTACGGTTTGACGCGCGCGGAGACGGCGATCCTGCGGGCGCTCTCGACGCCCGAGAAGGTCCAGGCGTACCTGGACGCGCTGACGTACAACCTCGAGACGAAGGGCGAGACGCTCCGCTCGCCGCGGCGCGTCATGCGCGACCGGACCGCTCACTGCGCCGAGGCGGCGTTCCTCGCGGCGGCCGCGTTCCGCGTCAACGGACTCCCGCCGCTCGTCGTCGACCTCGAGGCCGTCCGCGACGATGACCACGTCATCGCGGTGTACCGCGACGGCGGATCGTGGGGCGCGGTCGCGCTCTCGAAGTTCGCGGGGCTGCGCTTCCGCGCCGCCGTGTACCGAACGCTGCGCGAGCTCGTCATGTCGTACTTCGAGGACTACTACAACTGGGACGGGGAGCGGACGCTCCGCGCCTACTCGCGTCCGGTCTCGCTCGCCCGCTTCGATACGATCTCGTGGATGACGTCCGAAGAGGACCTGTGGCCGATCACGGACCACCTCGCGGCGATCCCGCACACGCGGCTGCTCCCTCGAAGCCGAGAGCGCCGTCTCCCCGACGTCGATCGTCGCTCGTACGAGGCGGGCATCCACGGTGCGCCGGGCCGGAGGCACTCGCTTCCGCTACATTGACCGGACGGTCGATCGAAGGGACGAGGGGTACGTGCCGAGGGCGCTCGCGCTCGTCGAAGAGCGCGGCTGGCTCCTCCTCGTGGCGGTCTTCACCGTCACGCTCCTCTTCGGCTTCGGCCTGCAGGCCGCGGGCAGCCTCTACCTGCGCTGGGAGGAGAGCCCCATCGTCGCGCACTACCGGACGACGCTCTCGTACACGAGCGCGATCGTGGGCGACGCCTTCCTCATCCCGCTCGTGAACGTCTTCGTGACGTCGCAGCTGTGGGAGTGGCGGCGGCGGCCGCGGGTCCGCGAGATCGGCGCGGCGGCGTTCGGGGGTGCGCTCCTCACGATCGCCGTGCACCTCTACCAGGCCGCGAACGATCTCCTCAACTGGACGATGCTCGCCCCCTACCGCTGGACGGCGCTCGGCTACGAGCACGCGATGTTCATGTTCACCGAGCTGACCTTCGTGCTCTTCTTCTGGGGACAGGTCGGGCTCGTCGCCCGCGAGCAGCCGCGCGCGATCTTCTCGCGTCGCATCGTCTTCGTGATCCTCTGCAGCCTCGTGTTCCTGCGACTGCTCCTCGGGGACTACGGCTACTTCGCCTGACCAGCCGGCGAGGCGGGGCGATGTCGCGGCAGGCGAAGGCGACCCGATCCTCAGTCGGCCGCTTCGAACAGCTTCCCGGGGTTCATGATCCCGTGCGGGTCGAGCGTCGCCTTGATCCGCTTCATGACCTCGTACGCCGCCCCGTGCTCGAGCGCCATGTAGCGCTGGCGTACCGCGCCCGTCCCGTGCTCCCCGGTCACGGTCCCACCGACCTCGAGCGCGAGCCGGTGGAGGCGGTCCGCGAGCTCATCGGCACGGCGCACCTGATCCGCGTCGGTCGGATCGATGACGATCGCGGAGTGGACGTTCCCGTCGCCGAAATGGCCGTAGAAGATCACGCTCGTGCGTGTCTCCGCGCCGATCTCGCGGGCGCGGCGGATCGCGCGCGGGATCTCGCTGATGGGGACGGAGAGGTCCTCGCCCGCGAAGATGCGGTGCTTCCCGGGAAAGACGAGGGAGCTCGCCGCGGCCAGCCCTCCGCGCGCCTGCCAGAGGCGCTGGATGGCGGCCTCCTCCTCGGCGCGCTGGGTGACCTGAGCGCGCTTCTTCACGATGTCCTCGACCTCGGAGACCGAGCTCGACACGCTCGCGCGCGTGCCCTCGACCTCGACGAAGAGGACCGCCTCGCCGGTCGGCAGACCGAGGTCGGGACGCCACTTCATGAGCGCCTCGACGGCCGTGCGGTCGAGGAGCTCCGCGGTCGCGGGGAGGATCCCCGCGGCGAAGAGGTCGTCGATCGTGCGCACCGTGTCGTCGAGGTCCTCGTACGCGGCGAGGACGACCGCGCGCGCGGGCGGGCGCGGCTGCGCGCGCAGGCGCAAGCGGGTGAGGATCCCGAGCGTTCCCTCGGAGCCGACGAAGAGCTTGGTGAGGTCGATCCCGCTCGATGACTTGAGCGCTTTCGAGCGCTCGCCGCCGGTCACGATGACGCTCCCGTCGGCGAGGACGACCTCCGCTCCGAGGACGTACGCCGACGTGGTGCCCCACTTCACGGCGTGCGGCCCGCTCGCGTTGTTCGCGACCATCCCGCCGATCGTGCAGGCGCGGCCGCTGCCGGGATCGGGCGGGAAGAAGAGGCCGAAGGGCGCCAGGGCGGCGGTGAGGTCGGCGAACACGACCCCCGGCTCGGCCACGACCTGCAGGTCGGTGCGGTCGATCTCGAGGACGCGCCGCATGCGTGCGAACGACACGACGATGCCGCCGCGTGCGGCCACGGCACCGCCCGTCTGCCCGGTGCCCGCTCCCCGCGCGACGATCGGCGTGCCCGTCTCGGCCGCGACGCGCACGACCGAGGCGACCTCCGCGCCGCTGTCGGGCACGACGACGACGTCGGGCAGGCGCCGCTTGCGGAGCGACCAGAACGACGCGTCGTACGCATAGGGGAGGAGCGTCGTCTCGTCGTCGATCACGCGATCCGGTGGGAGGATCTCGCGGAGGCGAGACGCGATGGACGCTCTCGCGATCACCACCGCCCGTATCCTAGGTCCATCGCCCTCGCCTCCTCCTCGCACGTCGACGCGCCTGACCTCGCGACCTGTGTGTCGTGCGGGCTGTGTCTCAACGACTGTCCGACGTACCGCATCATCGGCGACGAAGCCGATTCGCCGCGCGGCCGGATCCACCTCGTCCGCGAGATGCTCGCGACACCCGGCGCGCCCAAGGCGTCGACCGTCGAGCACCTCGAAGCCTGCCTCGTGTGCCGCGCGTGTGAGACCGCGTGCCCGTCGCTCGTCCCGTTCGGACGCATCATGGAGGGCGCGCGCGAGGAGATCGCCGACCGTCGCGCGCCGGGCGGGCCGCGCGGTCGCATTCGCGCGGCGCTCGTCGACGTCGTCACGCGCCCGCGCCTCCTCCGCGTCCTGTCGTCGCTCGCCTCGCTGTACGACCGTATCGGGATGCGCGCCCTGGCGCGGCGCGTCCTGCCGCGCCGGCTCGCCGAGATGCAGTCGCTCCTCCCGCTGCCGGAGGGCGCGCCGTACCGTCCGCGCGGCCGCAGCGACGCGGACGTCCAGCTGGTCGCCGGGTGCGTCATGGCCGTGGCATTCGGCGAGACACAGCGCGCGACGGCGCGGCTGCTGGAGGGCGCGGGGCGCAGTGTCGGGTCGCCCGAAGCACAGGTGTGCTGCGGCGCGCTGCACGCGCACGCGGGCCTCGGCCAGCGCGCGCGCGAGCTGGCCCGGAGCAACATCGAGGCATTCGGGGATGGCGAGCGGCCGATCGTCGTGACGGCGGCGGGGTGCGGCGCGCACCTCCGCGCGTACGGACACCTCCTTCGTGACGATCCGGGCTACGCCGATCGCGCGAGCCGTTTCGCCGCGCGCGTACGCGACGCGAGCGAGGTGCTCGCTCCGGCGGACGCGCGCCGATCGCTCGGCCGTCCCGTGCGCGTCGTGTACCAGGACGCGTGCCACCTCGCGCACGGCCAGGGGATCCGACGCCAGCCGCGCGATCTGCTGCGCGCCATCGACGGCGTCGAGCTCGTCGCTATCGCCGATCCGGAGAGATGCTGCGGTAGCGCCGGTATCTACAACCTCACGCACCCGGAGGTCGCCACGCAGCTGCAGCGGCAGAAGGTCGCGGCGATCCTCGCGGCCCGCCCCGACGCCGTCGTCTCGGCCAATCCGGGCTGCATCCTTCAGATCCAGGGCGGTCTGCGCGCGGCGGGGAGCGACGTTCGCGTCGTGCATCTCATGCGCGCCCTCGACGACCCGGCATCGCTCTCGAAGGGGGCCTCGCCGAGCAAGCGTTAGCCGCGATGATGCGCGACGCTCCAGGACGTGCGAAAATAGACACACCGATGAGCGTTTCCCGATCCACCTACCGTCATCGCCTCAGCTCAGAGGACGTTCGCAAGAGCCGCATCCTGATCACGAAGGACGCGTGGAAGCTCTTCCCGGATCCCGGCGAGCGTGTCGCGCTGCGCATCGGCGCCCGTCGCTTCGACGCGGAGATCAAGGCCGAGCGCTGCGAGTGCGTGCCTCCCGCGCACGAGCACTACCACCTCACGTGCTCGGCGCTCAAGGGCCAGGCTGGGTTCAAGAGCGGCGCGCTCGTCGTGATCGCCAAGGATTCGGACGGCGGATACCGTTTCGTCGAGGAGCGGGGCTAGACTCGGACCGGTGAGTCCGGGCCTCAGCCCGCGAGGAACCCCATGACGTCGTACATCCTCATGCACGCGTTCGGAACGCTCCGCGACGAGCTCGACCGCTCGGACCGCGGCAAGCGCACCTACTCCGGGTGGCTGCGGCAGTTCGTCGCGGACACGCCTTCGCGTCTGACCGAGATAGCCCGTCTCATCGACCTCCTCACCGAGAACGGTTGGAAGGTCACAGGGTCGCCTTACGACTGCGACGTCATGCTCGAGCGCCCGGTCGGCCGTGAGGTCGCCGAGCAGGAGCTGCGCCGCGCTGAGGTGTGGGATCGCCTCATGCAGGTCGCGTCCGCGGACGACGACGGCCACGTCGTGTGGCGCGAGCACCCCGAAGGCCGTCCCGGCCCCCGCAGGCGGCGTCGCGTGCGGCGCCCGCCCACCCGAGAGCAGGGCGGCTAGGGCCGACATCCCGCACCCCCTCGGCGACGAGCTCACCGAGCTCCACGTTCACCTCGGCGGTGCGGTGGATCCCGCCGACCTGTGGCGGATCGCGCACGCGCAGGGGATCCGGCTGCCGACGAAGGATTACTGGGAGTTCATCGACCTCATCACCGTGCAGCGGGGCCAGAAGAAGTCGTTCGAGGAGTACCTCGCGCTCTACCACTGGACGGAGCTGATCCAGTCGAGCCCCCTCGCCGTCGAAGAGTCCGTCTACTCCGTCGTCGGCGGCGCGTACCGCAAGGCGAACATCACGACCCTCGAGCTGCGCTACAACCCGATGAAGCGCAACCGCGGCGGCGAGCAGGATCTCGACCACATCATCATGGCCTCGGTGCGCGGCCTCGACCGTGCGCTCCTCGAATACCCAGTGAAGGGTGGGCTCATCTTCTGCCTAGACCGGCAGTTCGACTTCGCGGTGAACGAGATCCTCGTCGAGAAGGCGATCGCGTACCGCCGCCGCGGCGTCGTTGGGATCGACATCGCCGGCGGGAGGAACGTCGATTTCCGGTACCGCGACTACGCCACGATCTTCCGCAAGGCGAAGCGCGCGGGCCTGGGGATCACGGTGCACGCGGGCGAGGACGAAGGGCCGCAGTCCGTGGACGAGGTGCTGCGCTTCCTCGATCCCGACCGGATCGGGCACGGCATCCACGCCGCCGAGGATCCCGCGCTCTGCAAGCGGCTCGCGGAGCGCGGCATCCTTCTCGAGATCTGTCCGACGTCCAACCTCGATACTGCTGTCGTCTCGGGTGCCGACGAGCTGCGTCGCTTCATCACGACGTTCAGGAGGAGCAAGGTGCGCTTCAGCATCAATACGGATGGTCCGGAGATGCTCCGGACGACGCTGCGGGACGAGCTGAAGGCCGCGGTGCGCGCGGGATTCGTCTCGAAGGACGAGCTGCGGCAGCTCGGCGCGTGGGCGCTCGAGGCATCGTTCGTGAGACGGACGGCGGCGTCGTGAGCCACGAGGGCGAGGCGCTGCTGCGCTTCGCGATCGTCTGCGCCGCGTGGGCCGCGGGACAGGTCCTCGAGTACGCGCTCGGCGTCGTGCTCCCGCTCCCCGTCGTGCCGGCGATCTTCGCCATCGCGGCGTACCTGGCGACGCGCGACATCTCCGCGGGCGGTGGTGGCGGCGACAGGTACTGGCGGGGGAGGCGTATCGACCGGGACCGCTGGCGGCATTAGCCGCCGAGGTCACTTGCCGCCTTCGTGCGGCTCCTGGGCGGCGGCGGCGACCGCGGACGGCCGCGCCCCCGGCTTCACGCCCGGGCGCTGCCCGAAGGACGCGGCGCGCATCGCGTCCATCTCCGCGCCGTTGTCGGGACGCATGACGAACGGCGCGAGCGCCGCAAGGATCGCCTGGAGGGAGTCCAGGTCCTCGATGCGCCGACCGAGCCGGTCGCTCACGAACCGCAGGTAGCCGTTCGGCCACACGGCCTGGCGGCCCTCGAACCGATCCGACGCGGAGGCTGGCACGTGCGCCGTGTGCGTCAGCGCGAAGCCGCGCTCGACACCTCCCGTCGACGACCACGAGACGACCGCGTCGTCGGGAGCGAGCGGGCCCCCGCACGCGTCGCAGACGAGGTCGTACTCGGGCACGTCCGGAGGATATCGCCGTTCGGCGTGCCCCCTCGCGCGGGGTGGCGCGCCGATGGCACCATGTGGCGATGCCCGAGCGGTACGGGTCGTGGGGAAGGGTCTTGCGCGTCGACCTGGCGCGGCGGCGCACCGCCGTCGACGAGGTCGACGAGGCGGCCTTCCGCCGTCGCCCGGGCGGGCGCGCGATGATCGCCCACTACCTTCTCACCGAGCTGCCGCCCGGCGCGGATCCGCTGGGGCCCCAGAACGTGCTGGTCTTCGCGCCGGGCGTCCTCACCGGGACGCCGCTCTCCGGCGCGTCGCGCCACTCCGTCGGAGCCCTCTCGCCGCTCAGCGGCGGCTTCGGCGAGGCGGAGGTCGGTGGCTTCTGGGGCGCGGAGCTCAAGAGGGCGGGTTGGGACGGGATCGTGGTCACGGGCGCGTCGCCGGAGCCGGTGTACCTGTACATCAAGGACGACGCGGTCGAGATCCGCGACGCCGAGCGCTTCTGGGGCATGGAGACGGGCGAGACCGAGGAGGCGCTCAAGGCCGAGGTCGGCGAGAGGCTCGCGCGCGTGTGCGAGATCGGGCCGGCGGGCGAGAAGCTCGTCCGGATCGCCGGCGTCGTCAACGACTACAAGGACATCGCCGGCCGCGGCGGGCTCGGCGCCGTGATGGGCAGCAAGAAGCTCAAGGCGATCGTCGTCCGCGGCTCGCGCAACGTCCCGCTCGCCGACGCGGCGAAGATCAAGGAGGTCGGCCGCGGCGTCGCCGACCGGCTGCAGGAGGACCACTGGGCCTTCCACAACTACGGCACCGGGATGGGCCTCGACGGCTACACCGAGGTCGGCGGCTTCGCCGTGCGCAACTACGAGGGCGGCCTCTTCGAGAACGCCGCCGCCGTCAGCGCCGAGGCCCTCATCGAGACCGGGATGCGCGTCAAGATGGAGGCCTGCTGGGCGTGCTCCGTCCGCTGCAAGAAGGTCGTCAAGCTCGAGGAGCCGTACCGCATCGACCCGAAGTACGGCGGGCCCGAATTCGAGTCGACCGTCGCCCTCGGGCCGCACGGCGGAGTGGGGGACCTGGCCGTCATCGCGAAGGCCAACGAGCGCTGCAACGCCCTCGGCCTCGACACGATCTCCACCGGCGCGACGATCGCGTGGGCGATGGACGCGCGACGGACGGGCGTCCTCCCGGATGCCGCCGTCGACGGCGAGCCGCTGGAGTTCGGGAACGCGCGCGCCGTCCTCGCCGCGGTCGACGCCATCGCGCAGCGTCGCGGGCTCGGTGACGTCCTCGCCGAGGGCTCGGCGCGCGCCGCGCGCGCGCGCGGCGGCGAGGAGCTGTTGACGACGGTGAAGGGCCTCGAGATCGCGATGCACGACCCGCGGCAGCGCACGCTGTACGGGCGCGAGGTGCGCGTCTCGTACGCGACGAGCCCGAGCGGCGGCGACCACCTCAACGCCAACCTGCCGCCGCGGAGCGTGCGGAACACTGTCGGGATGTGCTTCTTCCTCAAGTACGACGACGCGAAGATGACGGAGATCATCAACGCCGTGACGGGGTGGGGGCTCACTCCGGCGGACGTGGCGGAGATCGGTGAGCGCGCGCTCGCGATGGCGCGTCTCTTCAACGAGCGGATGGGGATGACGGCGGGCGACGACGTGCTCCCGCCGCAGGTCATGAAGCCGCACGTGTCGGGCCCGCTGTCGAAGGTGCGGCTCGACGCGGACGAGATCGCGGCGCAGGTGCGCGCGTACTACGGCCAGCGGGGCTGGGACGAGACGGGGCACCCGACGGCCGCGACGCTCACGAGGCTCGGGATCTCAGAGTACGCGGCCCGCTAGCCGAGCGACATCGACCCTTCGTGTCCCGATCCTGGGATGATGCGCGCGTGGGCCTGCTCGAGGGGAAGAAGGCGCTCATCGTCGGCGTCGGAAACCGGCGGAGCATCGCGTGGGGGATCGCGACGGCGTTCCAGCGCGAGGGTGCGCAGCTCGCCTTCACGTACCTGAACGAGCGGTTCAAGGACAACGTCGAGCAGCTCGCCGGTACGCTCCCCGGGAGCGACGCGATGCCGATCGTCGAGTGCGATGCGTCGAAGCCCGCGGACACCGAGCGGCTCTTCGCTGAGATCGAAGCGCGGTGGGGCGCGCTCGACGTGCTCGTCCACTCGATCGCGTACTCGCCGACCGACGACCTCCGCCGCCGCTTCCACCAGGTCTCGCGCGAAGGCGTCCTCACCGCGGTCGAGGTGAGCGCGTACACGCTCGTGTCGCTCTCGCGTGCCGCCCTCCCGCTGTTCGAGAAGGCCGGCGGCGGCGCCGTCCTCGCGCTCACGTTCAACGCCGTCGAGCGCGTCGTCCCGAGCTACAACGCCATGGCCGTCGCGAAGGCGGCGCTCGAGACCGCGGTCCGCTACCTCGCGGTCGACCTCGGGCCGCAGAACGTGCGCGTCAACGCGATCTCGGCCGGGCCCCTCAAGACGCTCTCCGCGAGCGCGGTGAAGGGCATCTCGGCCGCGCGCGACGTGTGGGAGACGCGCTCGCCGCTGCGACGCAACATCACGCAGGAGGAGGTCGGCAACGTCGCCGTCTTCCTCGCGAGCGAGTGGGCGCGCTCGGTCACGGGGTCCACCATCTTCGCGGACAACGGGATGAGCATCGTGGGGGTCGCGGACTAGCGGTCAGCGGTCGAGGCGCCGCTCGTACGTGACCTTGCCGCTGATGCGGTCCTCTCCCGCCCACCGGAACCCCTGGCGGTCCGCCCACTGCGCGCCCGGCCCCATCGCGTCCGTCCGCAGGCGAACGACGGTCGCCGCGCGCTGCGCGAGCTCCTCCCTCATGTGCTCCCAGATGGCGGTCGCGACGCCGCGGCGCTGGTACGCGGGATCGACCGCCAGGTGGAGGAAGTAGCGGCGTGCGTCGAAGCGGTCGGGCTCGTGGTGGAGCTCGCCGTAGCCGACGGCGACGCCCTCCTCGTCTTGCGCCACGACGCGGACCTTCTCGAACTTCGAGTAGTCCCACCGCTCGTCCCACCGCCGGATGTCCTCGACCGTGACCTGCTCGCCCTCCGCATCGCACTTCATCTTGGCGATGCGCGGGTAGTCGTGGGGATGGAACGGCCGGACCCGGATCTCCATGTCAGTCGGCAAACCGGAACCCCTTGAGCCAGCCGATCTCGTCCCCGATCGTCGTCTGCGGGCCGTGCCCCGGGTAGACGCGCGTCTCCGGCGGGAGGTCCGCGATGCGCGCCAGGCTCGCCTCCATCTGCGCCGCGTCGCCGCCGGGGAGGTCCACTCGCCCGACGGCGCCGGCGAAGAGCACGTCCCCGCTGAAGACGATCCGCTCGTCGGGCAGGTGGAAGCAGGTCGAGCCCTCGGTGTGCCCCGGGGTGTGGAGCGCCTCGAGGCGCACGTCGGCGAGGTACCGGAGGCACCCTTCCTCGAGGAGATCGTCGGCGACGGCCCGCGGGGCCGGCGGGAGCACGTCGCCGTGGCGCGTCACCGCCTCGAGCCGGTAGGCGTCGAGGCGGTGGATCGCGAGGCGCGCGGCCGTCGCCTCCTTGAGGGACGCGTTCGAGTACACGTGATCGATGTGTCCGTGCGTGTTGAGGATGGCGAGCACGCGCAGGCCCTCGTGCCGTACGGCCTCGAGCACTTCCTTCTCCCCGACCGACGGATCGACGACGATCGCGTCTCGGTGCGCGTCCACAAGGACATACGTTCCGTTGTCGAACGGCCCGACGCGGAACGGGATCACCCGCACGGCGCCACCGAGCCTAGACGGTCTACGATCTGATCGCAGTGAGACACGCACCCGTCGCCGACACCGCGCCCGCGACGGCGACAACGAAGACGCGGCCCGCCGTCCTTGCGTCGAAGCACATGGTGAGCTCGACCCACTACCTCTCGTCCCTCGCGGGCCTGCGCATGTTCCCGCGCGGCGGGAACGCGGTCGACGCGGGCGTCGCCGCGGGGATCGCGCTCAACGTCGTCGAACCCCACCTCACGTCGTTCGGCGGCGTCGCGCCGATCGTGATCTTCGGTCCAGGAATGGACGAGCCGGTCACCATCGACGGGCTCGGGCGGTGGCCGCACGGCCTCGACCTCGCGACGTACCGCTCGCGGCACGGCGACGACATGCCCCTCGGGATGGCGCGTGCGGTCACGCCAGGCGCACCCGACGCGTGGCTGACAGCGCTCGCGAGCTACGGCCGGCTCACGCTCGCCGAGGTCCTCGCGCCGGTCATCGAGCTGTGCGACGGGTTCCCGGTGTTCCCGCGCCTCGCCCGCGCGTTCGAGATGTGGAGCGATCGCATCGCGCAGTGGCCGTCGACGGCGAGCGTGTTCCTTCCCGGCGGGCGCGCCCCGCGGGCGGGGGAGGTCCTCGTCCAGCGCGAGCTCGGCGACCTCTTCCGGCGGCTCGTCGCGATCGAGCGGGCGAACGACTCACGCGGGCGCGCCGCGGCGATCATGGCCGTCCGGGACGCGCTCTACCACGGGGACATCGCGCGGGAGATCGCGGCGTTCGCCCGGCGCGAGGGCGCCGCGCTGACGTACGAGGACCTAGACGCCTACCACGTGTCGATCGGCCCCGGGACGCACACGACCTACCGCGGCGTCGACGTGTACGCGTGCGGGCCGTGGTCCCAGGGTCCGCTCGTGCCGATGACGCTCAACATCCTCGAGCTCTCCGACGTCGCGTCGATGGGGCCCGGCTCGACGGCGTTCCTCCACCGCTACACGGAGGCCATGAAGCTCGCGTGCGCCGACCGCGAGGGCTTCTTCGGCGACCCGGACCTCGTCGACGTCCCGATGCGCGGGATGCTCGACAAGGAGTACGCCGCCGAGCGCGCGAAGCTCATCCGCGACGACCGCGCCTGGCCCGAGCTCCCGCCGCCGGGCGACCCGTGGCGCTACGAGGGCCGCACCGGTCCCGCCGGCTACCGCCCGCCGGCCGCCGACGGCGGCGACTTCCCCGACACGTCGTACGCGTGCGCGATGGATGCGGAGGGCTGGGCCTTCTCGGCGACGCCGTCCGACCCCGCGGCGCACGCGCCGCTCGTGCCTGGCCTCGGGATCATCGTCTCGACGCGAGGCGCGCAGCTGTTCACGACGCCGGGGCACCCCTCGGCCATCGCGCCGTGGAAGCGCCCGCGGCTCACGCCGAACCCGGCGCTGCTCGTCCGCGACGGCAAGGCGTACATGCCGTTCGGGTGTCCGGGCGAGGACGCACAGTGCCAGGCGATGGTCCAGGTCGTGTGCGGGATCGTCGACTTCGGCATGGATACGCAGGAGGCGATCGAGATGCCGCGCGTCATCTCGCGCAGCTTCCCCTGGACGTTCTGGCCGCATCGCTACGCGCCGGGTGAGCTCGGCGTCGAGGGACGCATCGCCGCGACAGTCCGTGAGCAGCTCGCGAGGCTCGGGCACGCGATCGTCGCCTGGCCCGACTGGACGCCGGCGGCCGCGGGCGTCTGCGCCGTCCGGAAGCTCGGGCCGGGGACGCTCGAGGGCGGCGCGGATCCGCGCCGGGAGAGCTACGCCGTCGGCTGGTAGGAGCTTCGCTCCTCCGACGACCTACGCGCGGGCGCGCGCGCGGATCGACCGTACCAGCGCGAGAAGATCGTCCCCCGGATCGTCGACGGACGCGAGGCCGGCGGCGAGGCGCTCCCCCTCGAGGACGTGCGCGCGCAGGCGCGCCGCCGGTACGAGCGGGTCGGCGAGGTTCGCGTCGTCGTGGTCGATGCCGCTGCGCTCCTTGACGAGACGCCGCACCTCGGCCCACCGCACGATGGCGTCGCGGTCGCCCTCGGGCCGCGCGGCGTAGGCAGCGGGGGAGACGAGCGCCTCGCGGTAGGGACCGAGCCGCTTCCGCTCCGTACCGCGCGGGTGCTCCGTCGCGAGCGCGACCTCACGATCGAGCGTCACCCGAGCGAGCCTATCGTGGCCGCGTGGGCCAGGAGCGCGTGGTGAGCGGCGAGCGCGATCTGCTCGTCGTCGCGAAGGTGACCGGGTCCGAGGGGTTCCCCGTCGAGCGACCCTCGATCGTCGGCGTCGACCGCGCTACGGGCTCGCTGGTGCGGCTCACTCCCTTCCCGTGGAAGGGGTCGGACACCGACCCGCCGCTGCCGAAGTGGGCCTGGATCGACGCGCCCACGCGCGGCGGGCCGTACGACCCGCGCCCGGAGTCGGCGGAGCCCGCGGGCGAGGTGACGCTCACCTCCTACGTCGACGCAAAGGAGGGCTGGCGCCTGCGCTGGCCCTTCGTGCGCCCCCATGTGCGAGCGTCAGTGGAGGAGGTGCAGCGGCTCGCGCGCGACGGGCTCGCGAGCATGGGGTTCGTGCGTCCCGCCCGCGACGCGGACGTGCTCCAGCTCCCGCTGCGGCTGCGCTTCCGCTGCGACGACGCGGCCTGCGCGACCTACCACGAGCTCCCGGTCCTCGACCAGGAGCTCCAGGTCCTCGCCCAGGTGACGCGCGAGCGCTATGGCCCGCAGTGGGCGACGCGCTTCCGGCAGACGTGGGGCGCTCCGCTCTACGAGCGCTACGACGTGCACGTCCTCGTCTCGACGTACGCGCAAGCGATCACGAAGCCGTACGTCGCGGGTCTCTTCTATCCGCCGCGCTCCTCCGAGGATGCGCATGCTCATCGTCACCACCTCGAACACCACACCAGGCACGGGGCCGGAGGCGGCGAGCGCGAGGGCGCCGGGCCGGGTGCGTCACCCGCCCGAGCGCCCGCCTAGACCTTGCCCGCGAGCTCCTTCGGGATGTCCGTACGCTTCGTCCCCGTCTCGCCCGGCTTGCCGTGGTAGCCGTGCGGGAAGATGCGCAGCAGGAGGTACGTCCCCGTCATCGGGTCCTCCGAGCCCTCGACGACGAGCGACGGACCCCACGTCGAGGCGAAACGGTCGCCGACGTTCGGCTTCGGCTGACCCGGGTCGAATCCCTGCGTGTCCCACTGCAGGACGGCGTAGCCGCGCACCACGCGCTCTTCCTCGCCGCCCTCGTCCGGCCGCCACACGTGCATCCCGGGGTGCTGTCGCTGGCAGACCGCGGGCGACCCCGAATGCAGCGTCACCCACTTGTAGACGTCCGCGTCCTTGGACTGGGCGCCCTGCGGATAGGCGTCGCGGTGGGCCTTCTCGCCGACCGCGCAGAGGTAGTAGAAGAGCACGAGCGCACTATACGAACACACGTGGACGCTCGCACGATCACGATCGACGGCCTGCGCATCCGCGTCATCGACGCGGCGCCCGAGCGCGAGAGCGACGATGCCGTCCTCATGATCCACGGCCTCGGAGGGTGGGCCGAGAACTGGAGAGAGGTCGTTCCCGCCATCGTCGCGAGCGGACGTCGCGCGGTCGCGATGGACCTCCCGGGCTTCGGCGCCAGCCAGCGTGCACGGCGGCCGCGCTACTTCGATCCGGACGATCCCCTGTATCCACCGCTGCTGCTCCACGTCCTCGACGAGCTCGCCATCGACCGCGCCCACCTCGTCGGACACTCGTTCGGCGGCTCGGTCGCGTACATGACGGCGGTGTGGCGTCCGGAGCGCGTGCGCTCCCTCACGCTCATCGCGCCCGGGGGGCTGGTGGCGGAGCTCGATGCGAGCTTCCGCCTGCTCACGCTCCCCGGCGTCGGCCTCTTCGCGCGGCTGGCGCGGTCGGACGCCGCGACGCGTCAGGCCCTGTACGCGTGCTTCCACGATCCCGCGCGGTGTCCGGCCGACGTCGTGGAGGAGGCGCGGCGCTACGCGGGACCGGCCATCGGAGAGATGGTCCGGGTGCTGCGGTCATCCGTGAGCTTCCGGAGCGGGGTCAGGGAGAAGGTGCGGCGGCCGTGGGTCGAACGGCACACCCGCTATTCCGGTCCCGCGCTCGTCGTCTGGGGGGTCGAGGACCGCGTGCTCCCCTCCAGCCAGGCGCGCGACGTCCACGCGATCGCGCCGGCCGCGCGCGTCGAGCTCATCCCCGCGTGCGGCCACCTGGTCATGATCGAGCGGCCGCGCGAGCTGCTGGACCTCCTCCTGCCGTTCCTCGACAGCGCCGCCGCGGTCGCCGCGGCCTCGCGCTAGGCCCTTTCGCATCGCGCCGCGGCCGTTCCGCTCGGGCCGGTCCCGCGCGCGGGTGGCAACATGCACAGTGAGATGAGGACGCGGTCCCGGCCCGCGGTCCGTACGCCACAGGCCGGGCTCACGCTCACCGCCGACGAGGTCGTGGCCGACTACCGGCTCGCGGTCCGGAGCCGCGCGGCGAGCGTGATCGCGCGCCGCGAGGTCCTCACCGGAAAGGCGCCGTTCGGGATCTCGGGCGAGGGCAAGGAGGTCGCGCAGCTCGCCCTCGCGAAGCAGTTCCGCGACGGCGATTGGCGCTCCGGCTACTACCGCGACCAGACGCTCTGCTTCGCGATCGGCGCCGCCACGATCCGCCAGTACTTCGCGCAGCTCTACACCGACACCGATCCGCGGCACGACCCCTTCTCGGCCGGCCGCCAGATGGTGAGCCACTTCGCCACGCGCACGGTCGACGAGGCCGGGGAGTGGCTCCCGGCGGTGCGTATGAAGAACACGGCCTCGGACATGTCCCCGGTGTCGGGGCACATGGGCCACTCGCTCGGGCTGGCGTACGCGTCGAAGCTGTACCGGCTGGACGACGCCTTCCGCGCGTTCGGGCGCGGCACCTTCACCGAGGACGGGAGCGAGGTGTGCTTCACGACCATCGGCAACGCGGGGTGCGCCGAGGGCATCTTCTGGGAGGTCCTCAACGCGTCGGCGGTGCTCCAGGTCCCCATCGCCATCTCCGTCTGGGACGACGGCTTCGGCATCTCGGTGCCGAACGAGCTCCAGGTGGGGAAGTCGTCGATCTCCGACATCGTGCGCGGGTTCGTGCCGGAGAACGGCCGCCCGGGCGTCGACGTGTACACCGCGCGCGGCTGGGACTACCTCGGGCTCTGCGACACCTACGCCGTCGCGATCGAGAAGGTACGGCGCGAGCACGCCCCCGCGCTCATCCACGTCAGCGAGATGACGCAGCCGCAGGGACACTCCACGAGCGGGAGCCACGAGCGCTACAAGACCAAGGAGCGCCTCCGGTTCGAGACGGAGATGGATCCGATCGGACGGATGCGCCAATGGATGATCCGCGAGGAGCTCGCGACGGCCGCGGAGCTCGACGAGTACGAGCGCGAGGACCGCCAAGCGGTCGAGCGCATCCGGCAGGAGGCCTGGGACGACTACGCGGGACCCATCGTGGAGGAGCGCGACCGCGCGGCCGGCCTTCTCGAGCGTGCCGCGGAGGAGTCGGGGGTCGCGCGCGTCGCCGAGACCGCGCGGGAGCTGCGCGCGCAGGCCGAGCCGGGGCGGCGCTTCACGCAGATGGCACTCGCGCGCTCGCTCGCGGACCTGCGGGACCACGACGTCCCCGCGCGCCGCGAGCTGCGAGCGTTCGAGCGGACGACGCGGGACGACGCGCGGGAGCGTCTCACGTCGCACCTCTACAGCTCGTCGCCACGGTCCCCTCTGAAGGTCGCGGAGGTGCCGCCCGAGTACGCGCCCGACGCGGAGCAGGTCGACGGACGGATGATCCTCGTCCGCTGCTTCGACGAGCTCCTCACGCGTGACGTGCGCGTGTTCGTCGTCGGCGAGGACGTCGGAAAGCTCGGTGACGTGAACCTCGTGTTCGAGGGGCTGCAGGCTAAGCACGGGACGCTGCGTCTGACGGACACCGGCATCCGCGAGGCGACGATCCTCGGACAGGGCATCGGCGCGGCGATGCGAGGGCTGCGTCCCATCGTCGACATCCAGTACCTTGACTACCTCCTGTACGCGCTCGAGCTGGCCTCCGACGACCTCGCGACGCTCCGGTACCGGACGGCCGGCGCGCAGATCGCGCCCGTCGTCATCCGCACTAAGGGGCACCGCCTGCAGGGGATCTGGCACACCGGCTCGCCCATGTCGGTGCTCCTCGGCGCCCTTCCGGGTGTTCGGATCTGCGTCCCGCGGAACATGACGCAGGCTGCGGGCATGTACAACACCGTGTTCGCGGGCGACGACCCCGCGCTCGTGATCGAGGTCCTCTCGGGGTACCGGCTCAAGGAGCGCATGCCGGCGAACCTGGGGCGGATGACGGTGCCGCTGGGCGTGCCCGAGGTCATCCGGGAGGGGCGCGACCTCACGATCGCGACGTACGGCGCGATGTGCCGCTTCGCGCTCGAGGCGGCGACCGAGCTCGCGCGTCTTGGCGTCGAGGCGGAGGTCGTCGACGTCCAGACCCTCGATCCGCTCGACCGGCACGGCGTCCTCGGCGCGTCCGTCGCGCGCACGCGCGCTCTCCTCGTCGCGGACGAGGACATCCCGGGCGGCGCGTCGGCGCACATCCTCCGCCACGTCCTCGAGGTGGAGGGCGCGGAGGACCACCTCGACGTGCCCGCGCGGACGCTGACGTCCACGGCGAGCCGCACGCCGGTGGGACAGGATGGGGATCACTTCACGAAGCCGAGCGTTGCCGACATCGTCGAGCGCGCCTATGCGCTCGCTCGCGAACGCGACCCGCGACGCTATCCGGAGGTCTGGTAGGTAGATGGAGAAGACGAACGTTCAGGCGGTCCACGACACGCTGCTCGAGGAGTTCCGGCGCGACGAGCGGGTCATGATCCTCGGCGAGGACGTCGGGAAGCGCGGGGGCGTCTTCCGGGTGACCGAGGGCTTCAGCGAGGAGTTCGGGACGGACCGCGTCCTCGACACTCCGCTCGCGGAGTCGTCGATCGTCGGCGTCGCGATCGGGCTCGCGCTCGCGGGCATGCGCCCCATCGCCGAGATGCAGTTCGCCGACTTCTCGACGCCGGCGTTCGACCAGATCGTCCAGGAGGCGGCGCGCATCCGCTACCGCTCGAACGGACAGTGGGGCGTGCCGATGGTCGTGCGGATGCCGTGGGGCGGCGGCGTCCGCGGCGGCTTCTACCACTCGCAGTCGCTCGAGGCGTTCTACGCGCACGTGCCCGGGCTCAAGGTCGTCGCGCCGAGCACGCCGCGCGACATCACCGGGATGCTCCGCTCGGCCATCCGTGACGAGGATCCGGTCATCTTCCTCGAGCACAAGGCGACGTACCGTGGCGTGAAGGGCGAGGTCCCGGAGGGCGACTGGACGATCCCGCTCGGGACGGCCGAGGTGAAGCGCGAGGGCACGGACATCACCGTCTTCGCGTACGGGCTCATGCTCCACCACTGCCTGCGCGCGGCCGAGGCGCTCGCGGCGGACGGGATCTCGGCCGCGGTCGTCGACGTGCGCAGCCTCCGTCCCCTCGACGCCGCGACGATCGTCCGCGAGGCGCGGAAGACGGGGAAGTGCCTCGTGGTCTACGAGGACAACCGCCTCTTCGGCGCCGGCGCGGAGATCGCCGCGCTCATCGCCGAGGAGGCCTTCGACGACCTGGACGCGCCGGTCATGCGCATCGGCGGGCCCGAGGCCCCCGCGATGCCCTTCAATAAGCCTCAGGAAGACGCGTTCATGCCCTCACCGGAACTGATCGGGGACAAGATGCGCGCGCTCGCGGCGTACTAGGAGGCATGCGTATGGCGACGTTCGAGCTGAAGATGCCGAAGCTCGGTGAGTCGGTCACCGAGGGGACCATCGGCAAGTGGCTGAAGCAGCCCGGGGACATGGTCGAGAAGTACGACCTCCTCGTCGAGGTGCAGACCGACAAGGTCAACACCGAGATCCCGTCGGAGGTCACCGGCACGCTGAAGGAGATCGCGGTCCAGGAGGGCGAGACGGTCCCGGTCGGCGCGCTCCTCGCGGTCTTCGAGACCGCTCCGGCCGAGGCGGCCGCCGCGACACAGGCGCCGAGCGCCCCCGGAGGCGGCGTCATCACCCCGACCACCCAGCCCCAGCAGCCCACGCCGGCGGCGGCCGCTCCGCGTTCCGGCGCCGCCCCGCCGCCGCCGCGTCCGGCCGCGCCTCCTCCTCCCGTGCCGACGCCGGCCGCGTTCGCCGCGCGCTCCGGCGACGGGCGCGCCGCGACGGCGACCGCGGCGCCGCCCAACGGCGAGCCGAGCGAGGTCCGCGCGACCCCCGCGGTGCGCAAGCTCGCGTCCGAGCACGGCCTCGACCTGACGCGCGTCCAGGGGACCGGCCTCAACGGTCGCGTGTCGCGCAAGGACGTCGAGGACGCCATCGCGCGAATGGAGGCCGCGTCCGCGCACGCCGCCGCTCCCGCCGCGGCGCCCTCGCGACCCGCTCCGGCCTACGCGCCGATCGCCGGCGACCAGCCCGTGAAGCTGACGCAGATGCGCCGGGCGATCGCCGACAACATGGCGCAGGCGTGGACGGCTCCGCACGCGCACGCCGTCATGGAAGTCGACATGAGCGCGCTCATGAAGTACCGCGAAGAGGTGCGTCACGACTTCGTGGCGCGGGAGGGCTTCGACCTCTCGCCGGCGGCTTTCATCGTCAAGGCGGCGGTCGAGGCGCTCCGCGCCGTGCCGCTCATCAACGCGAGCTGGACGAGCGAGGGGATCGTCCTGCACGGCGCCGCGAACGTCGGCTACGCGGTCGCGCTCGGCGACGAGGGCCTCGTCGTCCCGGTGATCCGCAGCGCCGACGAGAAGAGCATCGCCGGCCTCATGCGGGCCATCCGCGACATCGTCGACCGCGCCAAGGCGCGCAAGCTCACGTTCGAGGACTTCTCCGGCGGAACGTTCACCGTGAACAACACCGGACCGCTCGGGACGATCGTGTCGAGCCCGATCGTCCCGCCGGGCCATTCCGCGATCGTCTCGAGCGAGTCGATCACGAAGCGCCTCGTCGTCATGGACGACGACTCCATCGCGATCCGCTGGCGCATGAACCTCGTGATCGGGTTCGACCACCGCGTCGTCGACGGGGCGACGGCCGCGCGCGCCCTCGGCATCATGCGCGACCGGCTGCAGGCCGTGGGCCCGCAGATGGCGGTGTACTGAGGCGGCGCTCCGCTATTACCTCGGCGTCGACGACACCGACGTCCCGGACAGCCGCGGGACGGGGTTCCTCGCGCGCGCGCTCGCGGGCGAGCTCCTCGATGCCGGCCTGGCGCGTCCGATGGGGATCACGCGGCACCAGCTCCTCGTCGACCCTCGGATCCCGTACACGTCCCACAACAGCTCGGCGTGTCTCGCGCTCGCCGTCGCGGAGGGCTCCGCCGACCGCGTCGTGCGCGCCGCAGGCGAGCTCCTCGCGCGGCGCGCACCGCCTGGATCGGACCCCGGTCTTTGCCTCGCGGCGGTCGAGAGCGTGAGCCCGGGGATCGCCGCCTTCGGACGCGACGCGAAGCGCGAGATCGTGACTCGCGAGGCCGCGGAACGGCTGGCGCGCGATGCCGGCGTCCACCTGAGCGCGCACGGCGGCACCGGGCTCGGCGTCATCGGCGCCCTCGCGGCCGTCGGCCTGCGCGGCGGCGGGAGCGATGGGCGCTTCCTCGAGCTCGGGGATCTGAGGCGGATGCGCGGAGAGGTCAGCGCGGGAGCGCTGCGCGCGAGCGGCATCGCCCGCTTCGAGCGCGATGCGCTTGGCGTCGACCTCACGGACGACGAGATCGTGCGCGTGGGAGACTGGTGCCGACCGGTCCTCCGCGACGGGGTGGCGGTCCTGCTCCTGACGGAGGTGAGCGATGGCTCGGGTGTCCGATGGGCGTGCGCTCCCAGGGATCTCGTCCGCTCGTACTGACCTTCGCGCGATCGCGCGGGACCTCGTGCTGCCCCTCGTCCTCGGCGCCCTCGCGATCGCGCTCATCCGAGCCTGGAAGATGCCCGTGCAGCTCCCGGGACACCAGGGCGTGATCTGGATGGCGGCCCTCGTGGCGGCGCGCCTCGTCTCGCGGTCGCGGCTGGGCGCGACCGTCGGCGGGGTCGGCGCGTTCGCCGTGGGCATGCTCCCGCCCGCCGAGGCGAGCCAGGCGCTGGGGATCCTCGCGGCGGGGATCGTTCTCGACGCCGCCTCCTCGCTGCGGAGCCTCGCGACGCCCCTGCTGTGGTCGATCGGGATGGGCGCCATCGGGAACGCCGTGGTGCTGCTCGCGAAGCTCGCGCTCGGCGACCTGCCCCGCGCGATCATCAGGGAGGGCGTCGGCTTCGGGCTCGAGACGTATCTCGCGTTCGGCGCGCTCGGCGGCTTGTGCGTGGGGCTCGGGGCGCTCGCGGTGTCGTACCGCGAGTGCGTCCTGCCGCGGAGGCGCGCGTGAGCGACGGTCTGGTCCCCATCGCGTTCGAGGTCCCCGGCGAGGTCGAGCGTCCGCGCTCGCGCGGCCGTGGGAAGCCGAACACGGCCGTGCCGATCGACCGCCGGCGCCCGGAGTGGCTCAAGGTCCGCCTGCCCATGGGTCCGCAGGTGGAGGAGCTCCGCCGGCTCATGCGCGCGAAGGAGCTGCACACGGTCTGCGAGGAGGCGCGCTGTCCGAACATGGCGGAGTGCTGGGGCGCCGGCACGGCGACGTTCATGATCCTCGGCGACACCTGCACGCGCTCGTGCGGGTTCTGCGCGGTGAGGACGGGGCGCCCGCTGGAGGTCGACCCGGGCGAGCCCGCGCACGTCGGCGACGCCGTCGCGCGCATGGGCCTCGGCCACGCCGTCGTGACGAGCGTCAACAGGGACGAGCTGCCGGACGGCGGCGCGGCGGTGTTCGCGGCGACCATCCGGGAGATCAAGCGGCGTTCGCCGCGGACGACCGTCGAGGTGCTCACCCCGGACTTCCGCGGGGAGAGCGACGCGCTCGACGTCGTGCTCGCGGCGCATCCCGAGGTCTTCGCGCACAACGTCGAGACAGTGCCCCGTCTCTACAGCCGTGTCCGGCCGCAGGCGGTCTACGAGCGATCGCTCGAGGTGCTGCGGCGCACGAGCGATCGGGCGCCGGAGCTCATCTGCAAGACGGGGATCATGGTCGGGCTGGGCGAGACCATGGACGAGGTGCTCGCGACGATGCGCGACATCCGTGCGCAGGGCACGAGCGTCCTGACCATCGGCCAGTACCTACGGCCGTCGGCTCTGCACCTGCCGATCGAGCGCTACTGGACGCCGGAGGAGTTCGTGAGCCTGTACCAGGCGGGGAGGGCGATGGGCTTCGCGCACGTCGAGTCCGGACCGCTCGTGCGGAGCTCGTACCACGCCGAGCGCGCCGTGCCCGTCGCGCGGTCCGCGCGCGCGCCCTGATGGAGCGCTCGGGAGAGCTCCGCGCGACGTGGCTCGGGCGCGTGCCGTACCTCGACGGCTGGCGCCTGCAAGAGGCGGTGGCGACGCGCGTCCGTTCCGGCGGCCCGTCGCGGCTGCTCCTCCTCGAGCACGACCCGGTCTACACCATCGGACGGCGCGGCACGACGGCGAACCTCCTGGCGGCGCCGGCCGAGCTGCGCGCGCACGGCGCCAGCGTCTACCGCGTCGATAGGGGCGGCGACATCACGTTCCACGGGCCGGGGCAGCTCGTCGGCTATCCCATCGTGGGGCTCGGCGAGGCGCCGGACCTCGTCGGGTACGTGCGCGCGCTCGAGGGCGCGATCATCGAGGCGCTCGCGTCCTACGGCATCGCCGGGCGACGGATCGAGCACAAGACGGGCGTGTGGGTCGATCTCCGCGACGGCCGCGCGGGGAAGATCTGCGCCATCGGCGTGCGGGTGTCGCGAGGGGTCTCGACGCACGGGTTCGCGCTGAACGTGTCCACCGACCTCGCGGCGTTCACGCGCATGCTCCCGTGCGGGTTCGCGCACGAGGCCGCCTCGTTCGAGCGGCTCGGCCTGCGCGCCGACCTGCGTGAGGCGGGGGAGCGTGTCGCCGTGACGCTCGCGCGGCGCCTCGGTCTCGAGCTGCGGACCGAGGACGGCGTCGATCCGGCGCGCGACGACGAGGTGCCGGCGGACGCGCCGGTGCGATCGGCCGAGGACCTGCTCGCGACCGCGGCGGCGTGACCGGACTGCTCATCCGCGAGGGACCGGCGACCGAGCTCACCGTGGCGACGCGCATCCTCGCTCGCCTCGGGATCCTCGCTCCCGACGGGCGCATCGCCGTGCTCGTCGGGACGGAGGTCGTCTATCTCCCCGCTCGCGGGGTCGCGGCGTCGACGATGACGCCGTATGACGTCGCGGCGCTCCGCCTGCGCGACGGATCGATCCTGGCGGGGACGCCGCCCGATGACGCGGAGCGCTATCTGGCGGCGCTGCGCGGGACCACGGGCGCGCGCGCCGCGGCGCTGACCGGCGGCGGCACGATGGAGATGACGCCCGACCTCGCGGCGCTCGTCGAGGGGCTGGCGCGCACGCCCTGGGGCGAGGCCGAGGGCGAGGCGCGGGCGGCCGGCGCGCTCGTGGGCGCGTATCCGGTGCCGGAGGGCTAGCAGCCCCCCAGGGCGGGCGAGCGAGCAAGCCAGGCCGCTTGACGCGCAGGCGCCCGCGGGAGCAGAACGACGGGCCCAGGAGGTGGTTCGTATGGCTTCGACCGCCGCTGCCCGCCGGCGAGAGCCGGCGCTCGTCCGCTTCGGACTGGGCGTCTCCGACTGGACCGAGCGCTGGTTCCCGGATGCCTTCATCTTCGCGTTGGTCGCGATCGTCATCGTGTTCATCCTCGGCATGCTGCTCGGGCACACCCCCGACAAGATGGCGCTCTACTTCGGCAACGGGTTCTGGGTCCTCATCCCGTTCACGATGCAGATGGCGCTCATCATCATCTTCGGGTACGTCCTCGCATCGTCCCCGCCGGTGTACGCGCTGGTGCGCTGGCTCGCGGGCGTCCCCAAGACTCCGCGCACCGCGGTCGCGTGGATCGCGCTCTTCTCGATGCTCGCGTCCATCATCTCGTGGGGCTTCAGCCTCGTCTTCAGCGGCATCCTCATCCGCGAGATCGTCCGGCGTGTGCCGCAGACCGATTACCGCGCCGCCGGCGCCGCGGGATACCTCGGTCTCGGAAGCGTGTGGGCCCTCGGGTTCTCGTCGTCGGCCGCGCTGCTCATGGCGACGAAGGGCTCGATCCCGGCGACGCTCCTCCCCATCAGTGGAGTGCTGCCGTTCACCGCGACGATCCTCACGTGGCAAAGCCTGCTCACGGCGCTCCTTCTCATCCTCGCGAGCGTCACAGTGGCGTACCTCACGGCCCCGGGAGCCGACCGCTCGCGGACGGCGAAGAGCTTCGGCATCGCGCCCGAGCCCCTCGAGATCCCGCTGCCGGCGCGTCAGCGTCCCGGCGAGTGGCTCGAGTACAGCCCCGTGCTCACGGTCCTCATCGTCGCCGCCGGGGTCTGGTACCTCGCGCAGATCTTCGGCAAGACCGGCAACATCGCATCGGGCATCGCGCAGGCGCTCGACCTCAACACCTACAACTTCATCTTCCTGCTCGCCGGGATGCTCCTGCACTGGCGGCCGCGGCGGTTCGTCACCTCGGTCGCCCACGCCGTCCCCGCGACCGCGGGAGTGCTCATCCAGTTCCCGTTCTACGCCGGCATCTTCGGCATGATCACGAGCACCGGCGCCACGCCGGTCGATCCGAGCTCGATCTCGGCGTGGCTCGCGAACATCTTCGTCAAGATCTCGGACCAGAACACTTATCCGATCCTCGTCTCGATCTACTCGGCGATCCTCGGTCTCGCGGTCCCCTCCGGCGGTAGCAAGTGGGCGATCGAGGCGCCCTACGTGCTACAGGCGGCGAACGAGCTCCACGTGAACCTGGGCTGGGTGGTGCAGATCTACAACGCCGCCGAGGCGCTTCCGAACCTCATCAACCCGTTCTGGATGCTGCCGCTGCTGGGCATCCTCGGCGTCCGTGCTCGCGACCTGGTCGGCTACGCGGTCGTCCAGTTCATGGTCCACCTGCCGATCGTGATCATCTGTATGTGGCTGTTCGCGAAGACCTTACCCTACGTGCCACCCGTCATACCGAAGTGACGAATGCGGGGCCCGGGCGTTGTTGCCCGGGCCCCGCGTCGGATCAGCGGGCCTTCTTCTGCGCGACGGCCTTGATGAAGGTCTCGACGGGGATCGCGGGGAGCGTCTCGATCTGCAGCGTGCCCCGCGCTCCGAGGTTGA
The DNA here is from genome assembly GCA_021787445.1 of Chloroflexota bacterium. GTDB lineage: Bacteria > Chloroflexota > Limnocylindria > P2-11E > P2-11E > JACPOT01. Next base: position 999 of record JAJYLV010000017.1, on the reverse strand, counting down.
GCGAGACCCGCGCGATGGTCTCGTTGTCCTTGGCCTCGACGATATTCACGAAGTCGTAGCGCCCGAGCGTCGCGTACTGCGCGACGACGCGGCACCCCAGCGCTTCGATCTCCGTGTTGACCTCCTTGATCCGGCGCGCGTTCGACTGGATGGTCTTGACCCCGGTCGGGGTGACCTTCGTGAGGAGCACGTAGATGGCCATGGGCGCCTCCCATTGCGGGCGGCCGGGCGGAGAACGCGCCGTCCCGCATCATGAGGATATGCCGCGGTTCGCGCGCGACGAGGCGGAGGCGCTGCTCCCGAAGGTGGCGCCATACCTCGAGGACATCCAGCGCCGGAAGCTCGCCTTCGACCGGCAGCCGTCGGAGCCGGTCGCGCAGGAGATCCGCGCGCTGGTGCGCCAGGTCGCGGAGATGGGCGTCGAAGTGAAGGACCTCGACGTCGGGCTCATCGACTTCCCGTCCGTGCACCGCGGACGAGCGATCTACCTGTGCTGGAAGCTCGGCGAGGGCGGTCGCATCGAGTGGTGGCACGAGATCGGGACGGGCTACGCGGGCCGCCGTCCGATCAAGGAGCTGTTCGAGAACTGACCCTGCCGTGCCGTCGCGGCCCCTCTCGTCGCGCCGGGAGCCAGCCTCTACGGTCGAGGGCCTCGCGGGCGATCGCGTTGACGGCGCGGCGATCCGTGTCGATGACGATGTCGCCGACCGCGGAGCGCTCCATGATCCGCGCGAGCTCGACGGCGCGGCGCTCGTGCCACGCGCGGCCGATCTCGCGCCGTCGGACGCGTGACCGCAGGGTGCGTTCGCTCGCGCGGAGCCGGACGACAACGACCTCTGCGAGGACGGAGGTCTTCCCGACGCCGATGGGACCGGCGATGTGGTGTGCAGGGCTATTCGATGGTGAGGGCTCGACGTGCTTGATCCGACACGAGAACGGCGGTCATTGTCTGACCGCCGTCCCACGTTGTCTGCGTGGGGCCGTTGCTACTTGTTGAAG
>JAJYLV010000109.1 GCA_021787445.1 Chloroflexota bacterium | reverse complement strand
AGGCCGACCACGTCATCTCGATCGACAACGTGCGCCGCATCCGCGGCGCGTTCGAGGACGCGCGCAAGAGCTACCGCATGCGCGTCTTCGCGAGCATGCCGCACGGCTGGCTCAACGACACGATGCCGGGCCGCTACCGGAAGGCCGAGGCCGAGGAAGCCTGGCGCATGCTCATCGACTTCACGCGCGAGGTCTTCGCCGGCCAGTGGTCGGCGGATCGCGTGCGGTGGGAGTTCAGCAGCGTCACGTCGCCCGGCTACGACTTCCGGAAGAACGTGAGGCTGGAGTGAGGTCGTGATCGATCGGCGGATCTTGCCGCGCATGGCGCGCGTCCGCGACACGGCACAGGTCGTCGCGATGCTGTCGCCGGGCTAGGAGGGATCGAGGCGCAGCGTCTCCGCCGTCGCGGCCCGCACCGCGTCCTCGGTCCAGGCGATCCGCACCATGTCGCCGCGGCGCCAGAGGCCGAGCTGGTCGTCGTAGTGGGGCGAGCACGGGTCCCCCGACTGCCCCCCGGGGAGGACGAAGGACGCGTCGTCCCAGGCGCCGACGTCGATGACGGCGCGCACGACCGGGACCGCGCCGGCGTTCGCCGTCGGCGCGAGGGGGTCGACCTTCGCCTGCCACACCGTGTTCGCGTCGCCGCCGCAGGGGAAGGGTCCGAGATCGAAGGCGCGGTCGATGGGGCGCCGCCCGCTGAACGCGTGCGGGATGGTGAGCGGTCGGAGCTCGCCCCAGGCGGGTAGCGCGCCTCCGCGCCCGCGGTCGTGCAGGAGATCGACCGCCGCCCGCGTCGAGGCCACGATGAGCTCGTTCCACGGCCGTCCGCACCACCCCTCGGGGCGCTCGCGCATCGCGCGGACGAGGTGCCCGACGCGGCGCACCGAGAAGGTGGTGTCGGAGACGAGCACGTCGAACGTCCGGCCGAGCGCGTACGGGTAGCTCTTCGGCGCGCGCAGCCGCGCGACGCGGACGCAGAGATCGGCGAGGAGCAGCTCGAAGAGCGCCGCGGCCGGCGAGCCCGCGCTGACGTTCCCGTCCCAGGCCTCGAGCAGCGTTCGGGCCTCGCCGAGCGACGCGTCGACCGCGAGCACGTCGAGGACGGCCGTGCGCAGCTCGCGCCACGGGATCGACGCGAGGTCGAGCTGCAGCGCGCGCATGCCGGCGACGTCCCAGTCGCCCCGCTCGCCGAGCCGCTCGAGGATCCGCGCGGCGCGGTAGCCCTCGATGAAGTCGTCGCCGAGGTCGCCGCGGCCGCGCGCGGGCTTGTTGTTCGCCGTCGCGAGGAAGCCGGTGGCCGGATCCGAGGCGTGCGGCAGGTCGTCGAAGGGCAGCGGATCGGCGAGCCATCCCGCGCCCGCGGAGCGGCCGTCGCGCGGGAGCGCCGCGTCCGCCAGCGGCCGCCGCGGCACCTCGCCGACCATCTGGTAGCCGATCGTCCCGGTCACGTCGGCGTAGACCGCGTTGAGGGAGACGTCGCGCCAGCGGCGGAAGACGTCGCGGAACGCCTCGAACGACCGCACGCGGTGCAGCGCGAGCAGCCCCTCGACCGGAGCGGGGTCGAGCCACGTCGCGCGCAGCGAGACGGTGCGCACCTCGCCCGAGAGCGCGGGGCCGACGATGGGTCCGCGCCGCGTGACGAGGACGCGCTCCTCGATCGGCGCGCCCCCCTTCACCTCGATCCGCTCCAGCCGCACCTCGCACGGCACGAAGGCGTCGCCCTCGCGGACGCTCGCGCCGTCGGGGCCGATCTGCTCCACGAAGAGGTCCGTCACGTCGGCGAGCCCGAGCGTCGCCGCGCCCCACGCGCTGTGGCCGTTATGTCCGATGGGGAAGGCGGGGCCGCCGACGAACGCCGCTCCGGCCATCTCCCACTCCGGTGTCCGCAGGTGCGCGAGGTAGAAGGGTCCGGGGACGCTCGGCGCGAGGTGCGTGTCGTTCGCGAGGATGGGCCGCCCGCTCGCCGTGCGCGATCCCGAGACGACCCAGTTGTTCGAGCCGCCCGTCCCCGTGAAGGCCGAGAGCGATCCGCTTCGCGTCGCGGGCGCAGCCGCCGCGCCGGCCGTCGCGCCGGGCGGCACGATGACCGGCTGCCATGCGGCGTACGACGGGTCGAGGTCGCGCATCGCATCGACGCCGTCCGCGAGGACGATGTGGAGGCGCGCGAGCTCGACGTCCCAATTCCCGGAGAGCGCGAAAGACTGGAGCTTGAGGACGCCGACGACGTCCGTCGCCGTCCACTCCGTCATGCCGCCGCGCAGGAGGACGAGCTCGTGCGGCCGGCGGCCCAGACCGATCGCGCGACCGGCGTTCACGCCGCGGGCGAACGCCTCGAGCGTCGCGCGCACCTCCGGGCTCTGGAGCGGGGTCTCGGCGCGCGCGACGTGCGCGAAGCCGATGTGCCGCGAGAGGCGGTCCGCGGCGAGCCCGGCCCCGCCGACGAGCGCGGACAGCGTCCCGCGCTCGACGCGCACCAGGCCCTCGAGCTGGAACGCGCGGTCCTGGCCCTCGCAGAACCCCAGGGCGTACCAGGCGTCGTCGTCGCACGTCGCGTCGACGTGCGGGATCCCCCAGCGGTCCCGGCGGATCGTGACCGGCGCGCGCAGCCCCCCGACACGCAGCCGGCCGCGCGTGATGGGAAGGCGACGGCCGAGGAGCGCGCCGAGGACGACCGGCGCGAGGCCCCTCCCCACGAGATGAGCCTATCTCGCGCCGTGGACGGAGCCCGCGCAGCTTGATGCCACGAACGTATGCAGGCGGTAGCATGGTCGTATGACACCTCGGCAGCGGCTGTCCGCAACGGTCGAGGCGCCGCTGCTGGATGCCGCGCGCCACGCGGTGGCGGAAGGGCGTGCCGAGAGCGTGAGCGCCTGGGTGAACGACGCGCTGCGCCGTCAGGCCGAACACGATCGGGGGTTGAAAGCGCTCGGCGAGTTCATCCGGGGATACGAGGCGCAACACGGCGCGATCACCGACGAAGAGATCCGCGACGCCCAGAGCCACTATCGCGAGCGGACCGTCACCGTCCGGCCGCCGTCGTCAGCGAAGCGGCGGGCTGCACCACGGCGCACCAAGGGAGCTGCGTGACCGTCGTCCTCGACGCGGGCGCTCTCGTCGCGATCCAGCGCGGCGACAGGATGTTGATCGCGGCGCTGAAGGCGGAGCTCGAGGCCGGCCGCGTGCCGCTGACCCACGGCGGCGTGGTCGGGCAGGTCTGGCGGGGCGGGAGCGGAAGGCAAGCGAGGCTCGCTCGCGCGATCGGGGGCGTCGACGTGCGCGCGATCGACGATGACCTCGGTCGGCGGGCAGGGGTGCTCCTAGGGCGGGCCGGCCGAGCTGACGTCATCGACGCCGCGCTGGTGCTCCTCGCCACCGACGGCGACGAGATCTACACGTCCGATGTGGACGACCTGAAGCCGCTCGCCGCCGCGTGCGGGAAGCTGTTGGACCTGGTCGGGGTCTGACCCCCGCGACCCGCGGCCCCCACGTGACCATCGAATAACGGGGATCAGGTACGTCCCAACGCGCCATAGGTGATCCGACCTATTGCCGCTGATACCGATCTCCTCCCTAGAGTGACCGGTAGGCGGACGGCGGCAGGCAGCCCTCCGCACGCGCCACGAAAGGAGGACGGATTGCATGGGCTCATCCATGACGACGAGGGTCAGGGGTTGGTCGAATACGCACTCGTCATCTTCATCATCGCCATCGCGGTCATCGTCGCCATGGGCTTCATGCGGGGACAGCTTCAGACACTCTTCAGCAACATCGGGAACAACCTGACGTAGCGCAGTCGGACGGATCGACGACCTGACCGAGCCGCGATGCCGAGGGACCGCCGCTCGCCCGGCGGTCCCTTGCTGTCACGGGAACGTGCTGCTGTCGTGTGGTCCGGCGCTGTCCTGATCAGGCGGCTTACCGACAGCTCATCGTCGTCTTGCCGCGACCTTCCTTCGCGTAGCCGCGGCCGCGTAACGGACTCGTCGGGATCCCCGTCCAGGACGTGGCATGGCTTCTCGCTGAGCCGGACCGAGTTCGCGCGCCACGGCGGACGCGATCCACGTGTTCAGGCTCACGCCATCCTCAGTGGCGCGCGCCGCGGCATCATGGTGCAAGGCTTTCGGAAGACGGAGCGCAAGCCGACCGCTGAACGCATCGATCGGGTCGGGAATGTCCAGCCCCGCCTCGAGGCGATACTCAGCGAGGTCCCTCATCGCCTTGTCGAGCGCGATGAGCGCCTCGGTCCGCGTCCGCCCGGCGGCGAAGCAGTCCGGCCATTCCACGACGTACGCGAGGATCCCGTCCTCCGGATCGTCCCCGTACTCGAAGTCGAAGGACCAAGGTCGATCGACGATCGCCTGGATCTCGCTCTTGGTGGCCACTGCCTAGTCCTCCTCTTCGATCACTTGGATCGCCCGGCGCACATAGACCGCGAGCAGGCGTGATCTCTTCGGCCGAGGGAACGCGAACGTTCGATCCCGTTTGTGCGCGATGGCGCCGTGCCGCGTCCCCTCTCGCACTGCCCAACCGTGGTCTTCCAAGATCCTGCGCGATTCCGCGTACGTGACGTCGCGCGGGTTGCGCTTGAGATCGGCGAGCGTCTTGCCCGGCACTCAGACGATGATATCAGTGGCGATATCAGGGATCGATCGGGACCCCACAGCCGAATGGCGGCTGATCTACAGCCAGCCGCCTCGACCGCTCGCTAGCCGCGCTCCGCTCGCCACTCCTCGACTTGCCGCAGCGTCGAGCCGTCGTCGAGCGCGATCGCGTGCCGGTTGCGCTCTGCCACGATCCGCGCGATGCGCGCGGCGCGCTCGGCGAGCGGACGCCGCTCGGGCATGAGCTTCGCGGTCTCGCCGAGAGCGCGCGTCGCATGCGTGTAGGCGAGCGACTCCGTGAGCCGCTCCGCGTGCAGGAGGATCGGCCCGAGGTCCTCGTCCGAGAGCTCGGCGCCGCGGAAGAGGCCGAGGCCCTTGCGCCGCAGGAGCCGGCCGACGAGGAAGCGGATCGTCCCCGTGCAGTGGGCGCGCGCGGCGGCGAAGTCCGCGCCGAGCTGGCCGTCGAAGCGCGCGTTCGCGAGGAGCGCGCTGGGCCCGCTGCCGATGAGCGACGCCGGCCGGCGCATCGCGGCCTTGAGCGTCTCCTTCACGACGAAGAGCGACTGGATCTGTGACGTCCCCTCGTACACCGGGGTGATGAGGCTGTCGCGCATGAAGCGCCCGACGTCGTACTCGTCGACGACGCCGTACCCGCCGTGCACCTGCAGCGCGAGGCGGCACACCCGGACGCCGCCCTCCGACCCGAGCCACTTCACGAGCGAGGTGAGCTCGCGGACGTCGCGCTCGGCTTGCCGGTCGTGCCCGAAGAAGGAGAGGTCCTGGAGGACGACGGCCTCGTACGCGAGCGCGCGAGCCGCGCTCACGATCGTCCGCGCCTCGAGGAGCATGTCGGCGATCATCGGGTGCTCGCGGATCGGCCTCCCCATCTGGACGCGCTGCGCCGCGTACTCCATCGCCTTCTCGTACGCCGCCGTCGCGACGCCGATCCCCTGGATGCCGACGCCGAGCCGTGACTCGTTCATGAAGGTGAGGATCTGCTTCCAGCCGCTACCCGGCGTGCCGAGCGGCGCGGCGCGCGACGACTCGAAGACGAGCGCGCACGTGGGCGAGCCGCGGATCGTGAACTTGTGCTCGGCGCGCTCGATGAGGTAGTTATCGTTGGCGCGCTCGGCGATGAAGAGCCCCAGGCCGTCGAGGCCGCTCGTCCCCCCGAGACGCGCGAGGACGACGACGAAGTCGCCCTGGCCGGCGGAGATGAACTGCTTGCGCCCCGTGAGCGCGTAGCTGCCGTCGTCCATCTTCGTCGCCGCCGTCGTGAGCGCGCCGACGTCGGAGCCCGCCTGCGGCTCGGTCATCGCGACGGCGCCCATGATCTCGCCGCTCGCGAGGCGCGGCAGGTACGTCCGCTTCTGCTCCTCGCTCCCGAAGCGGAGGACGAGCGCGGCCGGCGAGTTCCAGCCGATCCCGTGCTGCACCTGCGTCGCCAGGTCGGCGCGCGCGAGCATCTCCGCCAGCATCATCGTTACCGTGAACGGGAGGCCGCCGCCGCCGTAGTCGGCGGGGATCGCGGGCGACGCGAGGCCGATCTGGGCGAGGCCCTTCAGGCTCTCCGTCATCGGCTCGTTCATGCGCACGCCGCCGTCGCGGACGACGCCGATCTCGTCGACCTTGGGCGCGCGCGGCGCGACCTCGGACCCGATATAGCGGCCGCCGAGGTCGAGCACCTCGCGCCAGGTCGACACGGTATCGGCGACGTTCGCGTCGGCCCCCTCGACCGCGCGCACCACGCGCGGCCACGGGATCGCCTTGTCGAAGATCCCGGCGAGATCCGCGTTGCCGCTGAAGAAGTTGTCGGTCATTTGAAGAAAGGCCGCTTCGTCCGCAGCGCGTCCGTCGGCATGAAGCGCGGCCCGCGCGCCGCGGCGAGGCGCTCCAGCGCCGCGACGATCCGATCGCCGAGGGCGTCCGCGTAGCGGAACGGCCCGCCGAGGAA
>JAJYLV010000108.1 GCA_021787445.1 Chloroflexota bacterium | reverse complement strand
AGATGGGGGCGATGAACATGAAGATGTGGCGCCAGTCGAGGACGCCGAGGAGGACGGCGACGGTGAGCGGCGCGATGAGGCTCCCGACGCTCCCCATGCTCGTGTGGAGCGAGAGCACGGTCGCGCGACGCTTGGGGTAGTAGCCGCTGAGGAGGCTCGCGCCGACGGGGTGCTGCGCGCTCGAGCCGATGGCGGCGATCGTGCGCGCGCCGACGAGCATGGCGAACGAGCTCGAGAGGCCGCTGAGGAAGGTGCCGCAGGTGAGGAGGAGGTTGCCGACGAAGAGGAGCATCGGCCGGCGCCAGAACGGAGTGAGGAAGCCGTAGACGATCTGCGCTCCGCTCTGGAGGAGCGTACGGATCGCGGTGAGGACGCCGAGCTGCGCGTAGCCGAACCCGAGCTCGGCCATGATCACCGGGTAGAGCACGGAGATCATCTGGTTCTGGAAGTGGTTCGAGGCGTGTGAGAGGTTCGTGACCCAGAGGGCGAGCGTGCGTTCGCGTTTCGCCGCTGCCTCGTCCAGCACGGGCGCGGCGATGACCGCGACCCCGGCCTCGTCCCCCATCATTCCGACTATGGCAGGTCCGCGCGTCCGGCCGTCGTTCCGCCGGGCAATGTGGCGCGTCAGCGAACGATGAGCGATCCACCCTCCCCGGAGCGCGAGGCGCGCGGTCCGCGGGGCGGTCGAGGAGCTCGCGGAGTTCGTCGGCGCCAAGCGCATCGCGTGGGGGGGCGCGCTCTAGACGACGGTCTCGCCCGCGGGGGCCTCCGACGCGGTCTCGGCCGCGAGGGCGCTCGCGCGCTCGCGGCCGAACGAGCGCAGCTGCGGGTCGCCGACGAGGCTCGCCGCGACCGCGATGGCGATCGCCGCCGCGCCGCCGACGAGCGCGAGGGGCGCGCCGACGAACGCCGCGAGGCTGCCGCTCTCCGTCTGCGCGAGCGGGCCGAACCCGCGGTTGATGGTGAGCGCGTTCCCGATGACGCGGCCGCGCATCTTCGGCGGCGCGGCGAGCTGGACGATGCTCGCCCGAGTGATCGCGAAGAGCGCGTTGAGGAAGCCCACGGCGACGAGCGCGACGAGCGACAGCGCGAAGGTATGCGACGCGGCGAAGAGGAGCAGGGCCGCCACGTAGCCGATCGCGCTGGCGTAGAGGACGGCGCCCTGGCGTCGCGACGGGTCGACGTAGAGGAGGACGGCGCCCGACAGGAGGGCCCCGAGCCCCGGCGCCGAGAGCAGCTGTCCGAGCCCCAGCGCGCCCGTGCCGAGCACCTGGCGCGCGACGACGGCGATGATCACGGGGTTCGCGCTGAAGAGCGAGTACACCGCCGCGAGCTTGAGGACGGCCACGAGGACGGGCGAGTGGATCATGAACGCGAAGCCCTCGCCGAACTCGCCGCGCATCGACGGCCGCGCGCGAGGCGCCTGCGCCGGGACGTCGCGCATCAGCGCCACCGCGCCCATGAGGAGGAGGAACGTCGCCGCGTTCGCGAAGAAGGGAGCGGCGTCGCCGATCGACGCGAGGAGGACGCCGGCGACGGCGGGGCCGACGACGTTCGAGGCCCGCGCCGCGGTCGAGTTGAGCGTCACCGAGGCGGCGATGCGAGAGCGCGGCACCAGTCGCGGGAACAGCGACTGGCGGTTCGCGGCGTCGAAGGCGCTGATCGAGGTCTGGAGGAAGACCTGGAGGTACACGTGCCACGCCTGCACGTGTCCGGTCGCGACGAGGATCCCGAGGGCGAGCGACGTGAGCGCCCCGCTCCCCTGGGTGACGTAGAGCATCTTCCGCTGGTCGATGCGGTCCGAGAGCATGCCCGCGATCGGCGAGAAGACGAAGAACGGGACGGCCCGGGCGATGCCGACGAGCCCGAGGAGGAGCGCGGACCCCGTCAGCTGGTAGAGGACCCACACGACGGCGGTCTGCTCCATCCAGTTGCCGGCGTTCGTCCCGACCTGCCCGAGGAAGTACAGCCCGAAGTTGCGATACCCGAGCGGCCCGAGACCGCGCGGCAAACGGAACAGCGGGATGGGGTCGTCGCGCTCGTCTTTCACGACACGGGAACGCTACCCTTCAGGGCATGGGCGCGGCGGGACATCCCGGTGCCATCGTGCTCTTCGGCTCCGGGGAGAACGCGGATGTCGGGCGCGAGGCGCTCCGATGGCTGCGCGCGAGCGGGCGGCGCCCGCGTCACGTCGCCGTGCTCGAGACGCCCGCCGGATTCGAGCCGAACGCCGAGGACGTCGCCGCGCGCTGGGGCCGCTTCCTCGCGCAGCAGGCGGAGTCCGAAGGCGCGGCGTTCACGCAGATCGCGGCGCGGGCGCGGGGCACACCGCACAGCCCCGACGCGCCCGACGTCGTGCGCCCGCTCCTCGGCGCGGACCTCTTCGTCCTCGGCGCGGGGAGCCCGACGTACGCCGCGCGCCAGCTGCGCGGCTCGCTCGCGTGGGAGCACGTGCGCGCGGGACACGTCCTCGGCGCGTCGCTCTTCCTCGCGAGCGCCGCGGCGATCGCGGCGGGGACGCGCGCCCTGCCGGTGTACGAGATCTACAAGGTCGGCGAGGACCTCCACTGGACCGACGGCCTCGCGCTCCTCGAGCTCTACGGGCTGCGCCTCGCCGTCGTCACGCACTGGGACAACACCGACGGCGGCGCGGGCCTCGACACCAGCCGCTGCTTCATGGGCGAGGAGCGCTTCGCGCGGCTGCGCGCGCTGCTCCCGGCGGACGTGAGCGTCCTCGGCATCGCCGAGCACACCGCGCTCGCGCTCGAGCCCGCGCGCGGCGAGGCGGACGTCCTCGGGCGCGGGTGCGTCACGCTCCTGCGCGACGGGAACGCGAGGACGTGGGAGACGGGCGATCGCCTCGCCCTCCGCGAGCTCGGCGCCTTCGCTCTCCCCCGCGCCGACGCCGTACCGAGCGACGTGCGCGGGCGGATCGAGGCGGCGCGCAGCGCGGACGAGGCGCGGCGGCCGCCGCGCGAGGTCGACGAGATCGTCGCCGCGCGCGCGAAGGCGCGTGCCGCGCGGGACTGGCAGACGGCCGACCGCCTGCGGGCCGAGATCGAGGAGCGCGGCTGGACGGTCGAGGACACGGCCTCCGGAACGCGCCTGCTCGCGCGCCGCTAACCTCGACCTGATGCAGTACCGCCCCCTCGGACGAACGGGCCTTCACGTGTCCGCGCTCGGCCTCGGCGGGAATCAGTTCGGGACGACGTGCGACGCGGCGCAGGTGAAGCGCATCGTCGATCGGGCGCTCGACCTCGGCGTCAGCTTCATCGACACGGCGGAGATGTACGGGCCCTACGCGTCGGAGGAGACGCTCGGGCAGGCACTGAAGGGCCGGTGGAACGAGGTCGTCCTCTGCACCAAGACGGGCGCGGGCGACGCGCCGGGGAAGCTCTCGCGCAAGAAGGTCGTCGAGGCGCTCGAGGGCAGCCTGCGGCGGCTCGGCACGGACCACGTCGACCTCTACTACATCCACTTCCCCGACCCGACGACGCCGCTCGAAGAGACGCTGCGCGCGTACGAGGACCTCGTGCGCGCGGGGAAGGTCCGCTACGTCGGCATCTCGAACCACACGGCGTGGCAGGTCGCGGAGGCGGTCGGCATCGCGCGGCGCCACGACTGGTCGCCGGTCGTCGCGTCGCAGATGCAGTACTCGCTCATCGAGCGCGCCGTCGAGAGCGAGATGATCCCGGCGTGCGAGCACCTCGGGCTCTCGCTCGTCCCGTACTCACCGCTCGGGAGCGGCGTCCTCACCGGGAAGTACGCGAAGGACGCTCCTCCGCCGCCCGGCACGCGGCTCGGCCGGAACCCGCGCTTCGCGGCGCGGCGGCTGACGCCCGAGAACCTCGAGAAGGTCGAGCGCTACCGCGCCTTCGCGGAGGAGCGCGGGCACACCCCCGCCGAGCTCGCCGTCGCGTGGCTCCTCGCTCACCCCATCGTGTGCTCCGTCATCGCCGGCGCGGTCAGCCCCGAGCAGGTCGAGGCGAACGCGAAGGCGGTCGAGTGGGGCCTCACGCTCGACGAGGTGAGCGACCTCCCGTAGCTACGCGAGCGCGTCGAGGAGCGCGAGGTCGGGCGCGGAGGCGAGCGTGAGGATGCCCTCGGCGAGCGCCCGCGCGTCGTTCTCGGCGAGGCGATCCGCCACCATCTCGACGAAGCGCGCGACGAGCGCGTCGCGCGGGACGGGGTTCTCCGGCTCGCCGAGCGCGTGCTCGATGCGCCGGCTGACGACGCGGCCGTCGCGCAGGCGGATCTCCACCGCCGCGGGCCACTGCCGCGGATACGGCGCGTCGAGCGAGGCGTCGCGGTAGCACTCGGCGCGGGCGGTGAGGCCACGGATCGTCGGATCGCGCAGCGTCTCGTCGCTGAACTCCGCGAGGCCGGCGCGACCGCGCGCGAGGGCGACGGCCGCCGCGTAGGGCGCGCTGAACTGCGCATCGACGACGTTGCGCGGCTCGCGCACACGCTCGGGCGGATCGGCGATGAGCGACCAGCCGCCCGAGAGGACGCCCACGCGCATCGAGGCGACGTCAGCGGGGTCAAGGCGGTGCTCCGCGCGCAGGGCGAGGACGGCGTCGATGATCCCGTGGCAGTAGCGGCAGCAGCCGTAGGGCTTGATCGAGACGTGCAGGACCTGGAGGTCGTCGAGCGAGAGGCCTTCGGTGAGCCGTTCGGGCAAGGGCGCGTCGGTGTACCCGCGCAGCAGGCCGTGCTCGCCCTCGATCGCGGTCGCCGGCCCGGTGAAGCCGGCGGCGGCGAGGCTCGCGGCGACGATCCCGCCGTGCGCCGCCCAGCCGGGGTTGAGGCGCTTCGTCCACGCGCCGCCGGCGAGGTACTCGAGCGACCCGGAGGCCATCGTCCCCGCGATGCCGATCGCGTTCGCGGTCGCGGCGGCGTCGAGGCCGAGGAGCTTCGCCGCGGCGGCCGCGGCGCCGAACACGCCGGCGACGCCCGTCGGGTGGAAGCCGCGCGCGTACGCCGAGGCCGCACCGAGCGCGTTGCCGACGCGGATCGTCACCTCGTAGCCGCAGACGACGGCCTCGAGGAGCGCACGTCCGGAGGCGCCGCGCTCCTGCGCGAGCGCGAGCGCGGCGGGCACGACCGCGACGCCGGGGTGGAGCGAGGACTCCGTCGTCACGTCGTCCATCTCGGTCGCGTGCGCCGAGGTCCCGTTGGCGAGCGCGGCCCACGCGGCGCTCGAGCGGACGGCGCGACCGGCGAGGCGCGTCCCGCCGACGACGGTCGCCGCGCCGGCGGGCTGCGCGGCGACGACGCTCTGCGCCGCGCGCGACGACATCGCGGCGCTCCCGCGGCTCGCGACGCCGACGAGGTCGAGGACGAGCTCCGCGGTGCGCTCGCGCGCCGCCGCGGGGACCGCCTCCCACGACAGGCCGGCGCAGAACGCCGCGAGGACGGCGGCGGCGGGGGCGTCGGCGCGCGGCGTGGACGGACGCGGCGCCGTCCTCACGGCCGCTCCTTTCCGTCGAGCTCGCGGCGGATCTCGGCGCCGTGCTCGTCGACGGCCGGGACGGCGCCGATGCGGACGGAGATCGTGCCCGCGTCGAAAGGCGGGCGCACCGCGCGCGCCGTCCCCGTCGGCGTCGTCACGTCGACCCAGCGGTCGCGCGCGGCGAGCTGCGGGTGGGCGACGAGGTCGGGGACGCTGTTGAACGAGCTGAAGGGGACGTCGCCCGCGGCGAGCTTGGCCTCGATCTCCGCGCGCGTGTGCGACGCGAAGATCTCCTCGACGATCGTCTCGAGCTCGGCGCGGCCGCGCGAGCGCAGCTCGTTGGTGCGGAAGCGCGCGTCGTCGACGAGCTCGGGGCGCTCGATGACGAGCTCGCAGAACGCCCGCCACTGCTTCTCGTTCTGCACCGCGAGCATGACCGAGCCGTCGGCGCAGCGGTACTCGCCGTACGGCGCGATGGTGTTGTGGCGCGTCCCCATGCGCTCGAGCGTCCAGCCGCCGTACATCCGGTAGTAGAGGGGGACGGTCATCCACTCCGCGAGGCAGTCGAAGAGGGAGATCTCGCAGCGCTGCCCCTCGCCGCTGCGGTCGCGGAGGCGCAGCGCCGCGAGCACCGCGGACAAGCCGTACACCCCGCCGGCGATGTCCGCGAGCGAGATGCCGACCTTCGCCGACGCCTCGGGCGACCCGGTGATCGACATGAGCGCGGCCTCCGCCTGGATGAGCAGGTCGTAGGCCTTGCGGTCGCGGAAGGGGCCGTCGGTGCCGTACCCCGAGATGCAGGCCCAGATCAGGCGCGGCCAGCGCGCGTGCGCGTCGCTCCAGCCGTAGCCGAGGCGCTCGACCGCGCCGGGGCCGAGGTTGTGGACGAAGACGTCGGCGCTCTCGAGGAGCGCGTCGAGCGTCGCGCGGCCGGCGGGCGTCGTCAGGTCGAGCGCGATGCTCCGCTTGCCGCGATTGAGCCACACGAAGTACGCGGAGTCGCCGTGCACGACGCCGTCGTAGCGGCGCGCGAAGTCGCCCTCGGGCCGCTCGACCTTGACGACGTCGGCGCCGAGGTCGGCGAGGTGGCGCGTGCACAGGGGCGCGGCGACGGCCTGCTCGAGCGAGACGACGCGCACGCCGTCGAG
>JAJYLV010000107.1 GCA_021787445.1 Chloroflexota bacterium | reverse complement strand
CCGCACAAACATAGACCCGCGCGACCTCTTCGAGACGCTCGCCTTCCGGGGCTTTCAGACCCTCGCGGCGAGGTACTGGCGGACGGGCGCCGACGAGATGGTCCGCGACCTGCGCAAGAGCGCCTTCCTCGCGTCGCTCCGCGCCTACGTCCCCGAGCTGACGGATAACGACCTGCTGCCCGGGCCGAGCGGGGTGCGCGCGCAGGCCGTCGGCGCGCACGGCGAGATGCTCGATGACTTCGCCTTCGACACCGTCGGCCGCCTCCTCAACGTGCGCAACGCGCCGTCGCCCGCGGCGACGTCGTCCTTCGCGCTCGCGCGTGTCTTCGCCGACCGCCTCGACGCTCTCGACTGACGCGACGCCGAGACCCGGCGAAGTCGACGCGGCCTCGCGGCCGTCACTCGGGGAGCAGTCGAAGCGCCTTGACGTGCCTCGGCCGAAGTATCCCGAAATGCGTCCGATCGAGGGTCGCCAGCTTGCGCTCGCCGAGCCGTTCGACGATGGCGAGCACGGCGGCATCGACGAAGCCCACGTCCGAGTCGGCGTACTGGTCGCAGAGCTCGCGGACACGGCGGAGGTCGTCGCGCGACAGCGCCTGCATCTCGTAGGCGCCCTGCTCGATGTCGTCGAGCAGTGCCACGAGCACGCCCGCATGCAGCCGCTCGTGAACGAGGTAGTCGACCTCGACGAGGACGGGCGCGGGGATGACACGCGGCTCGTCGGCGCCTTCGATGAGCGCGCGACAAGCGGCGTGGGCGTCGTCGGAACGGTCAAGGCTGGCGTAGACGACGCCCGTGTCGAGGATCAGCGCCACGAGCGCGGAGGCGTCCTCTTGCCTCCGAGGTCGCGCGCCGTCTCGGAGCGGCGCGAGGCGCCGATGCCGATGCTCCTGGGACGCGGGCGATGGTCGCGGACCTTCTCCTCGAGCGCCTCGCGGATCAGCCTGGCCATCGACGTATTCCGATCGGCAGCCACGTGACGCAGCCGCGCCAGCAGCTCTGGGGGCGCGACGATCGTGGTGCGAGGCATGTCGGCATTATGGCATCCCTTATGGCACCACGCGGCCGAGCCGGGACGGGCATTCAAGGCGTCGCCGATGAAGTAGCTACATCTGCCACAATGTAGCCATGGAGGGCGAGGTGCGCGTCGGGGTCCGCGAGCTGAAGAACGAGCTCAGCGCCTACCTCCGCCGCGTCAACGGCGGCGAGAGCGTGGTAGTGACCGACCACGGCCGTCCGGTGGCGCGGCTGGTCCCCCCGGACCTGCCCGAGGGCATCCAGCGGCTGATCCGCGAGGGCCGGCTGCGGCCTGCTCGCGGGCGCGGACGCCTCCCGCGCCTGGTGATCCCCTACGAACCAGGCACCCCGCTGCTCTCCGACGTCGTGATCTCCGATCGCGAGTGAACGTCTACCTGGAGACGAGCGCCGTCGTGAAGCTGATACGGCCCGAGCCCGGTTCGGAGGAGGCGCGTCGGGCGGCCGGACCGGCGAACCTGCGCACCTCGTGCGTGATCACGTACGCCGAGGCCTGCTCCGCTCTGGCACGCGCTCTGGACCGCCGCGTTCGCCTCGACCCCCGTCGCGCGCGGCGCGAGCTCGACGCGTTCTGGCCCGACGTCCACGTCTTCGAGATCGACGAGGCGCTGGCCCACGCCGCTGCCGACCTCGCGCTGCGGTACCGCTTGCGAGGCATGGACGCGCTTCACCTCGCCGCCGCGCTCGAGGCCAAGACCGCCGGCGAGCTGTGGCTCGCGAGCTGGGACCGCGAGCTCCGGGACGCCGCACGGCACGAGGGCATCGGGCTGATCCCAGCGGCGCTGTAGCTGAACGCGGCCGCCGTCAGCCGCGGGGGTCGTCCGGCGCCGCGAGGACCTCACGCTCGTCGCGGATCTCGTAGGCGTAGCCCTGCTCCGCGAGGAAGAGCTGGCGGTGCATCGCGAAGTCCTGGTCGTTCGTCTCGCGCGTGACGAGCGTGTAGAAGCGGGCCTGGCCGCCGTCGGACTTGGGGCGCAGGATGCGCCCGAGGCGCTGCGCCTCCTCCTGGCGCGACCCGAAGGTGCCCGAGACCTGGATGGCGACGTTCGCGTCGGGCAGGTCGATCGAGAAGTTCGCCACCTTCGAGACGACGAGGAGCCGCACCTCCCCCGACCGGAAGCGCTCGTAGAGCTTCTCGCGCTGGCGCGGCGGCGTCGCGCCGGTAATGAGCGGCGCGCCGAGCGCGGCGGCCAGCTCCTCGAGCTGGTCGAGGTACTGGCCGATGACGAGGACGCGGTCGCGCGCGTGCCGCCGGCAGAGCGCGAGCACAAGGTCGCGCTTGCGCGGCAGCGTCGCCGCGACGCGGTAGCGGTCCTCGGGCTCGGCGACGGCGTAGGCCATGCGCTCGTCCGGCGTCATCGCCACGCGCACCTCCTCGCACGTCGCGGGCGCGATCCAGCCCTGCGACTCGAGCGAGCGCCACGGCGCGTCGTAGCGCTTGGGGCCGATGAGGCTGAAGACATCGTCGGCGCGGCCGTCCTCGCGCACGAGCGTCGCCGTCAGCCCGAGGCGGCGCTTGGACTGGATCTCCGCGGTCATGCGGAAGACCGGCGCGGGAAGGAGGTGGACCTCGTCGTAGATGACGAGCCCCCAGTCCTCGTGGCCGAGCAGCTCGAGGTGCGGGTACGTCGCGATCGTCTCCGCATCCGATGCTCCGTCGCCATCGGACGGCGTCACGGCGTCGCCCTCGCGCCGGCGGCGCTTGCGATACGTCATGACCTGGTACGTCGCGATCGTCACCGGCCGCACCGACTTCGCCTGCCCCGAGTACTCGCCGATCTCGTCCTCGCCGAGGGTCGTGCGCCGCGCCAGCTCGCGCTTCCACTGCCGCGCCGCCACGACGCTCGTCGCCAGGATGAGCGTGCGGGTCCGCGCGCGCTCCATGACGCCCATCCCGATGAGCGTCTTGCCCGCGCCGCACGGCAGGACGAGCACGCCGCTGCCGCCGTCGCGCCCGCCGGCGGCCCAGAAGCTCTCCACCGCCGCGCTCTGGTAGTCGCGAAGGTGGAACGTCTCTCCATCGGTGGTGACGCCGCGCAGCGCGAGATCGAGCGGCGCGCCGGGTGTGTACCCCGCGACGTCCTCGGCCGGCCAGCCGATCTTGATGAGCGCGTGCTTCAGCCGCCCGCGCGCCAGGGGCTCGACGGCGACCGCGAGCGGGCCGAGGCGCGCTCCGAGGTGCGGCGCGACGTAGCGTGCCCGCGAGATCTCCTCGAGGACCGCGGGGTCGCTCGCGCGCAGCACGAGGCCGCCGGCGGCGGCCTCGAGGCGCAGCCGCCCGTAGCGCGCGGCCTGGTCGGCGATCTCGCTCCGGATCGACCCCGGGACCGGATAGCGAGAGAAGCGATCGAGCGCGGCGAGCATCGCCTCCGCGGTCGTCCCCGCGGCGCGCGCGTTCCACAGCGACAGCGGCGTGATGCGGTAGGTGTGGATGTGCTCGGGGCTGCGCTCGAGCTCCGCGAACTTCGCGATCTCGGCGCGGCACTCCTCGGCCAGCGGGTGGTCGGCCTCGAGGAGGAGCGTGCGATCGGACTGGACGATGAGCGGCCGCTCGGGTCCGCTCAGATCGCACCTGCCGACACGTCAGCGTCCACCGGCTCGACCCAGGGGATGCGGTGCAGCTCGAGCTTGTACGAGCCGTAGCGCCGGGGATCCTGTACCCAGACCTCCTCGCGGAGGAGCGAGTACGGGAGCACCGTGAGGATCTCGAGGTCGCCCGAGGGGCCGCGGTAGCCGATCTCGATCTGCTGGTGCCGCCGCGCCGCGTCGGCGAGCGCGGCGCGCACCGCCTCTTCGGGTGACGCCTCCGTCGGAGGACCGTCCCCGGACGCTCGCGAGGCACGGAGCGCCGCGATAAGGCGATCGGCCGCGGCCGGGTCGAGCGGCAGCGGCCGCGTGGGGACGGCGGGCGCGGGTGCGGCTCGCGCGAGGCCGTCGTCGCGCGGAGCGGGCGTCGTCGCGCGCCGCGCCGGCGTCGCCGAGGGAGCGCCGTCGGCGACGGGCATGAGACCGGCGCGGCGGAGCACGCCGACGACGTCGTCGACGCTCCGGTCGTCGATGACCGCGACGGTCGGCGAGATGCGCCGCAGGCCCTCGCCGACGCTCCGCACCCGCAGGACCTGCTCGAGCTGGGCGGGATCGTCGGTGACGACGTAGACCGGAGCGCTGCCGACGCGCACGCGCCCGTGACGGCGCGCGACGTCCTCGATGAACGTCGTCACGGTCGACGGAACGGGCTCCGATGCGTGCGAGCGCAGCACGTCGAGGATCGCCGGCGCCGTGAGCCCGGTGTCCAGCGCCCGCGCGAGCGACGCCGCGGTGATCCGATAGATGCGCGCGGGACGCGCGGACTCGACCTCGGCGATCGACCGCAGCACGCGAGCGAGGTCGCCGCTCGGCACACCGGATACGACGACGCGGTGGTCGGCCGTCACGACGCAGCGCTCCGCCGACGCGGGGAAGGCGCGCGCGAGAGCGGCGTCGTCCGTCCGCCCCGACACCAGAACGGCCCGGCCGAGCGCGCTCAGACCCACGACCGGCTCCGCGCTTCCGGCGCCCAGGGCCTCCAGCGCACGCCCGAGGGCGGCGGCGACGGCGGCCGCGTGCGCCGCATCCGAGAAGCGCGCGGGATACCGCCACGCCAGCAGCGCCCCGAGGGACGTCGCGCTCGCGCCGTGCTCCTCGCGGGTCTCGCCGAGAAGGCCGAGCACCAGCCGAGGGACGGGGTCGGTCCCGGACGCCGACACGCGCAGCCAGACCCGGGCGAGCTCGAGCCAGCGCTGCGCCTCGGGAAGGTCCAGCCAGCGCTCCGCGTCCGCGCTCGGGTCGATCACCGCGCGGCGCGACTGCAGGACGTGCGGGTGGCGCCAGGAGCGGCTGCGCTTCTCGGGGACGACCTCGCGCTCGCCGAGCAGCCCCGCCGCCTCCGCGAGCTCGACCAGCCACGCGGCCTCGTCCTCGCTCCGTCCGATCCGCTGGCCGATCTTCTTGATCTCGCGCTTTGGAACGCCGCCGTCCTTGAGCGCGGCCGGCGGCGCGTGGCGCCACGTCTCGAGGACCGTCTCGACCGCCGCCAGGAGATCGGCGGGATGCGTCTTCTCCTGCAGAGGGGCGAGCTTCAGGGCCGGAGGCGTCGTCTCCCAGCGCGCGAAGATGCGGCCGCGCAGCGCGCGCTCGACCTCCGCCGGGATCGCCGCGACGGACCGCTCGACGTCCTCCGGAAGGACGAGGCCGCGGTCGATCAGCCAGGTGATGGCCTCGTCGCGCGGTCCCGCGCTGTAGCCGTACGTCGTCCAGAGCGAGTACGGGTGCTCCGACCACGGGCGCCCGGCGGTATGTCCGCGCGTCGTTCCTCCCGCACGCCGGAGCGACTCCAACGCCGCACGCGCGGACGGCGGCGCGGACCCCGCGAGCGCGCGTATCCGCTCGGGGTCCGCGAGCTGCGCCTGGAGAACGTCCACAAGATCGCGCTTGCGCTTCGGGAGCTCCGGCCCGCCGATGCCGTGACGCATAGCGATCTGGCGGAGTTCCTCGGCGAAAAGGTGGTCGAGCAGCCATGCCAGGGGCCGGCCGAGCCCGGCGGGGTCGCCGACCATGCTCACGACGACCGGCGGCACGAGGAGCTCGCCTCCGTCATCGCGGCGAGCGACGCCCCACCGGCAGAGTTCGCGCGTCGCGCGCTCGAGGTCCGCGGGCGCGAGGCCTTCCCCAGCCGCGACCGATGGCGTCAGATGCCCGCCCTCGAGACACGCGAGCTGGAGCACCTGGGCGAGGAAGCGGTCGAGGCGCGCGAGCGTCGCGGCGACCGCGCGCGGGCGCAGGAGCGCCGTCGCGAGGTCGCCCCAGCGCGGTCGCGGGTGCGCCGCAAGCTCCGCGGCCTCCGGGCGGCGCGACAGAAGCACTCGTAGGTCCTCGTCGCCGAGCGCCTGGAGGCTTCGCGCGAAGCTCACCGCTCCCCCCTCAACGCGCGGTCGATCGTACCAGCGCAGGGGCACGCCGATCACTGACATGTGCTGTTCATCCGGATCCGTGGTACTCAAGAGGAGAGACGCGTGAGATAGTCAAGATCGTCGAAGAAGAACGTCAACGAATGATGGAGATGTGGCGTGAGCGGCTCGGTGACGCGGAAGACGCGTAAGAGAGGCGGTCGTGAGCAGCGGCTTGCCACTGCCGTGGGGATCGACTACCACGACACGGGCTTCCGCGTGCGTCTCAGCGACGGGCGCACGCTGGACTTCGACTACGACCATTTCGAGTTCCTGCGCCAGGCGAGCCCAGAGAAGCGGATCCGCGGGATCGTCGATGACAAAGGCACCGTCCTGTGGTGGGAGGACCTCCTCGAGGGCATCAGCGTTGCCGGCATCACCGGTGTCTCAGAGAGCGAGCTGGAGGAGTTCGCGGGCGTCTATCGCTGACACCCGCGACGTCGCCCGGGCCGTCGACCGTCTGGACCTCCTGGACCGGACGTAACGGTGCGACCGACTCCTTTTGGCCCACATCGTGATACGGTGTGTGACATGCCGCGTCAGCACTTCTCCGTCCGCCTCTCGGATGACGACCGCGGTCGCCTCGCCGAGCGATCGCGCGAGACACGTG
>JAJYLV010000016.1 GCA_021787445.1 Chloroflexota bacterium | reverse complement strand
CCGGCCGGCTCGCGCAGGATACGTGCCCGCGCGCGCGATCAGGCGTGGTCCGACGGCAGGCGCCCCTTTGCTCGATCGAGCTCCCGCGCGAGCCCGTTCGGATCGGCGATCGGCGCGGAGCAGACCGTGCCGACGCACAGGTACGCCGCGGTGCGCTCCGGCGCGTACCCGAGCTCGCCGAGGCGGCCGCGGTCGCGCTCGGGGTCGAAGCGGCGCAGCGAGAGCGCCGGGTCGTCCGCCCGCCGCGCCGCGGCCCACAGCGCGTCGGCGCCGTCGTGCGTGCCGACGACGGACACGACCGCCGGCTCGGTCAGCGCACGCGCGACCGCCCCGGCGTAGGCGCTCGCGAGCTGTCCCCACCGCGGGTACTGCGGGACGAAGACCTCGAGGGCGCGCCCGGCGCTCGCGCGCCACGACGCATCGTCGGTGATCGCCGACAGGCGAAGGAGCGCGTCGGCGGCGAGCGCGTTGTCCTCGATCGGCTTCTCGCGCGTCGTCACGCGGCCGCTCTCCTCGCGCTCCGGCGCGTCGTGGAATCCGCCCTGCTCCGGATCCTCGAGCGCCGCCCTCATCCGCTGCGCACCGAGGATCGCTCCCTCGAGAGCGTTCGGCCAGCGCCCGGTCTCGTAGAGGTCGAGCATCGACGTGACGAGCGCCGCCTCGTCGGCGAGCAGCCCGGGGAGCCGCGGTCCGTCGCCGGCGTCGAAGTGATGGAGCTCGTCGTTCGCGACGAGCCTGTTCGCGACGGTGACGACGACGTCGTGCGCACGGTCCTCGAGCGATGCGTCGCCGAGGGCGCGACCCGCGGCGACGTACGCCGACGCCGCGAGGCAGTTCCAGCTCGCGTACACGGCGCGGTCGACGTACGGCGCGCCGTGCCGGGCGCGCTCCGCGAGCGTCAACGAGTAGTAGCGCTCGTCGGCGTCCTGCGACCCGGCGAAGGCCTGCCGCTCCGGCCCCTCGGGCATCCACAGCGTCGCGTCCATCCAGCGGATGACGTCGCGCGCGACGCGGTCGTAGCCGGCGGCGGGGAACAGGAGGTGCGCGTCGGCGTAGACGCGCAGCAGCGCCGCGTTGTCCTCGAGCATCTTCTCGTAGTGCGGCACCTGCCACTGCCGCGTCGTCGAATACCGGAAGAAGCCGCCCTCGACGGGGTCGTACATGCCGCCGCCGGCCATCGCCCCGAGGGTCTTGTGGACCATCGCCGCGACGTCGGCGTACCCGTGGCGCCTGTGCTCGTCGAGGAGGAAGCGCAGCACGCTCGCCTGCGGGAACTTGGGCTCTCTCCCGAAGCCGCCGTACTCCGGGTCGTACTGGCCGCGCACCGCCGCGGCGACGCGGTCGACGATGTCCCACGACAGCGCGCCGCTCTCCCCCACGCGCGCCGCCGCCTCCTTCGCGCGCGCCGCGGCGATGCGCTCCGTGAGCTCGGCGCGGCGGTCGCGCCACAGCTCGGCGACCTGCGCGAGGTACCGGCGCATCTGCTCGGGAGGGATGTACGTCCCGCCGTGCAGGATCTCGCCGTCGGGCGTGAGGAACGCGGTCGTCGGCCAGCCGCCCATGTTGTAGCGGCTGTTCACGTCGGGCCGCCGGTCGTTGTCGACGCGGATCGGCACGAAGCGCTCGTTGACGAGGCGGATGACCTCGTCGTCGCTGTACGAGGTCTCGTCCATCACGTGGCACCAGTGGCACCACACCGCGCTGATGCCGAGGAGGATCGGCTTGTCAGCCTCTTTCGCTTCGCGGAAGGCCTCGGGCGACCACTCGCGCCAGTGCACGTCGCTCGCCCGGTTCGGCCGAGGAGAGAAATGAAAGGACGACATGGTCCAAGTCTCGCAGTGACGGATCCGTGTCTGGTATCAGGGAGACCGGGCTGTACGATGGTCTTTCGTAGCGTCTTGGAGGTGACATCTTGGCGATCGAGCAGAACGAGCCCACGACGAGCGACCAGCCGCTCGTTGCCATGACGTCGCGGGCCAGCGACAAGCTCAAGGAGATCATCGAGAAGCACGGCCGCAGCGACCTCGCCCTCCGCGTCTACGTCACGCCCGGCGGCTGCTCCGGCTTCTCGTACGGGATGACGTTCGCCGAAGGCACGGAGGAGGGCGACGCGGTCGTCGAGCAGGACGGCGTGCGCATCGTCGTCGACCCGATGAGCGCGATGTATCTCAAGGGGTCCGAGATCGACTTCGTCGACGCGCTCATGGGCGGCGGGTTCGCGCTGCGCAATCCCAACGCCGTCTCGAGCTGCGGCTGCGGTCAGTCCTTCAAGACCGCCGACCAGCAGGGCACCGCGAAGGCCTGCCACCACTAGTCACGCGCTCGCCTCGAATGTGACGGGAGGGCCGCGGGAGCGGCCCTCCTCCTTTTCGTGGGCGCTGCGCGCGGTGGCGCGGCGTCGACGCTCCGCGGCGCCGGCGGCGCCGCGTCGGCGCCGCTCGCCGCGGTCCGTGACGCGGCTGGAATGAGCGAGCGCACGAGCTCGACGTCCTCGTCCGATACCACGTGGAGCCATCCGCTCTCGGGATCGAACGTCGGACGCGCCTCGAACCGGCGACGATCCTCGTCGGAGAGCCACAGCCGGGCGCGGACGACGTTGGCGCGCACGTCGATCTGCCCGACGGCGTGCTCTCCGAGCAGGAACGCCTCCCCGGTCACCGTCTTGCGTTCGCGCATCTCGCCGCCGTCCGCGAGGAAGGCCTCACGCAGCGCGTTCGCGAGCGCCGCGACGTCGGCACGGTCCACCTTCCGGAGTCTACGCACGGCCCGCCGCGCGACCGTGCGGAGGTGCGGGCGCCTCGCGCCAGGCGTATCATCCCTCGTACAGCGTATGGCCAGCAGTACGTTCCGGAGCAGTCAGTTCCGCGTCGTGCCCGCGGTCGACAAGGCCGCCCGGCTCCTCGCGGAGCTGTCGGCGCCCGAGCCGCTCGGCGTGTCGGAGCTCGCACGCCGGATCGGTGCGTCCAAGGGGACCGTGCGCGACATCCTCATGACCCTCACCATGCACGGCCTCATCGAGCGCGACGAGGACGCTCGCTTCCGCATCCCGTCGCGCGACCTCGTGTCGCTCGCGGCGCCACGGCTGGCCGCGCTCATGAACGAGACGGGGCAGACCGCGATCCTCGGCGTCGTGCGCGACGGCCGCCTCGAGATCTCCGCGCGCTCGGAGCCTTCGGACCTGCACGTCACCGCGCCGTTGGGGCGGCGCTTGCCGCTCGACGCCGGCGCGCACGCCAAGGTGCTCTCGGGCGCGGACCCGATCGGCTACGACGACGAGGAGTACCTCCCCGGCGTGCGCGCCACGGCGGCGCCGATCGTCGATGCCCACGGTCACCGCATCGCCGCGCTCCTCATCGTCGGCCTGAAGGACAGCCTCGATCTGCGCACGCTCCGCCGCATCGGCGAGCGCTGCGCGCAAGTGGCAGCGGAGCTGTCACGGAGCATTCAAGGACACGGAGGGGAGACCGCATGGCCAAGACACTCCTGACACTGCGCGTGAACGGCGAGCGGCAGACCGTCGCCGCCGAGCCGCATCACACGCTCCTCGAGGTCCTGCGCGAGGATCTCGGCCTCACCGGGACGAAGCACGGCTGCGAGCTCGGGGAGTGCGGCGCGTGCACCGTCCTCGTCGACGGCGTGCCCGTCCTCTCCTGCCTCACGCTCCCGAGCGAGATCGGCGACGCGGAGGTGACGACGGTCGAGGGGCTGGCGAAAGGACCGGAGCTGCATCCGCTGCAGACGGCGTTCGCCGAGGAAGCCGCGGCGCAGTGCGGCTACTGCACGCCGGGGATGCTCCTGAGCGCGAAGTCCCTCCTCGACCGCACCACGGCCCCCACGCGTGAGGAGATGGCGGAGGCGATCGCGGGCAACCTCTGCCGCTGCACCGGCTACACGGCGATATACGAGGCCATCGACAAAGCGGCGGAACGGATGCGTGAGACGGAGCGGATGGGCGGGACGCAGCCGGCGGCGGTGCGGTCATGAGCGAGTTCAGCGTCGTCGGGAAGCGGCTCCCCAAGGTCAACGTCTGGGGCCACCTGACCGGCACCGCGCGGTACGCCGACGACATCCAGCTGCCGCGGATGCTCTACGGCCGCCTCCTGCGCTCGCCGCACGCGCACGCGCGGATCAAGCGGATCGACGCGTCGCGCGCGCTCGCGCACGACGGCGTCGTCGCCGTGTGCACCGGCGCCGACATGCCGGAGCGCATGGGGATCATGCCCTCGACGCAGGACGAGTACGCGCTCGCGGTGGACAAGGTCCGCTACATCGGCGACCCCGTCGCCGCGGTCGCCGCGGTCGACGAGGACACCGCCTATGACGCGCTGTCGCTCATCGACGTCGAGTACGAGCCGCTCGAGCCGATCCTCACCATCGAGGAGGCGCTGACGCGCGAGGACGTCCGCATCCACGAGGACTCAGGGCGCCCGGCCAACGTCTTCAAGGACGTGCATCTCGAGTTCGGCGACGTCGAGGGCGGGTTCCAGACAGCGCACAAGGTCTACGACAACTGGTACTTCTTCGAGGGCACGACGCACGCGCCGATGGAGACCCACTCCGCGGTCGCGTCGTACGACGGCGACGGGAAGCTCACCCTCTGGACCAGCACCCAGGTCCCGCACTACCTGCACCGCGAGCTCGAGAAGGTCCTCGGGATCCCGCGCTCGCGGATCCGCGTCATCGCGACACCCAACGGCGGGGGATTCGGCGGCAAGAGCGACCCCTTCTCGCACGAATTCGCCGCGTGCCTCCTATCGATGCGCACCAAGCGTCCGGTGAAGTTCACGCTCGACCGCGAGGAGGTCTTCTACGCTCACCGCGGCCGGCACCCGGTCCTCATGCACCTCCGGACCGGCGTCAGCGCGGACGGCGACATCACCGCCGTCCACTTCCAGAGCTACCTCGACGGCGGAGCCTACGCGTCGTACGGGATCGCGACGACCTACTACACCGGCGCGCTCATGACCGTCACCTACAAGCTGCCGGCGTACAAGTTCGACGGCGTCCGCGTCTACACGAACAAGCCGGCGTGCGGCCCCAAGCGCGGGCACGGCACGACGCAGCCCCGCTTCGCGTTCGAATGCCAGCTCGACCAGATCGCCGAGGACCTCGGCCTCGATCCCATCGCGTACCGCGAGAGGATCCTCCAGCCGGCCAACAGCCGGACGGTGAACGGGCTCCGCATCACCTCGATGGGGCTCGGCCAGTGCCTCGAGGAGGTGAAGCGCTCGACGCGCTTCCCGGAGAAGCACGGCCAGCTCCCCCGGGGCAAGGGGATCGGCGTCGCCGGGAGCGCGTACATCTCCGGCGCCGGGCTGCCCATCTACTGGAACGAGATGCCGCACTCCGGAGCGTCGGTGAAGGTCGACCGCGGCGGCGGCGTCACGGTCTACTGCGGCACCTCCGAGATCGGCCAGGGCTCCGACAACGTCCTCGCGGTCGTCGCGGCGGAGCAGCTCGGCGTCCTCACCGAGGACGTGCACGTCGTCTCGGGCGACACGTCGCTCGCGCCCGTCGACCTCGGCTCGTACTCGAGCCGCGTCACCTTCATGGCCGGCAACGCCGTGCGCCAGGCGGCGGGCAGGCTGCGGACCCTCGTCGTCGAGGCGGCCGCGGCGAAGCTCGGCGTTCCCGCCGACCGCATCGCGCTCGCCCAGCGGCGCGTGTACGACCTCGCCGACCCGGCGAAGGGGATGACCTTCGCCGAGGCCGCGGTCCTCGCGGAGTCGAAGAACGGCACGCTCGTCTCCGTCGGCTCGTACAAGCCGCCGAAGGACATCTCGGGCGACTACAAGGGGTCGGGCGTCGGCCCGACCGCGGCGTACTCGTACCAGGCGGCCGTCGCCGAGGTGAGCGTCGACCTCGAGACGGGCATCGTCACCGTCGAGCGCATCACCGAGGCGCATGACTGCGGGCGCGCGCTCAACCCGCCCGCGGTCGAGGGACAGATCGAGGGCGCCGCGTACATGGGCTACGGCGAGGCCATCGCCGAGGAGCAGGTGTTCCGCGGGGGACTGCACAAGAAGCCGTCGCTGCTCGAGTACAAGCTGCCGACCTCGATGGACACGCCCGAGATGAAGGCGATCATCGTCGAGACGATCGACCCGGAAGGCCCGTTCGGCGCGAAGGAGGCGGGCGAAGGCCCGCTCAACCCCGTCATCCCCGCGATCGCCAACGCCGTGTACGACGCGATCGGCGTCCGCTTCGACGAGACGCCCATCACCCCGGCGAAGGTCCTCGACGCCCTCCAGAAGAACAGGAGCCGCGTCGGTCCGGAGGGCCTCTCGTCGCAGCGCGACCCGAAGGCCGCGATGCGCCGCCTCCACGCGACGACGGACGCGCGTGAGAAGAAGAAGGTGATGTCCTGATGCTCCGTCTGCCGCGCTTCCGGATGGAGATCCCCCGCAGCGCCGACGAGGCCGCGCGCGTACTGCGCGAGCTCGGCGCCGGGACGCAGGACCCGGGCGTCAGCGGGATGCCCGGAATGAAGGTGCTCATGGTCGCGGGCGGCACCGACGTGTACCCGAACATGAAGCGCCGCCAGCTCGCTCCCGAGGTCCTCGTGTCGCTCCGCCGCGCGCTCTCGCGCGACGTCCGGGCCGACGGCCCGGCGAGCGGCGCCACGATCGGGGCGGGCGCGACGCTCTCGAGCGTCAGCGCGCACCCGGTCGTCCGCTCGCGCTACGCGGCGCTCGCGATGGCGGCCGGCCTCGTGAGCACGCCCCAGCTGCGCAACATGGGGACGATCGGGGGGAACGTCTGCCTCGACACGCGCTGCAACTGGTACGACGAGTCGGGGTTCTGGCGCACGGCGGAGGGCTTCTGCATGAAGACGCACCCCAGCGTCGTCTGCCGCGTCGCGACCTCGAGCCCACGCTGCCTCGCCGTCGCGAGCGCGGACACGGTCCCCGCGCTCCTCGCCCTGGGGGCGACGGTGACGGTCCGCAGCGCGCAGGGCGAGCGCACCGTCGACCTCGGCGAGCTGTACCGCGAGGACGGCATCCGCTACCTCACGATAAGGCGCGACGAGATCGTCACCGAGGTCGCGCTCCCGCCCGCGGAGGGTTGGCGCAGCACCTACCTCAAGCTTCGCGACCGCGGATCGTTCGACTTTCCCATCGTCGGCCTCGCGGCCGCCGTCCGGATGGACGGCGCCCGCGTCGCGGACGCGAGAGTGGCGCTGACCGCCGTCGCGTCCCGACCCATCCTCGTCGACGCCGCGGCGAAGGCGCTGCGGGGCTCGCGCCTCGACGACGCGGCGATCGAGGCCGCCGCCGAGGCCGCGTTCAAGGCGGCGCGTCCGATGGACAACACGTCGGGGACGATCGCGCAGCGGAAGCGAACGGTGTCCGTCTTCGCGACGCGCGCGCTGCGCGAGCTGAGGGATAACTAGGGCGTCCCCGCCGTTGAGCTGTTGGTATTCGCGCCTGACGCCTGCGGCGTGGGCGCTCACGGCGGCGGCCTGATGGGCTCGCTCGGCGTCGTCCCTGCCGCCGGCGCGGCGGAGCGGTTCGGGAGCGCGAAGCTCCTCGCCGACGTCGGCGGCGCGCCGCTCCTCGAGCGGACGATCCGCGCGCTCCTCGACGGCGGCGTCGACGGCGTCGTCGTCGTGCTCGGCCCCGAGGGTGCACCGATCCGCGAGAGCATCCCCGCGCTCGGCGACCCGCGCGTCTCCGTCGCGGTCAACGCGCATCCGGAGCACGGGATGCTCTCCTCGATCCAGGCCGGCGTCGCGGCCGCGACGGGCGACCCCATCCTCGTCCTGCCCGGCGACATGCCCTACGTCGACATGGCGACGGTCGCCTCGCTCCTCCGCTCGTACGGCGAGCGCGCGACCATCATCTCGCCGAAGTTCCAGGGCAAGCGCGGCCATCCCGTCGTCATCCCGGGGAGGTACCGGGAGGAGATCCTGGCGGCCGGGCGTTCCGCGACGCTCCACGAGGTCATCAAGGCGCACCTGAGCGAGCGGGTGGACATGGACGTCTACGATCGAGGGGTCGTGCGTGACGTCGACGTGCCGTCCGACCTGAAGGGGCCGGAGGCGTGAGAGAGATCTACCAGCGCATGGCCGAGCTCGAGCGCGAAGGCCGGCGCTACGCGGTGTGCACCGTCGTGCGCACGGTCGGATCCACGCCGCAGGTGGTCGGCGCGAAGATGATCGTCGACGACCTCGGGCGCCTCAGCGGGACGCTCGGCGGC
The DNA here is from genome assembly GCA_021787445.1 of Chloroflexota bacterium. Classification (GTDB taxonomy): domain Bacteria; phylum Chloroflexota; class Limnocylindria; order P2-11E; family P2-11E; genus JACPOT01. Next base: position 23,860 of record JAJYLV010000016.1, on the reverse strand, counting down.
GGCTGCGTCGAGGGCGACGCCTTCGAGGAGGCGCGCGGCGTCCTCGCGAACGGTACGACGTCCCTTCGCGAGTACGAGCTCACCGAGGATCTCGCGTGGGACACCGGCCTGGTGTGCGGCGGGACGATGTGGATCTGGATCGAGCCGGGCGAGCGCGCGCTCACCGTCGGCGGCCGCGAGGTGCTCGGCGACCTCCTCGTCGCGTCCAACGGCGGCCGCCCCGTCGCCCTCGCGACGCTCCTGCGGAAGAACGGACGCGAGATCGAGCCCGCGGGCCGGCTCGTCGTGGAGACCGACGGCCGCACGGGCGGCGCCCTCGACGACCCCGCGCTCGACGCGCGCGCGCGCGACGCCGCGACGGAGGCGCTGCGGCAGGGCACCGCGCGGGTCGTCCCGCTCGACGAGGGGAACGAGCTCCTCATCGAGCCCGTCGTCGCGAAGCCGCGTCTCGTCGTGGCCGGCGGCGGCCACGTGGGGCTCGCCCTCGCGCGCATGGCGACGCTCCTCGAGTACCAGGTGACGGTCATCGACGACCGTCCGGATTTCGCGGCTCGCGAGAGGTTCCCGGACGGCGTCGAGGTCATGAAGGCCGACATGGTCACGGCGCTCGAGACGATGCCGATCGGATGGAACACGTTCGTCGTCATCGCGACGCGCGGGCACAAGCTGGACAGCCACTGCCTGCGCGCGGCCGTCAAGACGCAGGCGCGCTACGTCGGGCTCCTCGGGAGCCGCCGCAAGACGATCCTCGTCGAGAGGATGCTGCGCGACGAAGGCGTCTCGGAGGAGCGGCTGCGCCAGGTCCACGCCCCGATCGGGCTCGACCTCGGCGGCCGCACCCCCGCGGAGATCTCGCTCGCGGTCATGGCCGAGATCTCGATGGAGCGGTTCGGCGGGACCGGCCGGCCGCTGCGCCTCTCGGAGGCGCTGTACGAGCGCGCCGTGGCGAAGGCGGGTGGGGGCGGCGAAGGCGACCGCCATGAAGAGTGAGTCCGGGGCGCTAGCGACCGGCGTCGCCGACCGCGCCGGCGTCGTCGTCGCCTCCGCGCGCCTCGAGATGCGGCTCATGCCCGCCCTCCTTCTCGACGCGCTCCTCGCGCGCGATCGCGCCTCGATCGGCCGCATCGCCGGCTACACCGTCCCCGACGCGTTCCCCGCGCCGGAGGACCTCCCGTTCCTGCGCTTCCGGCGGGAGCAGCTCGCGCGCGATCCGGCGCGCTACCCCTGGTCGGTGCGTGCGATCGTGCGCACCGGCGATCGGAAGATGGTCGGCTTCGTCAACTTCCACGGCGCGCCCGGCGTCAACGACGTCGGCGCCGCGGACGCGCTCGAGCTCGGCTGGTCCGTCTTCCCGGAGGAGCGCGAGCGCGGCTACGCGACGGAGGCCGCGCGCGCCCTCATGGAGTGGGCCGGGCGGGCGTACGGGATCACGCACTTCATCTCCTCCACGACCGCGGACAACTCCGCCTCGCTGCGCGTCCACGCGAAGCTCGGCTTCGCCGCGACCGGCGAGGTCATCGACGGCGAGATCATCTTCGAGACGCGCCTCACGGCGAGGTGAGACGCCGCTGGCCGATCGCCGCGGCCCTCCTGGCGGCAGGCGCCGGCGCCGCGGTCCTCTCCCGGGGTCGCCTCGAGCGCGCGCTGCGCGACCTCCGCACCTTCTCCGCGCCGAGCGCGGCGGTCTACGACGCGCTCGCCTCGCCCGCGCTCGACGGCTTCTTCACCCGCGTCGCCCTCGACCTCGTCGACGGCCGACCCGGGGCGCGCGTCCTCGAGGTCGGATCGGGTCCGGGGCGCCTCGCCTCGCGGATCGCGGAGCTCGACCGCGACGCGCGCGTCGTCGGCAGCGACGTGTCGCCCGAGATGCTCGCGCGCGCGTCCGCGTGGGCCGAGCGCTCCGGCGTCGCGGATCGCGTGCGCTTCGTGCTCGCCGACGCGAGCCTTCTCCCGTTCGCGGACGCGAGCTTCGACGCCGTCGTGACGACCTTCTCGCTCCACCACTGGCCCGACGCGGCTCGCGGTCTGCGCGAGGTGCGCCGCGTGCTGCGGCCGCGCGGGGTCGCGCGGATCTACGACGTCGCCGACTGGCTGACACGGGTCGAGCCCGGCGGCAACACGGTGCTCGGGAACGAGCTGTTCGTCGACGGCTGGGGCCGACGGATCGACGCTCGCCTCGGACCGGTCCCCCTCCTCTACCGCGCCGACCTCACGGTCTGATCGCCGGCGCTACGACGTCGCCGCCGCGGCGAGCCTCCCCGCGTTGTTGAGGATGCGCAGGGCGTTCCCGCTGAAGATGCGCTCCCGGTCGGCGCGTGGCACGTCGAGCTCCTCGATGCTGCTGACGGCGCGGTCGATCGACCCGAGGAGGTGCGGGTAGTCGCTCCCCATGAGCATGCGGTCCGCGCCGACGAGGCCGCGGACGTAGCGGAGCGACGGCTGGCTGAACGACACCGTGTCGTAGTAGAGGCGCTTGAGGTAGACGCTCGGCAGCTCGTCGATGTGCGCCTTCGTCTCCGCGAAGTCGCGCCAGCCGTTGTCCATGCGCTCCATGAGGTACGGGACGGCGCCGCCGAGGTGCGCGACGATCCAGCGGATCCCCGGGAGGTCGCGAAGGAGCCCGCTGTAGGCCAGGCGCGCGACCGCGAGCGTGGTGTCGAACGGGAAGCCGACGATCGGACCGAGCACGTACTCGGAGAACGGCTCGGCCGCCGCCGGCAGCATGGGGTGGAGGAGGACGCACGCCTCCATGCGGTGTGCCTCCTCGAGGAACGGCCGGTAGCGCGGATCGGTGAGCGGGCGGCCGTTGACGTTGCTGAGGAGGATGACGCCGTTCAGCCGCAGATCCTCGATCGCGCGGTGGAGCTCGCGCAGCGCCGCGTCCGGATCGTCCATGGGGATCGACGCGAATCCCGCGAGACGATCGGGCCGCTTCGCGATCTCTTCGGCGTACGAGTCGTTGACGAGGCGCGCGACCTCGGGCTGCTGAGCGGGCTCCGCGAAGTACACGTTCGGCGTCGAGAGCGAGAGGACGGCGACGTCGATCCCGACGCGGTCCATGTCCTCGATGCGCTTCGCGATGTCCGTCATGGCCGGCTGGATGCCGAAGAAGCGCGAGCCCTTGTAGCGGATGATCCGCCGGCCCGCCGGGTCGGTGCCGAACGAGAAGTCCGAGCGGCTCCGCTCGATCAGGCGGAAGAACTCGACCGGGTAGTGATGGGTGTGAACGTCGATCCGCATGGGTCGACGATATCGCCCGCCGCGGCCGGCCAGAGGGAGCTCCCTGGGGAGGGCGTGGTGGCGCGGTATGGTGTATCCGATGTCGCGGATCGTCGTGTACTCCGGCAAGGGCGGCGTCGGGAAGACGAGCGTCGCGGCCGCGACGGCGCTCCTCTGCGCCGAGAGGGGTATGCGCACCATCGTCATCTCGACGGACATGGCTCACAGCCTCGCCGACTCCTTCGACCGGCCCCTCGGCCCTGAGCCCGTCGAGGTCGCGCCGCTGCTGTGGGGCCAGCAGTCGGACGTCTACTACAACATCCGCAAGTACTGGGGGACGATCCAGTCGTACGTCGCGAGCGTCTTCCGCTGGCGCGGCCTCGACGAGGTCCTCGCCGAGGAGATGACCGTCATCCCGGGGATGGACGAGCTCGCGAGCCTCCTGTGGATCGCCGAGCACCACGACACCGGCGCGTACGACGTCATCGTCGTCGACGCCGCTCCCACCGGCGAGACGCTCCGCCTCCTCTCGCTGCCCGAGGCCGGCAAGTGGTGGCTCGACAAGATGCTCCCCCTCGAGAGGAACATCGCGCGCATCGCGGGGCCGGTGCTCAACAGGACCATCGGGATGCCGACCCCGCGCGACGAGGTCTTCACCGCGGGCGAAGACCTCTTCCGCAAGCTCGAGCACATGCGCGCGCTCCTCGCGGACTCCTCACGCTCGTCGATCCGGGTCGTCCTCAACCTCGAGAAGATGGTCATCAAGGAATCGCAGCGCGCCTTCACCTACTTCCACCTGTACGGCTACCTCTGCGACCTCGTCGTCGCGAACCGCGTTCTCCCGCGCGATACCGGCGGGTACTTCCAGGCGTGGCGCGAGGCGCAGGAGCGCTACCGCCCGGAGGTCAACGAGATGTTCGCGCCGGTGCCCGTCCGCGAGGTGCCGTTCTTCGAGCAGGAGGTCGTCGGCCTCGAGATGCTCCGCCGCGTCGGCGAGGAGCTCTTCCACGGCGAGGACCCGACGTCGTTCTTCTACCGCGGCCGCCCCTACGAGGTCATCCGCGAGGACGGCGACCACGTCATCTCGCTCGAGCTGCCGTTCACGACGAAGGAGCAGGTGAAGATGTCGCGCCACGCCGACGAGCTCGTGCTGGAGGTCGGCACCTTCCGGCGTAATCTCATCCTGCCGAGGCTCCTCGCCGATGCCCCGACGAGGGGCGCCAAGCTCGAGGGCGACAAGCTCCGCATCCGCTTCGCATCCACGCGAACGGGGTCCGCGCCGAGAGGCGCAGGAGGTGTGTGACATGGCTGACATGACGGCGAACGGCGAGCTGGATGCGCGCATCGGCGAGCTCGAATCCCGCGTGCGGGAGATGGAGCGCCGCGAGCGCGAAGCCGGGCCGGTGCGCTCGCTCCTGAACGAGGTCTTCCCGCCCGAGGTGCGCGAGCACATGCGGGCGGCGCGCAAGGAGCAGCTCCTCGCGGTGCGCGCGATGCTCGACCGCATGATCGAGAAGACCGAGGAGCGCGAGGCGCCGCGCGAGCGCGAGCGCATCTCCGTCGACTAGGGCTCACATACGGCCGCCCACGGCCGTTCTATCGGACGTGAGGCCATCGCGGCAGGACAGCCGGCCCTGAGCGAGCGCGCGCGGACGTTCGGCGAGCTCCTCGCGCGCCACGAGCGCGAGATCTTCGCCTACGCGCTGCGGCTGACGGGGTCACGGCATGACGCGGACGACCTGTACCAGGAGACCTTCCTCGCCGCGTTCCGCGCCTGGCCCCCGCCGCATCGCGGCAACGAGCGCGCCTGGCTCTATCGGATCGCCACGAACAAGGCGATCGATCGCGCGCGCGGACGCCGGCCGACGGTCTCCGCGGACGATCTGCGGCTGGCGGCACCGGAGCGGGACGGCGTGACCCTCCTCGACCTTTCGCGCGCGATCCGCGTCCTCCCGCCGGGGCAACGCGCCGCGTTCGTCCTGCGGGCGGTGGAGGGACGGCCGTACCGCGAGGTCGCGGCGGCGCTCGAGTGCAGCCAGGAGGCGGCGCGAACGCGCGTCGCCGAGGCGATGAAGAAGGTGAGGGCGCACGTGCGATGACGAGGACGGACGACGCGGTCGCCGAGGCGCGCGAGCATCTCGCGCATCGGGCGCGACGCGAGGGCCTCGCGACGGTGGGGTACGGGGTCGTCGACTCCCCCGTCGGACCGCTGTGGGTCGCGATGGGGCCCCGCGGCGTTTCGACGATCCACTTCGGGCGCGAGCCGAGCGCGTGGGAGCTGAGGCGGCTCGTGCGGCTGTTCGGTCCGGCGATCGTCCCCGACGCACGTCGCACCTCACCGCTCGCGCGGGAGCTCGATCAGTACTTCGCGGGGCGGCGGCGCACGTTCGACGTGCCCGCGGACCTGCGTGGGCTCACGCCCTTCCAGGAGCGCGTGCTCCGTCGCACGAGCCGGATCGCCTACGGCGACCTCGTGACGTACAAGACGATCGCGCGGAGCGCCGGCAATGAGAGGGCGTCCCGTGCGGCCGGCGCGGCGGTCGGGTCGAACCCCATCCCCATCGTCGTGCCCTGCCACCGCGTCGTCGCGAGCGACGGCACGCTCGGTGGGTACGGCGGTGGGCTCGACGCGAAACGGCGGCTGCTCGCGCTCGAGCGCGGCGAGGTGCCCGCGGGAGGCTGGCCGAAGAGGCGGAGCTGATCCGCCCGGCACGCTAGGCCGTATGGCAGATAAGCAACAAGAGACCCGTTCGGTCGGTCGGAGGTACCGGACCGGACCATCGGCCCTACCGCGCGGGCATAAGCCCGGCGTACTAGAGGCTTGTGCGCGATGACCTCGTCGTCGTCAAGGGCGCGGGCGACCTCGCGAGCGGCATCGCCTATCGGCTCGTGCGCTCGGGTTGGCCCGTGGTGATGACCGAGCTGGCGCAGCCGCTCGTCGTGCGACGGACGGTCTCGTTCGCTGAGGCGATCTTCGACGGAGCCGTCAGCATCGAGGGCATCGTCGGCCGTCGCGTGTGCTCGCCGGCCAAGGCGGCGGCGACGGCGCGCTCCGGCGGCGTCGCGGTCGTGATCGACCCGCAGGCTCGAACGATCGGCGAGCTCCATCCGCCGGTCGTCGTCGACGCGATCATGGCGAAGCGCAACACGGGAACGAGGCTCGACGACGCGCCCGTGGTCATCGCCATCGGCCCGGGGTTCCGCGCGCCGATCGACGCGCACGCCGTCATCGAGACCAACCGCGGCCATCGCCTCGGCCGCGTGATCCTGTCGGGTGAGGCCGAACCCGATACCGGAGTACCCGGCGTCGTGGACGGGCACGGCGCCGACCGCGTCCTGCGCGCTCCGGCGGATGGCGTGTTCCGCGCGGCGCGCGACATCGGCGACGCGGTGCGCGCCGGCGAGACGCTCGGCGACGTCGAGGGCGTCGCGCTGCGATGCCCCTTCGACGGCCGTCTGCGCGGACTCGTCCACGACGGCATCGTCGTCCGCGCGGGAATGAAGGTCGGCGACGTCGACCCGCGGGCGGCGAGGGAACACTGCTTCACCATCTCCGACAAGGCACTGGCGATCGGCGGGGGCGTCCTCGAGGCCGCGCTCTACCTCCTCGACCGCGCGCCCGTCACTCCGATCGCGATCGCCTGACGCGGCGTTCCCGATCGACGCGGACGACGGCGTCGCGCCGGCGCAGCGCCACGGTCACGACATGGCGGGCGCCTCCGAGGCGCAGCTCCCGCGACAGCGCTCGCGCGCGCGCGATGCGCAGCGCGGTATCGGCCTTGTTGATCAGGTACACGACGCGCGCGCCGCGCGGAACGCCCCTGGCCCCTCCGGACGGATGCAGGAGGACGCGCGCGATCGTGCTCGCGACGAGGTGATCGTCCTCTCCGACGTCGACGATCCTCCGTACCGGCGCGGCGTGATGGGCCGCCGCGCGCAGGCGACGGCCGACGGCGTCGATCCCGACGACGATGACGACGAGGGTCGCCACCGCCGGGATGACGGGCTCTCCCCGGCGCGGCGCCTTGAAGGGCTTCCCGCGGGCGCCGTCCGCCTCCACCAGGACGTGGTCGATCGCGGGCAGCTTCGCCAGCCACGCGACGCTGGCGGGCACGACGCCGATGAGCTTTCCATCCGGGTCGAGCGCGCGTCCGACGACCGGAACATCCCCGCGCGCGAGCGCGGAGAGGACGCCGCGCCGCAGCTCGCGCGTCGTGCGACCGACCACGTCCAGCAAGGCACCGCGCTCCTCCGGGGCGAAGATGCGCGTCGTCGTGGTGACGGCGACCGCCTTGCCGCGGGCGCGAAGCTCCCGCGCGAGACGCAGCATGGCCGTCGTCTTTCCGCCCGCGCCGACGAACGCGACGACGTCGTGCTCGCGAAGCGCGAGGGCGTCCGCCAGCGCGTTCCCACGCTGGGACAGGCCGCGGACCACGGTGCGACGATGCCACCAGGTCTCAACGCCGGCGCGCGCCATTCGCCCCTGCCTCATCCGACGGATGGTCTCGCAGTCAGGCCTTTCGACGGTCGACCGTAGGGAGGACGGCTCATAGCGTGGACGCCAAGGGGGAGTTCATCGAAGAGCCGAGCGCGGTCGCCGACGGCATCCTTCGCACGCTCGAGGCGTGTGGCGACCCCGTTTTCGTCGTCGACGACCACTGGTCCATCGTGTCGTGGAACAAGGCCGCCGAGAGCGCCTTTCATCGGCGCGCCGACGATGTCCAGGGGCACCCGTGCTACGAGGTGATCGCCGGTGCGGACGATTCCGGCCGGCAGGTCTGCCGCCTCCACTGCGAGAAATGGGCTCTCGCTCGGCGGGGAGCGCCGATCCACAACTTCGACATTCAGGCGCTCGGCGACCACGGCGTCTGGGCGAACGTCTCCATCCTGCCGATCTGCGACGCCGGGGGGCGTCCGCTCGCGCTCGCGCACCTCCTGCGCAACGTCAACAGGGCCAAGCGCCTCGAGAGGTTCCTGCAGGAGCTCGCGACCGATGCGGAGGACGTGCTCGCGGCGCGCGCGACGAATGGCGTGACGGAGCGGGCCCCGGCGCGCCTCACGCTCCGTGAGGCCGAAGTGCTCGGCCTGCTCGCGCACGGCGCGGGTACGCAGGTGATCGCCGACCGCCTGGGCGTCAGCACCCACACCGTCCATAACCACATCGCGGTGATCCTGAACAAGCTCGGTGTCCACAGCCGCGCCGGAGCCGTCGCGTACGCGTTCGAGCACCACCTCGCGTAGGTCCGACGGGCGCGCGACGCGCTCTCGCCGCGACGGGCAGAGGTGAGCGGAAAGTCGGGCCGCGCGTACCACGAAGGTGGTACCCGCGTGTCATGCGCGCCCCGAATGCGCGCGCGATCCTCTGCGCGACGAGCCTTCGAGCCCGACGTACAGCGTCGCATCGATCGGCCGATCGGGAGGGAAAGCGTGTCGGACCCTCAGTCCACGAAGCGCTTCTCACGCCGCGCATTCTTGAAGGTCGCGGGCGTCACCTCGGCCGGCACCGCCGCCGCCGTGAGCTGCACGACCGCGGTCGGCCCTACGCCGCCGCCGGCAACGCCCAAAGCCGTCCGCGTCGGCCCTCCGGCGGGGGCCGGGAAGACGGTCCTCATGCAGCTCACGGTCAACGGCACGCTGTTCGAGGCGGCCGTGGACACGCGCTGGACGCTCGCGGAGATGCTGCGCGACCAGCTCCGGCTGACGGGGACCAAGGTCGGATGCGACAGGGGGGAGTGCGGCTCCTGCACCGTCCTCGTCGACGGCAAGCCGACGCTCTCGTGCATGACGCTCGCGCAGGAGATGGCGGGCCGGAAGATCGCGACGGTCGAGGGCCTGGCCACACACGGGCGGCTGAACGACCTCCAGCAGGCGTTCTGGGACCGCGGTGCGGCGCAGTGCGGGTTCTGCACGTCCGGGATGCTCATGAGCGCGACGGCGCTCCTCACCGCGAACGCGAAGCCCACCGAGGACGACGTTCGCCACGCGCTCTCCGGGAACCTCTGCCGGTGCACCGGCTACAAGAAGATCGTCGAAGCGGTGCTCGTGGCGTCGGGCCAGACGCCCGCCGCGTAGGAGACTGAGATGCCGAAGAAGATCTCGACCAAGCGCGTCCTCGAGCTGCTGGCCGATCCCGAGTTCCAGCTCATCGCGTCGGAGAGCCCCTGGGCGTTCCAGGACGAGCTCGACGCGGTCAACGCGTACCTCATCGCGATCACGCCGAAGACCCCCGCTCATCTTCGCGCGGCGGCGAAGCCGACGAGCATCGTCGGTCGCAGCGTGCCCCGCCTCGGCGACCCCGCGCGCCTGACGGGCCAGGCCATCTTCTCCTCGGACGTCCAGCTCCCGGGAATGCTGTACGCCGCGGTCCTGGGGTCCCCGCACGCGCACGCGACGATCGAGTCGATCGACACGTCGGCGGCGGAGGCGCTGCCCGGCGTGCGGGCCGTGATCACGTACAAGAACGTGCCCAAGGTGTCGCTCGGCGGCCCGCCCCCCCAGTACATCCTCGGCCAAGAGGTGCATTTCGCCGGCGAGGAGGTCGCCGTCGTCGCGGCGGACGACATCCACACCGCGCGCGACGCCATCGCCCTCATCACGGTGCAGTACAAGGTCCTTCCGTCCGTCACCGACCCCGAGGCCGCGCTCGCGTCCGGCGCGCCGGACCTCCAAGGCGGTGGCAAGGGCAACAAGCTGGCCGCGTCGTATCCGCTCACCAAGCGCGGCAGCTACGACTCCGCATACGCCGCCGCGCCGGTCACCGTCGAGGGACGCTACACGACGCAGACGTTGCAGCACGCGACGCTAGAGCCGCGCAATGCCGTCGCCCACTGGGAGGGACCGGACCAGCTCACCGTCTACGCCGGGACCCAATACATCATGGGCGTCCGCGCCGAGCTCGCCACGACCTTCAAGCTGCCGCGCAGCCACGTTCGGGTGATCGCGCCGCACGTCGGAGGCGGATTCGGCGACAAGTCGAGCAGTGCCCGCCACGGACGCTTCGCGGCGGTCCTCGCGCAGATGACCCAGCGGCCGGTGAAGGTCGAGTACACGCGACCCGCCAACTTCAAGGCGGCCACGCACCGCTATGCGACCGTCGTCGACTTCAAGGCGGGGGCGGACCGCAGCGGCAAGATCTCCGCCTACCGAGCGGAGGCGATCAGCGACTCGGGCGCGTACAGCGCCTTCTCCCTCACGGACGTCATGGTGTCGATCGCGCGCCTGTACCACGTCGACAACGCGTACTTCCAGCAGCTGGGCACGCTCACGAACCGCGGACCGAGCGGCTTCCAGCGCTGCGTCGGCAACCCCCAGGGGACCTTCGCCCAGGAGGTCTTCATGGACGAGCTCGCCGAGAAGGCGGGCGTCGATCCGCTCGCGTTCCGCCTCATGAACGTCGAGACGAAGGTCAACCAGGACGCCGCCATGCCGGCGGACCTCGAGAACGCCTTCGGCGGCGCGGGTGAAGCCGGCGGCGCGGTCCAGCGCAAGCTGCCGTGGGCGAGCTGCGGGATCGTCGAGTGCCTGCAGAAGGGCGCCCAGTCGATCGGCTGGACGCAGAAGTGGCACAAGCCCGCGGCCGCGATCAAGGGCAACAAGGCTCACGGCATCGGCCTATCGGCACACGCGTGCGCGCACGGCTCCATGACGATGCCGATGACGGCGATGATGAAGATCGACCAGGACGGCAGCCTCGACGTCATCCAGCCGACGACGGACATCGGCGGCGGCCAGTCGACGACGATGATGATGATCGGCGCCGAGACGGTCGGGGTGGATCTCGAGGAGGCGCATCCCTCGTGGGGTGACTCCGCCTTCACGCCGGACTCCTCGGGGACGAACGGCAGCCGCCAGACGATCTCCGCTGGGAGCGCGGTGCTCGAGGCCGGCCTCGACCTCAAGTGGCAGATCCTCCAGCAGGCGGCGAGGCCGCTCCCTCCGAAGAACGCGCCGATGCTCCCCGGGAAGCCCGAGGACCTCGATACCGGGGGCGGCTTCGTCTTCGTAAAGGCCGACCCGTCCAAGAAGGTGCGGATCGCCGATGTCGTCGCCAGCACGGGCGGCCCGATGATGGGCCGCGGCGCGCACACCATTCCGCGCAACTACGGGATGTCGACCTTCGCCGCCGGCTTCGCCGAGGTCGAGGTGGACCTCGACACCGGAGAGGTGACGCTCCTGAGCTACGTCGGCGCGAACGACGTCGGGAAGGCGGTCAATCCCCTCGGCGTCGAGCAGCAGATGGACGGCGCGATCTCGATGAGCTTCGGGATGGCGCTGGGCGAAGAGATGAAGTTCGACCCGCAGCAGAAGTTCCCGGTGATGTGGAACTGGGAGAACTACGCGATGCCGACGACGCTCGACCACCCGAAGATCGCCGACTTCCGGACGATCATCGTCGAGCCGGGCGACGCCGTCGGGCCGTACGGCGCGAAGGGCGTCGGCGAGCCGCCGACCTCACCCCCGGCGCCCGCCATCGCGAACGCCGTCTACAACGCGATCGGGGTCCGCATCCGCGATCTCCCGATCACACGCGACAAGGTGCTCGCGGCGATCGCGCAGATGAAGAAGTGAGAGGAGGCTGACGATGAAGAGCTTCGAATACACGCGACCGACCTCGGTCCAAGAAGCGGTGCAGCTCCTCTCGGCCCAGAACGCGCGCGCGCTCGGCGGCGGCACCGACCTCCTCGGGATCATGAAGGATGCGCTGCTCCCGACCGACCGTGTCGTCGACCTCAAGGGCATCCAGGGCCTCGACCACATCAAGGACGACGCCGGGACGCTCGCCATCGGCGCGCTCGCGCGTCTCGGCGACATCGCGAGCTCGAGCCTCGTCAGCCAGAAGGCTCCGGCGCTCGCGCAGGCCGCGGGTCTGGTGGCCTCTCCGCAGATCCGCAACATGGGCACGCTCGGCGGCAACCTCGCGCAGAAGGTGCGCTGCTGGTACTTCCGCGACGCCGACCGCACCGACTGCTACAAGCGCAACGGCAGCTACTGCTATGCGGTCCTGGGGGCGAGCGACCTCCACGCCGTCTTCGGCGGGGCGGCCTGTTTCGCCGTCCACCCATCCGACACCGCGACCGCGCTCAGCGCGCTCGACGCGAGCGTCGTCGTGGCGGGACCGAAGGGCCAGCGCACGGTACCCATCGCCTCGTTCTTCGTCGGCCCCGACACCGACTACCTGCGCGAGACGGTCCTCGCGCCCGACGAGATCATCACCGAGGTGCGCGTCCCGCCGGGCGCGCTCGGCGCGCCGAGCGTCTTCCTCAAGGCCGCCCCCCGGCGCTCGATCGACTTCGCGCGGACCTCGGTCGGCGCGCAGGTCGTCGGCACGAACGTCATCCAGACCGCGCGCATCGCCCTCGGCGCGGTCGCGCCGACGCCGCACCGCGCGACGAAGGCCGAGGCCTTCCTCGAGGGCAAGAGCCTCGCTGCGGACACGATCGCCCAGGCCGCCGAGCTCGCGGCCGACGGCGCCAAGCCACTGGCCTCCAACGCGTACAAGGTCCCGCTGATCAAGGGGCTGGTGCGCCAGGCCCTGACGGCGCTGGCGGCCCGGTGAGGGAGGGAGAGATGAGCGATCAGGACACGCGCGACACCTCCGGCGAGGCGACCTCCGAGGAGGCGCTCTCCCGCCGCCGCCTCGTCCTCGGCGGGCTCGCGGCCGTCGGCGTCGTCGCCGCGAGCGCGGGGGCTTTCGGACGCGCCGCGACCGCCGTTGCGGCGCAGCGGCCGCTCTCGGACAAGGTCGTCGTCACCGACCCGACCCTGTGCGTCGGGTGCCTCGCCTGCGAGGTGAACTGCTCGACCTGGCACGCCTCCGTCGGGCGCTCGGCGGTCCCGCGCATCCGCATCCTCGCGACGAGCGACGTGAAGCTGCAGACACAGCTCGCGAGCTACGTCCCCGCGCGCTCGGGTTTCTCGCCCTCGACGTGCCGGCAGTGCCCGACGCCGTACTGCGTCCCCAACTGTCCGACCGACGCGCTCCGCATCGACCCCGCCACCGGCGACCGCTACATCAGCGAGGGCGAGTGCATCGACTGCGGCAAGTGCGAGGTCGACTGCCCCGTCGAGTGGAAGGGCACCCTCGCACGGACGTCGCTACCCATCGACAGCAAGCGCGTCGTGCGCGACCCGGCGACCAATGCGTACGTCAAGTGCGACCTGTGCATCGGCCGCACGGGGGGGCCCATCTGCGTCGAGCGCTGCCCCGTCAACGTCGCCATCCGCGCCGGGTACATCAAGAGCGACCACCTCGCGCTCGATCTCAAGCCCAGCACGCAAGAGCAGTGGGAGAAGCTGGTGTGAAGAAGACGAAAGCGTTCCCCATCGCGAGCGACATCGTGCTGCTCCTCCTGGCCATCGGCGGCGCCGTGTGGCTCTTCGCGCTCGGGATGCCCACGGTCACCTGGCAGACCGACCGCTCGCTCCTGCCCATCGTCGTCGACGGCTCGCGCCTCCTCATCCTCGCGACCGCGGTCGGCGTCGTCCTCGGGCTCGTCCTCGCCGCGGTGGTGCGCCGCGGGCGCGACCGCGTCACCGACGGCGACGTCATCCGCTACGCCTGGGGCGAGCGCCTGGTCCACTGGGCCGTCGCCCTCGGCTTCGTCCTCGCCTTCATCACCGGCGCGTGGCTGCTGCGCCTCTTCGGCCTCGACACCACGGTCGATGGCCGTCCGACCCTCTACGTCGTCCACTTCGTCGGCGCGGGCCTCATCGTCCTCGCCGGCGGGGCCTTCGTGCTGTACAGCCGCGTTCGCGGGCAGGACGCGCTCTTCCCGCGCTGGGGCGACGTCGGCCCCGCGATCGCGCGCCTCTTCGGGTACCTCGGCACCTACGGCCAGCCGGGGGTCCTCGGGCTGCGCCTGCGCATGGTCTGGCTGCAGGACGCCCTCGCGGCCGTCGGCATCCGCCCCGCCACGCGCGAGGGCAAGTTCCTCTCGGTCGAGAAGGTCCTCTCCTTCACGCCCCTCGCGATCCTGTCGGTCATCGTCGTCGCCACCGGCCTGGTCAAGGCCGCCCACTACTTCTTCGCCGTGCCCCTCGACGTGCTCAGGTGGTCGACGTGGCTGCACGACGTCTCGGTGTGGCTGACGCTCATCGTCGTCGGGCTGCACCTCGCGGCGATCTTCCTCGTGCCGCGCAACTGGCCCGGCATCCGCTCGATGGTCACCGGGCGCATGCGCCTGGACACCGTCCACGAGGAGTTCCCCGCCTGGGCCGACGAGCTGGGCCAGCGCGAGGTCGTCGTCCCCGGACGAGAGGTCCCGGCGCACGGCACGGCGGGAGGCGACTAGAGAGGACCCGCACCCTTCAGCCGCGCGATGTCGTCGCTGCTGTCCACGTCCTCGAGGCTGCCGAGCGCCGCGGTGACCTCGACGACGGCGACGTCGTCGCGCCCGGCGAGCAGCTCGCGCGCGCCGACGTCGCCGGTGACCGTCGCGAGGTGCGGCCACAGCGCGCGGCCGAGGAGCGCCGGGGGCGAGCGGCGTCCGTGCCACGACGAGACGACGGCCGCCGCTCCGGTGGCCCGCTGACGGGCGACGAGCGCCTCGAGAAGCGCGGCACGGATGCGCGGCTGGTCGCCCAGGAGGACGACGGCGGCATCCGCGTCCGCGACGGCGGCGAGACCGGCGCGGAGCGAGGTCGACTGCCCGCGCGCGAACTCGGGGTTCGCGACGGCACGCGCGCGGCCGAGCCGAACGCCGGCGAGGACCCTCGGCGCGGAATGGCCGACGACGACGACGATCTCGTCGAGCGTCGAGGCGTTCGCCGCGTCCAGCACGTGCTGCAGGATCGGCCGGCCGTCCAGCGGCGCGAGGAGCTTCTCCCCACCGAACCGGCTCGACGTCCCGGCCGCGAGGATGATGGCCGCGACGCGGCTCACGCCGCGGCGATGCGGGCGAGGGCCCGGCGGACGAGCTCCTTCGCGAGCGGCACCTTGTACCCGTTCTTCGCCAGAGGCGCCGCGTCGGCGAGGAGGAGGTCCGCGGCGCGCCGGGCGAGGTCGTCGCTGAACGGGTGGCCGTCGATCTCGGCCTCCGCGGCCTCGACGCGCCAGGGCACCGGCGCGACACCGCCGAGCACGATGCGCGGGTCGCGGAGCTTGCCGCCGCGGATGCGCGCCGCGACCGCGACGGAGACGAGCGCGAAGCTCCACGTCTTGCGCTCCATGGCCTTGAGGTAGGTACCTCGGCGCTGGAGACCGGACTCGGGGACCTGCACCTCGGTGAGGATCTCGCCGCGACGGAGCGTGTGCTCCTCGCGGCTGTGCAGCGCGGGGTCGGTGAAGAGGTCGGCGAGGAGAACGGAGCGCGTCCCGCGCGTGCTCGTGAGCGTCACGCGCGCATCGTGCGCGATGAGCGCGGGCGCGAGGTCCGAGGGCGCGACGCGGTTGCAGCCGCGCGCGGTGCCGATGATCGCGTGGTGCTCGTTCTCGCCCTCCTTGGCGAAGCACTGCGTTCCGCCCTTCAGCCAGCACTGGATCGCCGCGTCGCGGAAGTACCAGCAGCGGTTGCGCTGCAGCAGGTTCCCTCCGACCGTGCCGGCGTTCCGGAGCTGGAGCGTCGCCGTGTCGCGGAGCGCCTCGCGCACGATCGGGAGGTGCCGCGCGAGCTGGTCGCTCGTCTCGAGGTCGACGAGCGGCGTGAGCGCGCCGATCCGCAGGCCGGCGCCGCGCTCGCGCGACCAGCCGTTCAGTCCGTCGATCCCGCCGAGGTCGACGAGCCGCGCCGGCGACGCGATCCCGCCCTTCATGAGCCCGAGCAGGTCCGTGCCTCCGGCGAGCGGCGCGGATCCGGCGACGACCATGCGCGATGCCTCC
Organism: Chloroflexota bacterium; assembly: GCA_021787445.1. Taxonomy (GTDB): domain Bacteria; phylum Chloroflexota; class Limnocylindria; order P2-11E; family P2-11E; genus JACPOT01. The sequence continues at coordinate 7,824 of JAJYLV010000016.1, read as the reverse complement.
GCGACCGAGGTCGCGCGGACGTACGTGAACGGCTTCACGACGCCGCCGCCAGCGCGTCGAGCACCCGCCGCGGCGTGAGGGGCAGGTGCCGGATGCGCACGCCGAGCCCGTTCGCGACGGCGTTCGCGACGGCGGCCGCCGCGGGGATGATGGGCGGCTCGCCCAGCCCCTTGGCGCCCACGTTGTTCGCCACGGTATCGGGGACGTCGACGAAGCGCACGACGATCCGCGGGACGTCGCGCACGGTCGGGACCTTGTACGTCTCGAGGCCGCTCGTGAGGACCCGCCCGGTCGGCTTGTCGACGACGCGCTCTTCCGAGAGCGCGAAGCCCAGCGCCTGGATCACCCCGCCCTCCACCTGCGAGCGCGCGGTGAGCGGATCCACGATCCGCCCGACGTCGTGCACCGCGACGACCCGCTCGACGACGACCATCCCCGTCGCCGGATCGACCTCGACCTCGGCGAAGTGCGCGCCGAACGTCTTGAGGACGATGTCGTCGGGGTTCGGCATCCGCGAGCCTTTGCCGATGACGGTGTAGTTCTCCAGGTCCTCGAAGACCTTCGCGATGGGCGTGCGCGCGCCCCGGCTGACGACCGCGCCGCCCTCGACGCGCAGCTCGGCGCGGCCGACCTCTAGCACGCCCGACGCGACGTCGAGGAGCTGCTCGCGGGCGTCCTTCGCGGCGAGGCGGACGGCGGGCGTGATCGACGCGACGGTGAGCGATCCGGCGGAGATGGGGGCGTACGGGGCGTCGGTGTCGCCGATCTCGACGCGCACGCCACGCACGTCGATACCGAGCTCCTCGGCGCACACCTGCGCGATGACGGTGCGTGTGCCCGTGCCGATGTCTTGCGTGCCGATCCGCACCACCGCGGTGCCGTCGGGGTTGAGATGCACCGTCGCGTACGCCGGCGGCGTCCCGCCCCCGCTCCACAGCTGCGAGGCCATTCCGAGGCCTCGCCTCAGGCCCGGGGCCGAGCCGCGTAGGCCGCCGCGCGCGCGGCGCGACCACCCGATCTCCTCCGCGCCGATGTCGTAGCAGTCGACGAGGCGCTTCAGCGAGTAGCGCATCTTGCTGACGGGGTCGACCTGGGATCCGGCGTGGCGGCGCCTCAGCGCGAGGGGATCGACGCCCATGCCGTCGGCGAGCTCGTCGATCGCCGACTCGAGGGCGAACGTCCCCTCCACGTACCCCGGCGCGCGGAACGCCGCGAGCGAGCCGGTGTTCGTCAAGACGCGGTGCGCGTGGGCGAGGACGTTCGGGACGTCGTAGAGGCCCTTCGTCGGGCCCGTCGGATCGGCGACCCACCGCGCCTGACCGACGTTCGACCACGACTCGTGCGCGATCGCGGTGATGCGCCCGTCCTTCCCGGCGGCCCTCACGCGCTGGAGCGTCGCGGAGCGGTTGCCGGCGGCGACGTTCTCCTCGTGGCGGTCGAGCACACAGCGGACGGGAGCGCCGATCTCGCGCGCGAAGAGCGCGGCGACGATCGTGTACTTGCCGATACCGCCCTTCGAGCCGAAGCCGCCGCCCATGTGGTCGCAGAGCACGCGGATGTTCGCCAGCGGAAGGTGCAAGGCGTTCCGCAGCCCTTCGCGCACGCCGAAGACGTGTTGCGTCGACTCGTACACGGTGAGCTGATCGCCGTCCCAGACGGCGACCGCTCCGTGCGTCTCGAGCGAGTTGTGCAGCTGCGTCGAGGTGCGGTAGGTCCCCTCGACGACGACGTCCGCCGCGGCGAACTCCTTCCGCACGTCGCCACGCTCATACCGGTCCGCGTCGAGGACGTTCCCCTTCTCGTCGATGCGGGGCGATGCCGCGTCGATGGCCTCCTCGAGGTCGACGACGTGCGGGAGCACCTCGTAGTCGACGACGATGAGCGAAAGCGCGGCCTCCGCGATCGCCTCGGTGTCGGCCGCCACGGCGGCGACCTCGTCGCCGACGAAGCGCACCTCCTCGCGGAAGATCGTCTCCTCGCCGCGGAACGCCGTCTTCGGCGTGTTGAAGCGATGGAGGACGCCCCGGACGCCCGCCAGGGCGAGGGCCCGGCTCGCGTCGACGTGCCGGACGCGCGCGCGCGGATGTGGACTGCGGAGGATGCGCGCGTGGAGCGTCCCGGGCAGCCGGATGTCGTGCGTGTAGCGGGCGCGTCCGGTGACCTTCGCGGCGCCCTCGACGCGACGCTGCGGGCGCCCGACGATCGTGAGGACCGCATCCGCCGCCCACGCCTCGGCGTCGTCGCCCTGAACGAGCGCGAGCTGCTCCATCACCTCGCCCTCGAACTCGTTGCGGGTACGGACGACCCGTGCTCGATCGCCGTCGGCTCGGCCCGCGGCCTCGCTTCGCGGCGGGTCGCTCGGACCGGCGGAGCCCGATCCTCGCTCCCCCTTCATGGTCTTTCCTTGCCCTTGCGGGCCGCGGCGAGCGCGGCCTCGACGATGTTCGGGTACGCGCCGCAGCGGCAGAGGTTCCCGGAGACGGCGCGCATGACCTCGTCGGCGCTCGGCGAGGGCGTCGCGCGCAGCAGCGCGACGACCGACATGATCTGCCCGGGGGTGCAGAAGCCGCACTGGAAAGCGTCGTGCGCGATGAAGGCCTCCTGCACCGGATGGAGCTCGCCGTCGCGCGCGAGGCCCTCGACCGTCTCGACCGATCTCCCGGCGCACGCGACCGCGAGCGTCATGCAGGCGTAGACCGCCCGCCCGTCGACGAGGAGGGTGCACGCGCCGCAGGTCCCCTCGTCGCAGACCTTCTTCGCACCCAGAAGGCCGACGTCCTCGCGGAGCGCGTCGAGGAGGGTCGTATGCGGCGCGACGTGGAGAGGGGTCCGGATCCCGTTGACGTCGAGCTCGACGTCGACCGCGCCGGGGCCGCTCGGTCTCACGGTGGGCACGACCGAAGCCTATCAACTAGCCTTCGGCGCGCTACAGCCGTTCGTCGGGAGGCGTGTGATGGCCATCGAGCGCGTGGGCGTCGTGGGCTTCGGGGCGATGGGATCGGGGATCGCGCAGGTGATCGCCGCGGCGGGCTTTCCCGTGACCGTGCGCGAGGTCGATCAGGCGGCCATCGACAGAGGGTGGAAAGGCATCGATAGCTCGCTCGCGCGTGTCGTGAAGGCCGGCCGCATGAGCGAGGCGGACGCGAAGGCGGCGCGCGGGCGGATCGGCGCGTCGACCTCCTTCGAGGCGTTCCGCGACCGCGACCTCGTCATCGAGGCCGTTCTCGAGATCGCCGACGTCAAGCGGAAGGTCTTCGAGGAGCTCGACGCCCTCTGCCCGCCGTCGGCCATCTTCGCGTCGAACACGTCGAGCCTCCCGATCGTCGACATGGCCGTGACCACGAAGCGCCCGCAGCGCTTCGCCGGCCTGCACTTCTTCAACCCCGCGCCGGTGATGCCCCTGGTCGAGGTCGTGCGGGCCGTCACGACGAGCGACGAGACGGTCGCTACGCTCCGGGCCTTCGTCGAGAGGATCGGGAAGGTCCCGGTCGTCTCGAAGGACGTGGCCGGGTTCATCGTCAACCGTCTCCTGGTGCCGTACATGCTCGACGCCATCCGCGTCCTCGAGCAGGGGATCGCGAGCGTCGAGGACATCGACACCGCGGTGAAGAACGGGCTGCGCCACCCGATGGGGCCGTTCGAGCTGCTCGACTACACCGGTCTCGACATCGCCTACCACGTCGGCAACGTGTTCTTCGAGGAGTTCAAGGAGCCGCGGATGGCGCCGCCGCCTCTGCTCAAGCGGATGGTCGCCGCGGGGCGCCTCGGGAAGAAGACGGGTCGGGGCTTCTACGAGTGGGACGAGAAGGGCATCAAGGGGAGGTAGTCGGCGAGCTCCTCGACGCCCGCAAGGCAGCGGGCTGGAGCGTTCTCGCGGCCCTCGCCCACCTTGGTCTCGCCGTCGTCCCCGCGGGGAGCGACGTCTACGACACGCTCATCGCGGTCGGCTATCCGCTGCTGCTGCCGCTCATCGCGTCGGTCCATCCGCGCCACGCCTCCGTGCGCCGCAGCGGCGCGATCCTCGGCACCATCACCGGCGTCGCTCACGGAGCGATCGGGATCGTTGGCGCAATCGACCCCGCAGCCCGGCCCGCGGCGCTCGTGCTCCTCGGCATGTGGTGGTGGACGATCGGGAAGATGTGGGCCGAGACGGCCGTGCTCCCTCGGGCTCTCGGCGTCGTGACGGCGGCGCTCGGCGTGGCGGCCTTCGCCGCTGCCGCGCTGCCGATCGTCTTCGGCGCACGCGCCGGGGACGAGGCGGCGCAGGCGGGACACGTCGCGATCGCGCTGTGGCTCGTCGCCGTCGCGGTCCCGCTGTGGGTCCGCCCCGACGTACCATTCGCGTGACGATGGCGGTCCGGACGAAGGCGTCCTCCCCAGCCGCGCGGCCGCGTCACGAAGCGCTCGGGCTGGCGCTCGACGACGTCAAGGGGATGTACCGGAAGATGCTCGAGTGCCGGATGATCGGCGAGCGGATGATGCAGCTCAACCGCATGGGCCGCGCCGCGTTCGTCGGCGTCGCCGACGGGCAGGAAGCCGCCGAGGTCGGATCGGCGTGGTGCATCCGCAGGGGCACGGACTGGGTCCACCCGTACTACCGCGACGTCGGGGTCGCGCTCGTCCTCGGCCAGGACGCGACGGATCAGTTCCTCGGCGTCTTCGCCAAGGCGACCGACCCGAACTCCGCCGGACGACAGATCGTGAACCAGTTCAGCGACCCCGAGGCGAAGATCGTGACGGGCTCCGTCTGCATCGCGACCCAGTTCCCGCAGGCCGCCGGCATCGCCCTCGCGCTCAAGATGCGCAAGGAGGAGGGGATCGTCTTCACCTATGGCGGCGACGGCTCGACGAGCCCAGGCGACTTCCACGAGGCGGTGAACTTCGCCGCCGTCCACGACCTCCCCGTCGTCTTCATCATCGAGAACAACCTTTACGCGATCTCGACGCCCAACGCGCTCCAGATGTCGGCGGCGCCGCACGAGCGAGCGAAGGGGTACGGCATCCCCGGCCTGCTCGCGGACGGGATGGACGTCCTCGACGTGTACGAGAAGACCACACGGGCCGCGGACCGCGCTCGGCGCGGCGAGGGGCCGTCGATCGTCGAGACGACCTGCTACCGCTACCGGCCGCACTCCAGCGACGACGACGACAGCCGCTACCGCTCGAAGGACGAGGTCGCCGAGTGGCGCGCGCGCGACCCCGTCGCGCGCGGGCGGGCGTATCTGCTCGACCAGGGCGTCGGAGAGCCCGAGCTCGACGCGATGCGCGCGGAGATCACGTCCGAGATCGAGAGCGCCATCGACGCCGCCGAGGCCGCGCCCGACCCTCGACCCGAGGACCTCTTGCGCCACGTCTACGCGGAGGGACACCCGCCTCCCGACGGCACACGCGCGTAGGCCGTCCCGTGAGGGCGCTCCGCGCTCTCGCCCTCTTCGGCGTCCTCGTCGCGTCGTGCGCCGCCCCCCCGCCCGCGATCGAGACGCCGACGCCCACGCCGCGGAAGGGCGTCCTCGACGTGACCGCCCTCCTCGACCTGTCGGGCCCGCGCGAGGCGATCGGCGCCGCTCAGCGCGACGCGCTGCAGCTGTGGCTGGACCAGCAGCAGGGCAAGACGCCGTTCCCCGTGAAGGTGAACGTCGTCGACGCCGCGAGCAGCGATGCCACGCTCCTCGTCGATCTCCACGCCGCCGCCGTCGATGCCGCGACGGACGCGATCGTCGTCGGGACGCCGATCCTCTACGACGAGACCGTCGGCGCCGCCGTCGACGCGGCCGCACTTCCCGTCCTCTTCACGCTCCCCCTCCCCGCGGACCCCGTCCGCGATGCCGGCGGGCGCTGGACGTTCGGCCTCGCGCCGACGTGGCCGGACATCGCATCCGACGAGGTGAACGACGTCGTCATCCGTCGCACGCTCAGCCCGTCGCTCGTACTCACGGATCCCGTGGAGCAGATCGACCCGCAGGCGGACGCTCTCGAGGCGGAGCTCGCCGGCCGCAAGCTCGAGCAGCTGACGCGGATCCCGCTCCCCTCCGACGGGAGCGTCCCGCCGGTCGTACGCTCGAGCCTGCCGGTCCTGAAGAGCGTTCACTGCACCGCACCGGCCGCGGCCTGCGCGCCCCTCGCCCGGGCCGCGCAGGCGACGGGGGCGCCGACCCTCTTCTATCTCTCGTACCTGACGACGCCGCGCGACCTCCAGGGCCACCGGGAGCTCGCGGCACGCGCCATCTGGCCCTCGAGCCGCCGCGTCCTGCCCTTCGACGGACGGCCGACCACGCCCGAGAACCAGGCGCGGGACGCGTTCCTCCGCGCCTACGCGGCGCGCTTCGGGACGCCGAGCGTTCACGCGGCGACGGCGTACGACGCGCTCTCGCTCCTGCTGGCCGCCGCGCGGGCGTCCGGCCCGGATGACCGCGCCCGGCTGCGCGACGCGCTGGAGAGGATCACGATGCCGCTCATCGCGACGACGTACACCTTCGCAGCGGACCGGCACGCCGGGGCCGACCTGGAGGACGTGACGTACGTTCGGTGGACCGGATCGGCCGTCGCACCGGCGCTCGCCGCGTACCTCGGTACGGGGATCGCGACGCCGTCGCCGCGTCCGTCCGCGACGCCGGCACGTTCGCCATGAGCAGCGAGCTCGACCGCCTCGTCTACGACTGGAACCGCGACGGCCGAGCGCAGAAGGCCGGCTACCGCATGGTCGAGCTCGACGACGAGACCCTCCGCGACGGGCTGCAGGGGCCGTCGGTGCGGAACCCCTCGCTGGCGGTCAAGAAGCGCCTCCTCCACCTCATGGACGCGCTCGGCATCGATACCGCCGACATCGGCCTCCCCGGAGCGTCCGACCGGGCGCGCGACGAGATCGTCGAGCTCGCGCGCGAGACGACGACGCTGGTGAAGCTGAAGCCGAACCAGGCCATCCGCACCCACCGCGCCGACGTGCGGGCCGCGATCCGCGCCGCCGTCGCCTCGGGCGTCCCGATCGAGACGTGCGCGTTCATCGGCTCGTCCCCCATCCGGCGATACGCGGAGGACTGGTCGCTCGACGCGATGCTCCAGAGCGTCGAGGAGTCGGTGACGGCGCTCGCGCAGGAGGGGCTGCCGGTCATGTTCGTGACGGAGGACACGACGCGCGCCGATCCCGCCACCCTGGTCGCCCTCTACGAGACGGCGATCGCGTGCGGCGCGAAGCGGATCTGCTTCTCCGACACCGTCGGGCACGCGACGCCCGACGGCGTGCGCAACCTGCTCCAGTTCGCGCGCGACGACATCGTGCGCGGCCGCGACGTGAAGATCGACTTTCACGGCCACAACGACCGAGGCCTCGGCCTCATCAACGCGCTCGCGGCGACCGAGCTCGCCGACCGCGTCCACGGCTGCGCCCTCGGCATCGGCGAGCGGGTCGGGAACAGCCCCATGGACCAGCTCCTGGTGAACCTGTACCTGTGGGGCTTCATCGACAACGACCTGTCGCCGCTCGTCGAGTACGTGCAGCTCGTGTCGGAGGAGTGCGGCGTCGAGATCCCGCCGAGCTACCCGATGCTCGGGAGCGACGCGTTCCGGACGGCGACGGGGGTGCATGCCGCCGCCGTGGTGAAGGCGTTCCGCAAGAACGACCGCGCCCTCGCCGACCGCGTCTACTCGGGCGTGCCCGCGAGCGTCATCGGGCGCGAGCAGCGCATCGAGATCGGTCCGATGAGCGGGGAGTCGAACGTGGTCTTCTGGCTCGAGCAGCGGGGCTACGAGCCGACGCGCGAGCGGATCGACCGCGTGATGGCCGCGGCCAAGGCGAGCGACCGCCTGCTGACCGAGGGCCAGGTGCGC
>JAJYLV010000106.1 GCA_021787445.1 Chloroflexota bacterium | reverse complement strand
AAAGATCCGCTGGACCGACGGCGTCGCCGCCGCGCTCACTCTCCTCCGCTGGCGGGTCGCGCCGCTGAGCGCGATCCGGGTCGATCCTCGCAAGAGCGACGCCCCTGCCAGACCGTGATCGAGGCGACCCCGGTCGCGGCCTTGCCGCCGGACCCCCTACACACGTCTCCGAGAGGCCGCACGTGAGCCGCGTGCGGGGCCGCGGGTGTGATCGTCCTCGTCTGCGCCGTGCTCGCGGCGATCCTGCTCGCGAAGGGTTGGCCGCCGCTGCTGCCGCCCGCGATCTCGTCTTCCGGCAACAACGTCAGGATCAGCGAGCTTCAGGTCACAGGCCTCGGGGTCGTCTTCCTCGTCGCGGTACTCGGGGTCGCGATGCTCCTCAGCGGTCCGAGCGTGGCCGAGATGACCCCGGACGAGCCTCCACGAGATCGACGTGAGGACGACGGCTCAGGCTTCCCACCGGCGTGAGGGGACAGGGATCAGTGCACCTCGATCGACTTGATCTTGTCCCCGACCTCGATCCCAAGGACAACGTCCATTCCTGATGTGACCTGACCGAAGTTCGTGTACTGCCCATCGAGGTGATGCGCGTCGGCGAGGCAGATGAAGAACTGACTCGCGTTGCTGACCTTGATGTCCCCACCGCGCGCGATCCCGACGGCACCTTTCACGAACGGGAGATCGCTGAGCTCCGTGGGCTGTGTGCCTCCGCCCGTGCCTGCGCGTGCGGGATCCGTCTTGCTTAGGGGATCGCCGCCCTGCGCGACGAACCCCGGTACGACGCGGTGGAACGTGGTGCCGATGTAGTCGCCGTCGCGGGCCTTCTTGATGAAGTTGGCCACCGTGTTCGGCGCCTTGTCGGGACGGAGCGCGATGGTGAATGAGCCGCCCTTCTCCAGCGTGACGACGGCGGTGGTCGCCGGTGCGGACGACGGTGAGGGTGAGGGTGTCTGAGCGGACGTGGTGGTACCTCCAGCGCTCGTTGTGGGTGGGAGCGTGAATACGGTGGACCCGCGTGGCGCGGCGGCGCCGCCGCATGCGGCGATGAGGAGCGATAGCGCGGCGAAGAGGACGATCGGACGGGGCACCTCAAGACCATAACTTGTAACCTCAGCTGACGATGCCGCAGTACCAGGCCCCGAGGGGCATGCGTGACCTCCTGCCCGCCGAGGCGGCGGCCTTCGCGCGTCTGGAGGCCGTCATCGCGGCGCGCGCGGCGCGCTACGGCTACCTCGCGATCGAGTCGCCGACGGTCGAGGACCGCGACGTGTTCCTGCGCACCGCGGGCGAGGCGAGCGACGCCGCGGGCAAGGAGATGTACGACGTCTCGCTCCACGGCGAGGGCGGCCTCGCCCTGCGTCCCGAGGCGACCGCGGCGGTCACGCGCGTCTACCTCCAGCACGGGATGCATCGCGCCCCGCAGCCCGTCCGCCTCTACTGCGCGGAGCGCATGTACCGCGGGCAGCGCCCGCAGCTGCTCCGCTACCGCGAGTTCCGGCAGTGGGACCTGGAGTGCTTCGGCGCGCCGGAGGCGGCGGCCGACGTCGAGATCGTCGCCTTCACCAGCGGCCTGCTCGCCGAGCTCGGGCTCGTCGACGTCCGCCTGAAGGTGAACACGATCGGCGACGAGGCGTCGCGCCCGCGCGTGAAGGAGACCCTCGTCGAGTACTTCTCGAAGTACGAGAGCGAGCTCGATGCCTCGTGCCGCGAGCGGCTGCGCACGAGCGTGCTCCGGATCTTCGACTGCAAGGTCGAGCGCGACCGCGAGATCGCGGCGGGCGCGCCGAAGGTGCGCGACCTCCTCGGCGAGGAGGACACCGCGCACTTCGCGAGCGTGCTCGAGGGCATCGAGCGCCTCGGGATCGCGTACGAGGTGGACGACACGCTCGTGCGCGGGTTCGACTACTACACGCGCACCGTGTTCGAGCACATCCTCACCGATCCCGGGTTCGCGAAGGCGGGCGAGATCGCCGTCGCCGGCGGCGGCCGCTACGACGGCCTCGTGCGCACGATGGGCGGGCCGCAGGTCGCGGGGACCGGGGTGGCCGGCGGGCTCGACGTCCTCTACGAGGCGCTCAAGCAGCAGGGCGTCGACCTCGGGGGCGACCCCGCGGCCGACGTGTACGTCGTGTCGGGCGAACCGGGCGACGCGGCCGACCGCATGCAGCTCGCGGAGCCGCTCCGCGACGCCGGATTCACCGTGGCGGTCGACTACACGACGAGGCCGCTCGACCGCCAGCTCGAGAGCGCCGTGAAGCACGGCGCGAAGGTCGCGGTCATCCGCGGCACCGCCGAGGCGCGCGGCGGCAACGTGATCGTCCGCGACCTCACGAAGAAAGAGCAGCGCGTGACGCGGCTCGCCGCAGTTGTCACCGAGGTCGGCCGCCACGTCGCGCGCGCGCCGCGCCCGACCCTCGCGACGCCGGGGATCGCGCGGGAGGGGCGCTAGATGCTCCGCACGCACACCTGCGGCGAGCTCCGCGCCGTCGACGCGACGGTGCCCGTCATCCTGTGCGCCTGGGTCCACCGCCGGCGCGACCACGGCGACCTCACCTTCATCGACCTGCGCGACCGCTACGGCATCACGCAGATCGTCGCCAGCGCGAAGGACCAGCCCGAGGCGCACGCCGCGCTGAAGGACGTGCGCTCCGAGTGGGTGCTGCGCGTGCACGGGACGGTGCGCGAGCGGCCGGCGGGGACGCGGAACGACAAGCTCGCGACGGGTGAGATCGAGGTCGTCGCGAGCACGGTCGAGATCCTCAACGAGGCGAAGACGCCACCCTTCTACGTGAACGAGGAGACGCCGGTCGACGAGAACCTGCGGTGGAAGTACCGCTACGTCGACCTCCGCCGCGAGCGCTCCAAGGACCTCATGCGCCTCCGGCACGAGGTGACGACCTTCATCCGCAGCTTCTTCGTCGAGCGCGGATTCTGGGAGATCGAGACGACGATGATGATCCGCTCCGACCCGACCGGAGCGCGCGACTTCGTCGTCCCCTCGCGCTACTACCCCGGGAAGTTCTGGGCGCTGCCGCAGTCGCCGCAGCAGCTCAAGCAGATCCTCATGATCGGCGGCATCGACAAGTACGTGCAGATCGCGCGGTGCTTCCGCGACGAGGACCCGCGCGCCGACCGCATCTACGAGCTGACGCAGCTCGACGTCGAGATGAGCTTCGTCGAGCCCAAGGACGTCATGTCGATCACCGAAGAGTGCTACACGCAGGTCTTCGAGCGCTTCGCGCAGAAGCCACTGCACCGCACGCCCTTCCCGCGACTGACGTACGACGAGGCGATGCGCCGCTACGGCAGCGACCGTCCCGACACGCGCTTCGGGATGGAGCTCGTCGACCTCAGCGAGGCCGTGCGCGGCACCTCGTTCGCGGTCTTCAAGGACGCCGTCGCGCGCGGCGACGTCGTGCGTGCCATCGTCGTCGCCGGGAAGGCCGGCGCGAGCCGCAAGGACGTCGATGGCTGGGCCGCGGTCGCGCGGACGAAGGGCGCCAAGGGCCTCGTGTCGTTCGCGTTCGCCGGGTCGGAGGTGCGCTCGCCGGTCGCGAAGTTCTTCACTGCCGAGGAGCTCGAGCGCATCCGGACGTCGAGCGGCGCGACGAACGGCGACCTCGTGCTCGCCGTCGCGTCCGACGACCACACGGCGAGCGCGTCGATCGGGACGCTGCGCGCGCACCTCGGCGAGGAGCTGCACCTTGCCGACGCGTCGACGCACCACTTCCTGTGGGTCCACCCCTTCCCGATGTTCGAGCGCACTCCAGGGGGCGGCTGGACGTTCTCGCACAACCCGTTCTCGGGCCCGCTCAGCGAGAAGGACGCGGCGCTCGTCGAGACCGACCCGGCCACGGCGTACAGCACGCAGTACGACCTCGTCGTGGACGGCAACGAGCTGGGCGGCGGCAGCGTGCGGATCCACAGCAGGGCGCTCCAGGAGAAGGTCTTCCAGGTGATGGGCATCTCGAAGGAGGAGGCGGCGACGCGCTTCGGCGCGCTCCTCGACGCGCTCGAGTACGGCGCGCCGCCCGAGGGCGGGATCGCCACCGGGATGGACCGGACCGTGATGATCCTCGCCGGGCTCGCGAGCGCGCGCGAGACGATCGCGTTCCCGAAGACGCAGACGGGGTACGACCCGCTCCTCGACGCGCCGGCGGCGCTCGATCCCGCGCAGCTCGCCGAGCTGGGCCTGAAGGTGGAGACGAAGCCCGGCCCGCGCTGACCGCGCTCGTATCCTTTCTTATGTGATGCGGCGGACGTACCTGGACCACGCGGCGACGACGCCCGTCGATCCCGAGGTCGCCGCGGCCATGGCCCGCGTCCTCCGCGAGGTCCCCGGGAATCCCTCGAGCATCTACGCCGAGGGCCGCCGCGCTCGCTCGCTCGTCGACGAGGCGCGCGAGCAGGTAGCGGCGGCCATCGGCGCCGACCCCGCCGAGGTCGTCTTCACCAGCGGCGGCACCGAGGCCGACAACCTCGCCCTGCGCGGCGTCCTTGCGGCGCGCGAGGGCGAGGCCGACGGACTTGTGGTGAGCACGATCGAGCACCACGCCGTGCTCGACACGGCGGAGGACCTCGAGCGGCACGGGCGCGCGCGGGTGACGCGGATCGGCGTCGGTCGCGACGGGCTCGTCGACCCGGCCGACGTGGCGCGCGCGATCGAGCCGCGGACGGCGCTCGTCTCGATCATGCACGCCAACAACGAGATCGGGACGATCGAGCCGATCGCGGAGATCGGAGAGATCTGCCGGGCGAAGGGCGTGACGTTCCACACCGACGCGGTGCAGAGCGTCGGCGTCCTGCCCTTCGACGTGCGCACGCTCCCGGTGGACCTCGTCTCGGTCAACGCGCACAAGTTCTACGGGCCCAAGGGCGTCGGCGCGCTGTACGTGCGGAGCGGCACGCGCTGCGCGACGGTGCAGACGGGCGGCGGACAGGAGAAGGGCCGCCGCACCGGGACGGAGAACGTGCCCGGGATCGTGGCCCTCGGCGCCGCGATGCGCATCGCGAGCGAGCGCCGCGAGCGGGACGCGCGCCGCCTCTCCGCGCTCCGCGACCGCATCGTCGACGGCGTCCGCGCGCGCATCCCAGGCGCCGTGCTCACGGGGCACCCCACGCGCCGGCTGCCGAACAACGCGTCGTTCTGCTTCCCCGGGACGCAGGGCGAGTCGCTCGTCGTCGCGCTCGACCTCGAGGGGATAGCCGCGTCGAGCGGGTCGGCCTGCACCTCGGGGAGCACCGAGCCGTCGCACGTCCTCACGGCGATCGGGCTCGAGCGGTCCGTCGCGCAGGGCTCGCTCCGGCTCACCGTCGGGCGCGGCACGACGGACGAGGACGTCGATCGGCTGCTCGAGGTGCTGCCGAGGGTCGTCGCGCGGCTGCGCGCCGTGTCCGAGGAGACCGTCACCGTCCCCTCATGACCGAGCAGCGCGCGGGCGACACCTACGTGAAGGCGGTCGCGCGCCCATGAGCGAGCGCGTCTTCGTGGCGATGAGCGGCGGGGTCGACAGCTCCGTCGCCGCGGCGATCCTCGCGGAGCGGGGCTACGACGTCGTGGGCGTGTGGATGCGCCTCGTGGACGCGCCGGCCGCGGCGGACGCGCCGCGCTGCTGCGGCACGGACGAGGCGGGGGAGGACGCGCGCCGGGCCGCGGCGCACCTGGGGATCCCCTTCTACTCGCTCGACTACGCCGACGTCTTCCGCCGCGGGGTGGTCGACCGCTTCGTGAGCGCGTACGCACACGGCGCCACGCCCAACCCGTGCGTCGCGTGCAACGCGCATGTCAAGTTCGAGGCGCTGCTGCGCGACGTCATCGCCAAGTTCGGCGCACGCCGGCTCGCGACCGGGCACTACGCGCGCGTGCGGCAGGACGACGGGCGCTGGCACCTCCTCCGCGCGCGCGACGCGGCGAAGGACCAGTCCTACGCGCTCTACATGCTCGGCCAGCGCGAGCTCGGGCGCACGCTGTTCCCCATCGGGGAGATGGCGGCGAAGGAGGAGACGCGCGCCCTCGCGATGACGTACGGGCTACCCAACGCACGCAAGGCCGAGAGCATGGACATCTGCTTCGTTCCGGGCGACCACCGCGACCTCGTGCGCGGGCGCGCGCCCGAGGCGTTCGTCCCGGGTCCGATCGAGCGCGCGGACGGGAGCGTGATCGGAAGGCACGCGGGCGTCGGCGGGCTCACCGTCGGCCAGCGCCGCGGCGTCGGGGCCGCCGCCGGCGAGCGCCTCTACGTGCTGCGGCTCGACCTCGAGCGCAACGCGGCGGTCGTGGGGACGCGCGAGGAGGTGACGACGCGGATGTACGCGCTCGACGAGCTTTGCTTCACCCGCGGCGAGGCGCCCGCGGCGCGCTTCGCCTCGACGGCGGCGGTCCGCTACCGCGGCACGCCCATCCGCTGCGAGGTCGAGGTCGACGGCGAGCGTGGCGTGCTTCGTCTCGCGGAGCCCGCGCTCGTCGCGCCGGGGCAGGCCGCGGTGCTGTACGACGGGGACGAGGTGATCGGGGGAGGGACCGTCCGCCAGGCGCTGGCCGCGTAGGTGCGTTCCCTCCTGCGCGTCGCGGCCATCGCCGCCGCCGGCGCGGCCCTCTTCGAGGCCGGCTCGGTGAACGGAGCGGTCGAGCTGCGGCCGTCGCCCGGCGGGGCGATCTTCGCGGCGGTCGCGGTCGTCGTCGCCCTCGCGCTCCTCGCCGCCGCTCTCGCCGGGACCGGCGGCGACGCCGCCGCGCCGCCGGACCGCTCGCTCGCGCCCGCGATGCGCGTGATCTTC